>JBGQHM010000022.1:0-33413 GCA_041497995.1 Binatia bacterium | reverse complement strand
GTGCTCGTCGCGGTCCTCGCCTGCGTGCCGGCAGCCGCCTTCGCGGTGAGCGCCGTGTTCAACGGCGATCCGGTCAATTCATCCACGGGCCTGCCGTACGAGATCTTGCCGGGCTTCCCCCTGGTGATGCCCGGGCCCGATGGACTCATCGGCACTGCCGACGACATCGTCGACACGTCGATCATCGGCGACATCGACATGGTAGTGCGCAGCGGCTCGCCACTCGCCGCCGACACGATCCCACCACCCGCAGCCCAAGGGAACCGCGCGGCGCTGCCGCACGGCGTTGCTGGCTCAACCGCAGGTGGCGGGACAGAGATTCCGTTCACTGTCTTTCTCTCCGACGGTGCGGTCAGTGCTGCCGCCCCCTCGGGGCACTTGCTGGCGGCCGCCGACATGGATGGCATTCCGGTGATCGTGACTGCGTTTGCAGATTTCGATGGTGACGGTTTCATCGGCCCGACCAATCAAGATGCTGCGGGTGCGACCGACAATCGCTTCGAGGTTGAAGAGTTGAAGCAAGTCGGCCGCGCCGTCGCGTTGTTCAGCGGTGGTGTCGCACGCGGTGCCGTCGCCGTGCATGCGGGGCGGCCGGCAAGTCAAGGCGGGCTCACGGTGGTCCTCGCGGCAATGGCAGTCACGGGTCCGTTCGATCCAAGCTTCTTCAATGGGAGCATTCCCAGCGGGCCGGCGATCGCCACAGCGCTGCCCTTCTTTCCGCAGCGCGACCTTGCGAAGCTCATCCGCGACCGCGCCGTTCCGGTGGGACCGAACACGACCCTGCAGCAAGTGATCGACTTCGTCATGTTGCCTTCGCCCGGCGTCACGGCGCCGTTCGCGCTGCAAACAGACGGCAGCTCACCGACGATCGACGTCGCGGTCGTCAATTCGCAACCCGCCGTGCGCGCGGTCTTCCGCGAAGACGCAAAGGGACACGCGCTCTCCGCACCGGTCGGTGAGCTGGTTGTCGGCACCCAGGCCCCAGCCAATCACCGCAGCCTGCGGCTTGTTCCCGTCGATCGTTGGGGGAATCCGGCCGACCCCACGCCGGCCCTGTCGCTTTCGTTGCACACGAGCGCGCCACTCGATCTCGTCCAGCCCGCGCAAGCGCGCCGAGGCGAAGCGGTGCGCCTCAGCTCCGCGCGAGGTGTCCGGATCGCCGTCCGTGCCCAGCGGGGCACGATAGACGGCAGCACGGGGACGCTCATCATTGAAGAGGACGGCGTCGTCGTAGGCGCTCTGCCCTTTCGCATCGATGCGCGCGCCAATCAGCCACGATCCGACATCATCGCGCCGAGCCGCGCGGCGCCGACGATCCAGGCAGCAATCAATCAGGTCACGGACCGCAACCACGACGGCGCGCTCGTCGTCACTGTGCGGCCGGGGCTCTATCATGAGAACATCGTGGTCAACCGTTCGATCGTGCTACGCGGCGCGGGGACTGGTTCTACCATCATCGCGGGCGACGGCACTGGAAGCGTGGTGTCGGTCAGCGCACCGAACTCGATGATCCAAGGGCTCACCACAGTCGGTGGCAGCAGCGGCTTTGCGCTGGCCGGTGCGTCGACGCTGCTGATCGACAGCCGGGCGTGGCACAACCTCGGGGCTGGCATCGCTGTCTCCGGGCCCTCAGTACGGGTGGTACGAGATCACGCTGCTGAAAATGGCGCCGACGGACTCTCAGTCAATGGCGCGACCGGCATCGTCTGCTCAGGCAACCAGCTCTTCGACAACGGTGGCGTCGGCGCGACGTTGTCGGGGGTCCAGAGCGCCCTCTTCAACGACAACCTGAGCGCTACGAACGCCGCCGGCGGCGTGACGCTGGTTGCCGCCAACGGATCCAGCGTCATCGACAACCAGGTTGGTGACAACACCGGCCCGGGCATCCAACTGCTTGCGTCGCAAAGCTGCCAAGTTCTGGGCAACCTTTCGACCGTGAACGACGACGATGGTGTGCATATCGATTCGAAAGGCAGCGAGGCTCCGGGGCTGTTCCTGTTGCCACGGGGCGGCGGCAACCCGACCACAGACAACCTGGTTTCCGGGAACACGGTGGATACCAACCACGGCTACGGCCTGTTCGTGCGTCGCAGCCCGAACGATGATTTTTCCGCCGCGTCTGGTACCCAACCGCCGCCCGGTGACAACACGGTCACCAACAATCGCAAGGGCAACGTCTTCGTACGCACCAACTGACCTTCTAACTCGGCTTTGTCCAAGAAGGCTGGTCAGCAGGCGTCATGCCCGCGAAGGCGGGCATCCAGGTGGCGGGGCGGAGTGGATTCCCGCCTTCGCGGGAATGACGAATTGAGGCGCCTCGAGCCTTTCTGGGCAAAGCCTTCTAACTCGCGGCGCTCGCGAGTCGACGGGGTAGCTCGACGGTAAAGTGCGCCCCCGCCCCGACTGTGCTCTGCACGCCGATCGTGCCGCCGTGGCGTTCGACAATTTTTTTCGCAACGGCGAGTCCGAAGCCCGTTCCGCTCGACTTGGTGGTGAAGAACAGCTTGAAGACCCGCGCCAGTTGTTCGGCTGGAATGCCCGGTCCCGAGTCGGCGACCTCGATGCACAGACGCTCCGCATCCGCGGACAACCGGGCACTCACTCGTAGCTTGCCGCCGCCTGGCATGGCCTCGACGGCATTCGACAACAACGCCAACAAGACCTGCTCGATCTGGGCGTAGTCCACCTCAGCCTCCGGCAACTCAGGGTCCAGATCGGTCACCACCGCAATCCCCTGGGCGCTGATTTGTACGCGCAACGACGCGAGCGCATCGCCCACGATCTGCTCGACGCGGCAGCGGCCGGGGTGCGGCTCGAACGGCTTTGCAAAATCGAGCAACGTCTTGATCCGCCCCTCCAGCTTGTCGGCCTCGCTGATGATATCGGTGATGTTCTCGCGCAACGGATGATCGCTCGGCAGCTCGAGGTTGGCGAACTGCGCCGCGGCCTTGATCCCCGCGACGGGATTGCGGATGCCGTGTGCGACCGCGGCCGAGAGCTCGCCGATAGCTGCTAGCCGTTCGGCCTCGATCAAGCGTGATTGCGCCGCACGCAGCTCCTCGTTCGCACGCATGAGGGCTCGGTACGAGCGCGCATTTTCCACCGCGACCGCGCCCTGGCTGGCTAGCGTGCGCAGGAGCTCCAAGTCTTCACGCGAGTAGAAGTGTCCGGAGTCCTTGACTCCCAGCGCCAGGAACCCGACCAAACGCCGCTCGAAGGTCATTGGGACGAGCAACGTGGCGCCGAGGCGACCGAGCTCCGCCCCGAGATGCCCATTGCGCCCGGCGACATCATCTTCGGTGAGAATGCGCTGCGGCTGCTGTTCGAGTCGGTGCACCAGAGGGCTCGTCTCATCAACACGCTGCGGCAACGCCGCCACCTGCCGCGCACCACCGACCGCCTGCAGCTGATATTCAGCGCCAGCCGCGCGCAGCCACACGGCCCCGAAGTCCACGTGGATCGTCTCGGTGATGGTGCGCAGAATACGAGTTACCACGGCCTCGAGATCCAGCAACGCCGTGAGCGCTTGGCTCA
This sequence comes from Binatia bacterium, assembly GCA_041497995.1. Lineage (GTDB taxonomy): Bacteria > Desulfobacterota > Binatia > HRBIN30 > HRBIN30 > DATKMS01. The sequence goes on along the minus strand of JBGQHM010000022.1, from coordinate 29,879 downwards.
CCTCCGTCACGGTCTTGCGATAGTCGTACCGATCGCGCGCGAACAGAAGGTCGACCGCGGCCTGCACCCGGTTCCGGAGTGGGTTGAACAGCGCCACGATACTCAGCAGAAACACCAGCTGCGCCACACGGCCGCTGTGACCCGTAAACGCAATCTCCAGCGTACCCACACCGCCGAGGTAGAGCGCGGCAATGACGCCGGTGAGGATGGCCCACGCCAGCGTGCGCCGGATGATCGCATCCACTTCGAAGAGGTCGTGCTTGACGATGGCGTAGCCGATGGCGATCGGGAAGAACGCCAGCGGCATGGCAAAGTAGTTGAGCGGAAAACCTACACCGAGGAGCGAGAACACAAACAGACCGACGATGGGAATGAGGAACGCCGCAAACCCGCCGAACGTGGCGATCTTCACGCGCTGACGCGCGGCTGCCGACGGCGAGTAGAAGTAGCTGTGTGCGAGCGATGCCATCAGCAGCACCCCGTTGATCACCATCGCGAGCGCATCGACGCGGTTCAGGGCGAGCGTAGCCGCAAACGACCGGCTGAAGACGAGGTTGCTGGCCACCCCGATCCCACAGCCGGCGGCGTAGAGCGCCCACAGGAGCCACGGGTAGCGCTTGAGCACGTCGCGCTGAATCGGAAACGTCAGCGCCAGGTGAAGGAGCGAGACCGGCGCTACCCCTTGGAGCAGAAGACAGAGCGGTCGAAACCAGGCCGGACCAAAGATGTCGGCTGCAGTGACGAGGTACAGTCCCCACAACACCCCGCCACTGAGCATCGCCCGCGCCGCGGGTGCGTCTGGGCGCAGGAAGAAGACCGTCAACCCGAGCAATGTCAGCAGCATCCCAACACCGAGGTAGGTGCCCAGGGTCAAGACGTACTCGGACACCGTGAGTCGCATGGTCGGGACCGAGAGCGTGATCTCTGGCCCCCCGGATTCCGCGACGAAGCTGTAGGACACCGGCGTTCCGACCGGAAGGCTTGCGGCCAAGCGATAGACGGCGGGGACCGAGGTGACGGGTTCTCCATCCGCTGCGATGAGGCGCGACGGGACTGGAACTCCAGCTTGGTACCCGGTCCAGTCCGTGTCGCCCACTGCCGGCACGAGGAAGTTTTCCCACAGAAAGAAGCCAGGGAAGGGACGGTCAATCCACTTGAGCGAGTTGAGCGTGCAGGTGATCGCGACGGTTGCCGCAACCGCCGCCACCAACCATGCCCTCCAGCCCGCTGCCGGCCATGCACGTCTTGATGTTCTCTCCATGGAGTCGCTGAGTGACGCGGTGTGCGGCTCGTCTTCCCACCCACATAGCGCAACCTCTGAGAGCGAAGCAAAGACCATGCAGAGAGATTCGGCGTTCGCGGCAGCGCACATCCGTTGCGAGTGGTTCCCATATTGCTGCCACGCAGAGGCGCGTGCGAGGTGTGCTTGAAAAATGGTGACATGGCAGCGAACGAGAGGCAGAGGTGTAGGCAGAAGGCGGGTCATTTCCCCCAGGCTGCGTCTTTTCACCCTACGAGCAGCCATCGCCGCGCTCCTCTTGAGCCACGCTGGGCCGTTGTACGCGGCATTCACTGAGCCGCGTCTCGCTCTGATGCGAGCCACCCCTTTCCGGGCAACGGGTGGCGCCACCACACTCAGCTTGGAGGGCAGCTTCAGTTTTGCGGACGCCGTCCAGCTTGGTATGCCGCTCACGGTCGTCGTCACACAAGGTCAGCTCAGCGCGCGCTTTGACCTGGCGGGTACCGTGTCGATCAGCGTCGGTGGCGGCGCCGTGCAGCCCGCACCGGGACCCGGGGTCATTGGATTCACGCAGCGCGAGATTACCCTCGTGCTACCTCGCGGCTTCTCGCCCGGTGCCGCGACGGTACAGGTTGTCGCCGATTTCGACGGCAAGCCGATCGCCAGTAACCAGCTGGCCGTGACGCTATGACGCGCGCCGTACGGATCGTAGCGCTCCTCGCGGCTCTCGTATGGGCGCCAGCTCAGAGCTTCGCGGTCAGCGCCGTGTTCGACGGCGACCCGATCGATCCGACCACCGGTTTGCCCTACGAGCTCTTGCCCGATTTTCCCCTCATTCAGCCCGGACCCGACGCCATTCTCGGAACCATCGACGACATCATTGATATGTCGGTCTCCGGCGACATCGATCTAGTGGTACGCAGCGGCTTCTACGACGCCATCACGACCATCCCGCGGCCCGCCGCCGCCGGCGGGCTGCAAACACTGCCGGTGGGCATCGCGGGCTCGCGTGCAGCCGGCGGCACACAGATACCCTTCACCGTCTTCCTGTCGGACGGTGCGACCAACAGCCAGGCCCCGTGGGGGAGCGTTCTTGCTGCAGCTGACATGGACGGTATCCCGGTGATCGTCGCTGCCTTCGCTGATCTCGACGGGGATGGCTGGATTGGGCCGACGAATCGGGACGCGGCGGGCGCATCGGACAACGCGATCGAGGTACGGGAGTTGGAGCCTGTGGGACGGGCGGTAGCGCTCTTCAGCGGCGGAATCGCGCGCGGCGAGCTCATGGTGCACGCCGGTCTGGCGGAGAGTGAAGGCGGCCTCACGGTGGCGCTTACCGCGTTTGCGCTCACGGGGCCCTTCGATGCCAACTTTCTCGGCGGCAGCATTCCGAGCGGGCCCGCAATTACTACCGCGCAGCCATTCTTGCCGCAGCGGGATCTCGGCAAGCTGCTGCGCGCTGCGGCGGTGCCGATAGGGCCCAGCACAACCTTACAACCGGTTATTCAGTTCGCCGCTCTGCCCGACGCCGATGGCGTACTGCCGTTCGCTTTGCCGCTGGACGGTAGCGCACCGACGACCGATGCCGCCGTGGCCTACTCGCAGCCAGCGACACGTACCGCCTTCCGAGAGAACCTTCCGGGCTTCGCGTTTCCGCGCCCGGTGACCAGCATCGCCCTTGGCACGACCCCGTCCGCCAACAGCAGACAGCTTTTGCTCCTGCCCGTTGATCGCTGGGACAATCCGAGTGACCCGCCTCCCGGATTTACCGTGACACTCGCCGCTAGCCCGCCGCTCCAAGTCGTCGGACCAACCGCTGCGGGCGCGCATACCACCATAGACTTTGGGGCCCAGGAGCCGGAGGTGAAAGACGTGAAGGGGGACGATGGCATCCCGATCACGGTTGCGGTTCCTCCCGGAACTCCCGACGGCACCACCGGGACCTTGACGGTCGAGTACCAGGGGGTCGTTGTCGGTGGCATCCCCTATCGCGTCGACGTGCGCGCCAACCAGCCACCAGTCGATCTGACGGTGCCGAGCCCGCAGGCGCTGACAATCCAGGCGGCGATCAATAGCGTGTTCGACCGAAACGGTGACGGCTTCCTTGTCATCGGCGTCAAACCCGGCTTGTATCGCGAAAATGTCGTAGTCAACCGCCCCCTCGAGTTACGTGGCGACGACGCGGGCACGACCGTCATCCAAGGCGACGGGTCGGCCAGCGTCCTATCCGCAAGCGCCGGGAACATCACTATCCGAAACCTCACGACGGTCGGGGGAAGCAGTGGATTCACCTTTAGCAGCTCATCGGCGCGTCTCGTAGAATGTCGCGCCTGGCACAACCTCGGCGCCGGCATCAGCATCTCGGGCAGCGGCGCTCAGATATGGCGTGTTCAGGCGCTCGAAAACGCGGGCGACGGCCTTCTGAGCAGCGCTAAAGCGACGACGTGCGTCGACGACCTTGTCCTCGACAACGGCGGGGCAGGCACCAACTCTTCAAACGCGGAGAACTGGCTGATCAACGCGACACGCGTCGCCGGCAATGGAACCGTCGGCGTGAGCTTGGTGAAGGCGAAGGGAAGTATCTTGAGCGACAGCCAGAGCGTCGCCAACGACGGAGTCGGCATTCAGGTCTCGCAGTCGCAGAGCAGCCGCCTCACCAACAATGTGTCCGCGCTCAACGACGGGGACGGGTTCGACATGGACCAAACCGCAACCAACTTGGTGTCCGGCAATTCGGTCGACTCCAACACGCGCTACGGGTTCTTCGTCCGGCGCAGCAAGGGCGACGATTTCTCCGCCGCGCCCGGGGTACAAGCACCGTTCGGCGACAATACCGCCTCCGGCAATCGCATCGCCAACCTGCTTGTCCGCACCAACTGATCCACCGAAGCGGTCGACCAGGGCCTGCGGCCGGCGTCCTTGTGGTGCTCCGCTCCCCGTTGGGTATCTCCGGGCTGCCAAGTCCGACAGGCTGCTGACTAGCGCCGGAGCGATCGACACGCATGCGTCGCGGACCCGCTTGCGGGATATCCCGCAAGCCTCTGGGTGAGGCAACACACCCGGCCAGCCCGTCGCCCTAACTGATCGGCCACACAATCGGCGGTACCCGGCGGCATGGCCCATGCACTCTCATGATGCGCGACCGAGGGGCCGCAGAAAGCAAGGAGGAGCGATCATGAAGCAAGCGACAATCGGTTCGATAGCCTTCGGAGCGTTGGCTCTGGGCATCCTGATGGTAGGTAGCCGACCGGCAGTAGCCCGGGAGAGGATCAAGCACGAATTGACGCCGGTGGCCGACAGCACCGCGAGCGGCTCGGCGCGTCTGATCTTAAGGACGAGCGACAACGGCCGCTTCGAAGTGCAGGTTCGGAATCTGGACGCGAAGGCAACGTATGAGATTTTGATCGGCGGGGTACGAGTCGGTGTCCTGTCGACGACAGGCGGCGGGTCAGGACGAGTCCGATTCCGCTCGCGGCCACGTGGCCGTGACTTGCTGCTCGGCTTCGACCCGCGCGGCCAGATCCTCACGGTGCGCAGTGCGGCTGGGGCAGACGTGCTGGTCGGTACCGTGCCGGCAGGAAGCACCGGCACCTCGCCAGACAACGTGATTTGCTGCATCCCCGACGACCACGGCAGCGAGTGCGAGGACCGCACCAGCGCCGAGTGCACGGCACAGGGTGGGACGGTGTCGGCGGCGACATCATGCCTGCCCAATCCGTGCGCCGATGCCCCGCCCGTCGCGGTTGACATCGTGTGCTGCCTGCCGGACGACTCCGGACCCGAGTGCGAGGACCGTACGGCGGCCGAGTGCGCCGCGCAGGGAGGACTGGCGGTCGCGGCAACGACCTGCACCCCGAACCCATGCACCGCAACGCCGCCCGCCGACGCCGAGATCCGCTGCTGCTTGCCGGATGACAGCGGCACAGAATGCGAGGACCGCACTCCTGCGCAATGCATCGCGCAGGGCGGAATCGACATGGGCGCTGGCAGCTGCACGCCGAATCCGTGTGCGGGTGCCTCGACCAATCCCGGCCAAGTCGGCGGTGGTGACGACCCGACCGGCGATGACAATGGCGGCCACGGCAACGGCGGCGGTCACGGGCATGGCAGCGACAACGGGGGTGGGGACGACCGTGGAGGCCATGCCGGCACGTACTACTGAGGTTGATCTCCAACTGTGAGAGGGGGCCGCCTGCAGTCCTGCTGAAGGCGGCCCCCTCTCGTTTGGTATTGCGCTCTCGCCGATTCAGCCCTGGCTCGCCAACCGATCAGAACGCTCCCGCCATTGACAGCACCCACCATCACTCGCTTTATGATGCCGCTCTACGAGGCAACCTTCGATTCAGACGCCGCCTGAGCGCGATTGCCGCTGGCTGTTCAACCCCAGCAAATCGAAGCGGCAGCGATCCCTCGAAGAATAGAATGGCGCTGACGGATCCCTTCATTCTCTCGCTCTTCTTCGTCTTCGCCGCCGAGATGGGCGACAAGACTCAACTCGTTGCGTTGGCGTTCGCCACTCGTTATGCGACGCAGACGGTGTTGCTCGGCGTGTTCGGCGCAACGCTGCTCGTGCATCTGTTCTCGGTCGGCCTCGGCGAGATCGTTGGCCTCACCATCCCCGTTTTCTGGGTGCAGGTTCTGGCCGGCGGGGCGTTCATCGCGTTCGGGCTCTGGACCTTGCGCGGCGACGAGTTGGGCGAAGACGATCGCTCCGCGGAGAGGCGCTTCGGTCCGCTGATGACCGTTGGCACCACTTTCTTTCTAGCCGAGCTCGGGGACAAGACGATGCTAATGACCGTGACGTTGGCGAGCCAGCACCACAGCTTCGTCAGCGTCTGGCTGGGCAGTACCGTTGGAATGGTCGTCGCTGATGGACTGGCCATCATCGTCGGGAGAGTCCTCGGCGCGCGGTTGCCGGAGAAGCTCATCAAGTATGGCGCGGCGGGAATCTTCCTCATCACCGGAGCGGTCACGTTGATCGAGGCGGTGTCGACCCGCTGGCTCCAGTAGAGAGCACCGCGCCATCGACGGGCTCGACAGGCGAAGGCGAAAGGGGCAGCGTGATCGTAAATCGCGAACCCTTTCCGAGCTCGCTTTTCACCGCGATCGTCCCACCATGCCGTTCGACGATCTTCTTCACCACCGCTAAGCCCAAACCCGTGCCGCTCGACTTGGTGGTAAAGAACAGCTTGAACACGGACTCCAGCTGATCCGGCGCAATGCCTGGTCCCGAGTCGATCACCTCGATGCGAAGACACTGGCCGTTGGTCGCCAAGCGGCCCGCGACGGTGATGCGGCCGCCACTGGGCATCGCCTCGACAGCGTTCGACAGTAACGCCAGCAGTACCTGTTCGATCTGCGCGTCGTCGAGCTCGGCCTCGGGCAGGGTGGGATCCAGATCAACGACCAGGTCGATCCCTTGTGCGGCCACCTGGCTGCGCAGAGAGGCCACGGCATCGACGACGATCTTGTCCACACGGCACGATACACGATGCGGCTCGAACGGTTTGGCAAAATCAAGCAGCGTCTTGATGCGTGCTTCGAGCTTGTTGGCTTCGCCGATGATGTCGCTGATGTTTTCGCGCAGGGGGTGGTGGTCGGAGAGGTCCAGGCTGGCAAACTGTGCGGCCGCTTTGATGCCGGCAACCGGGTTGCGGATGCCGTGCGCCACTGCCGCCGACAGTTCTCCGATAGCTGCAAAACGTTCCGCCTCGATCAGACGCGCTTGTGTGACCTGCAGCTCTTCGTTGGCGCGCACCAGCATGCCGATCAATTCCTCGCGCTCTTCCAGGCGCTGCTCGAGAGCGCGCCGCGAGCGTCCCAGCTCAACCCGCATCTGCTCGAAGGCGCGCGCCAGCGCGGCGAGCTCGTCGCGACGCTGCGAGATGACGACCGGCTGCGAGAGATCGCCTCGCGCCACGGTCTCCGCGGCGTCCGTGAGCTGCTTGACGGAGCGCACGAATCCGTTGAGGATCGGCGCGGCCACCGCGCCGGCAACGAGCAGCAGCGTGATACCGATACCCCACAGGGCACGCTGAAACTGCCACACCGCAGCCAGCGCCAGCGAAGGAGGCTGTCCGGCGACGACTCGCCACGGCGCACGCGCCAGCGCCACCGACGCCAGCATCGGCGTCGCTTCGCTCGTCGGGAAGGGAGCAGCCGGCCGGAAGAGCCGCGCGGAGTCGGTGCCCGCGAGGACGACACCGTGCTGATCAACAACCTCGACGAACTGTCCACCCGTCGTCGATACCGCGCGCATGATGTCGCCGAACTCACTTGCCATGAGATCGATGACGCCGGCCAGGATGCCTTGCAGCTCGCCGCTATCATTCTGGATTGGCGCGCCGATGACGACATGCGGCTGCGCCAATAGTCGGTCGCCGTCGAGCACACCCGAGATCACGCTGCGACGGGCTTGCAGCATCTCGGCGACCGGCACCAATTCCGTGAATGTCTGGTGCAGCCACGGGAGGCCCGGCGGCTCCGTCCACAACACCTTCCCCGTCCGGTCGAGCAGAAATATCCCGCCCGAGAACACCGGCGATTTGAAGAACAGGTAATGTAAGGTCGTCCACGGCGGGATGTAGCCGTCGCCTCTGGCTTCTTGGATGCTCTGCAAGCCGTAGGTCAATCCCGGAAGTCGCAGCACTGTCTGCAGTCGTTGCGCGCCGGACTCAACGTAGGCATCGAGCTCGGCCGCGACGATGCGCGCCGTTTGCTGGAGGCGATCGTGTGCTTGGGACGTCTCGGTCCGCCATAGATAGATGGTGAACGCACCGTACACGGCGGAGAGTGCCAACAGATACCCGCTGGCAAGTATCACGCTCTTGACACGGATGCTCCAGCCGCGCGGCGAAGACGGGAACCGCATGGTCGACTGGACCTACTTTCCAGCCACGATGTTGACGGTCAGGCTGCCGCTAGCGGGCATCTCAACCGTCTGGGCGAACGGCAACCAACGCCCTTGCCAGATCTTCACGGTGTACGTGCCCTGGGGCACGTCGGCTACGCGGTAGTTGCCGTCCTGGCCAACCGTCACAAAGTAGGGCCCGTCGAGCACCAGGATGTGGGCTTCCATCTCCATGTGGATGTTGCACAACACCAGCACGTCGCCTGGCTCGTTGAGGGTGACCCTGCGCGTCGCCCCGGGTCCGTAGGTACCCAGATTAAACTTGCCGGAAATTGCCGAGGGGCTGAACACGTTGTGCTGGACATCGTCACTATTCGTGAACTCGATGGTGGTGCCACGCGCCACCGGGAGCACACCGGGCACGAACGCCAAGTTCCTCTGATCCATTGCGACCCGTCCCCGCTGTGACGGCGGGGGCAACGGATGTGCGCCCTCCAGGTACACCACAGCGTCGACGGCTGGGCGTCCAAGGACGGTAGCCGTTCCTTCGATCGTCGCAGCACGTGCGGCCACTGCGCTCAGCAGACACACCCCGATCATTGCGGCGTGAGCGCCGCGCGTCATGGGGCGTTCTCCCGCGTGACCCATTCGCGCAATCCTGGAGGCGTGAAGGGCCAGAAGGCCGTGACCAAACGGAGACTGCCGGCCCAAGTCTTGCCGGTGGTATCGCTCACGGATTCATGGCTCTCACCGTAGGTGATCTCGGCAACCGCCTTCAGATTCTCCAGGATCAGCCACTGCACACCGCCGGTGATCTCCCAGGGCTGCCGCCTCACCTGCGTGTTGCCACCTTGCATGGTGTCATCGAATCGCGGCATCCACGCGGAGTCAACTCTCAGCAACGACAGCAGGGATGCGGTCAATCGGTAGTTCGCCTCGACGAAGCCGCCATAATACCAGAGCGCCCGCAGGTGGCCCGTTGGATTCGATTCGTACTCGGCGAGGAATTGGCCGAGGATACGAAACTGGCGGCTGTAGAGGTCCAGTGCCGGCCCGACCCGTACGGCGCGGTCCTCGACGCCATCGCCGATAAGGTCGGGGCTGTAGAAAAAGAAGATGCCGATCCGGTGCGGACCGAACGCCTGACTCGCATGCAGATAGAGGTCCCGGCTCGCGATGTCGTTGAGGTGGTTGTTGCTGCCGTTGGTGAGACCGGCGGCCCACGCGAAGCCGCTCTCGGGTTGCATGGCGCTCAGTTCGAGTCCGATCTGCGTGTTGCCTGGTACGGAAATGTCCTCGCACTGCCGGTGTGGCGGGGCCACGCCCAGCAGCGCGCACGCGCTGAGCTCGTCGATCAGGTACGGTCGGATGGAAAGCCGGTGGATCGTGGGCGGTACGACGAACGGCAGCTCGTACCATCCGGCTTTGAGGTTTCCGAGCCAGCCCCACGGCTCGGCATGCGCTGCCACGTACGCCTGATACGGTACCGAATTGATCGTGATGTCGCCGGTTTCAGGTTCTGTCTCGACCAATTCGTAGTCCATCAGAAACGCGAAGTGCTGACCGATTTCCCCGCCAGCCAGAATTCTGAAGTAGTCGAGGTTGAAGTGAGTGCGCGTCGGGTCTGGTTGTCCGGGGACGTCGACCTTGCTGAGGTCTTCACCGACACCCAAATAGAACGCCAGCGGCAGCGTTCCGGGTACATCAAACGACGAGCCCACCTTCAGCGGCTTGATCGCCGGCGGCAAACCGTGGAGCCCGTGGGCTCGAAAGTTCTCGCCTTCCGGATTCAGCTGGGGGAACACGGTGTGGCACGTACCGCACGGTTTGTCATAAGTGCGAGCGAATACCGGAATCGCGACGGCTGGCGCCGCATGCAGCACGCACATCACCGCCCACGACAGCGCGACCCCTATGCGATACCTGCGCATGCGCCTCACGGCGTACCGGCTTCTGGCTCCATATGCCACGGTCGCCATTCCATCCTAGCAAATGCCGAGCACGCTCGACTCACTTGGATGAAACCGTCACCGCGGTAGCGAATCTACCCAAGCGATGCGCCCCATAGCGCTGTAACCCCCACCGCATGGGTTCATGCCCACAGCGCACTAGGCAGCATGAACCGCACACCCCCGCGCGCAGCAGGGCTCGCTTGGGAAGCGCCGCCACTCCGTGTTATTCCCGCGTCCCTGTCCGCGTGAGGGATCGTGCACAACATCGGCGCCGCTGTGAATTCCAGGAGCCATCGAGGGACACGTCGCTGGGCGCTGGCGGCGCTCAGTGGCGTGTTGCTGACATCGATCTATCCTCCATTCAGCCTCTCCATCATCGGATGGGTGGCACTCACTCCGCTCATCCTCGCCCTCGACGGCGCAGGGGCATGCGGTGGCTTCCTGCTTGGCTGGTTCACCGGGACGGTCGGCGTGCTCGGCGTCACCGGCTTCTGGATCTTCCGCGCCGCACACGACTATTTCCAGCTCTCGATGCTAGGAGCGGCGGTTTTCACCACAGCGGTGACCCAGGTGTTCGTCAGTCTGTACTTTGGCTTGTTCGGGATTGCGGTTGCGCTGATGGGCGGCCGCCGGCTCCGTCTGCTGCTCATTCCCGCGTTGTTCGTCGCGGCGGAGTATGCCCGCGCCCATCTCCTCTCGGGATGTCCCTGGGGCTTGCTCGGACAGTCGCAACTGCACCCTTTGTTGATGCAGCTCTGCGATGTCACGGGCGTGTATGGTCTGTCCTTCCTCCTCGCGCTTGCCGCCACCGCTGCAGCTGATGTCCGCCAGACCCGCGTCCCGATTGGCGTTGCCGCCGTGGCCATCCTGCTGGTCTGCGCATACGGTGGCTTCCGCCTCGCGAGCTTTGCGCCGACGCTCGAGACGAGTCTCCCTGTGGCCATGGTGCAGGGGAACCTGCCAAACGAGCAGCGGGGCCGCCCCGAATTCTTTGCCGCGCATCTGGACCGCTACCTCGAACTCACGCGTCAGGCGGCTTGGCCACCACCGGCACTGATCGTGTGGCCAGAGAATGCAATCGGGTTCTTTCCGGCAGAGAACCCGTCGCTGCTGGCGCCCATCACCGAGCAATTGCGGACTGAACACGCCGCGCTCCTGGCCGGCGCCCCTCGCGCCGGCGGACATCCTGATGTGGCGGCGCTCTACAACTCGGCGTACTTGTTCACTGCCGATGGAATGGCAAGCGTCTACGACAAGCGCGTGCTGCTGCCGTTCGTCGAGCGAGTCCCATTGCGGCCTGAGGACGGCCCGTATCTGGCCGGAACTGATCCAACCATCTTCACGATCGCAGGCGCGCGTTTCGGCACGCTCATCTGTTATGAGGCCATCTACCCAGAGCTGGCTCGTGAGCTGGTGGGTCGCGGTGCGCAGTTCCTCGTCAACATCTCGAACGATTCGTGGTTCGAAGCCGGTGCAGGTCCGGCGCAGCACTACGAGATCGTCCGCTTTCGTGCCGTTGAGAACCGCGTCAGTCTCGTACGAGTCACCAACAGCGGCATCAGCGGGCTGATTGACCCAGCCGGCCGCGAGACCCTTCATTTGCCCTCGCAGGTCCCGGTGGCCCGCTCGGTGAACGTCCCCGTCACGACGGGAGGATCGTTCTATACGCGACACGGGGATCTGTTCGCCCTCGCCTGCATCGGGGTGTCGCTGTTGGCCGTAGCCCTCCGTACGATGGGGCATTTGCCCCAGTGAGGGCTGTGCCTTCGCAGCTTCTGACTGTCGAGCCCGGCGCGCTAATCCAAACTGCGCGGGCATCCGCCTTGCTTCATTGCTGCGAGTGGTGGAACGAATTCTGATCGTCGAGGACGAGGCGGTGCTCCGGAAGCATCTCGCCCGGTTGTTCGTGCGTGAAGGCTACGACGTACGCACCGCCGAGAGCTGCGCGGCGGCGCGCGGCGAGCTCAGGGCATCTCGGTTCGAGACGCTCCTCGTGGATGTCGCCCTCCCCGACGGCAGCGGCTTGGACCTGCTGGCCGAGCTTGGCGAGTGGCAACGCCCGCGCCGGACGGTCGTAATGACCGCGTTTACGGGACTGGAGTATGAAGCGCGCGCCCATCGACTCAATGTGTGTTGTCTGCTCCGCAAGCCAGTTGATCTAGCGCACCTCGTCAGCGTTGTGCGCGGCAACCCGCCGTCATTGCTCGCCAGGCTACAAGAGTAGCTACGCCAGTCCGAACTTCTCCAGCCGGTAACGGAGCGTGTCACGCGAGATGCCAAGCAGCCGCGCCGCGGCACTCTGGTTGCCGGCCGCCTTTTCCAGGGCACGTTCGATAAGCGCTCGCTCCACTGCGTCCAACGACAAACCGCTGTCGGGAAATTCGATCTGCACGTCGCCCGACGCAGTCACCGCCACACGACCACCAGCGGACGCGGTGATCGGCAACCCGAGATCGCCGGCTTGCACCACCTCATTGTCGGAGAAGAGAACGACACGCTCCATGGTGTTGCCCAGCTCCCGCACATTGCCCGGCCAAGCGTACTGCGCGAGCGCCGCCTCCGCCTCGGTTGACAGGGTCCGCAGCGGCACGCCGTAGCGGCGGCAGGTGTCGTCGAGCAGGGCGCGCCCCAGTCCAACGGCGTCACCTTCCCGGTCGCGAATCGGCGGGATACGGATGACGGCGACGGAGAGCCGTTGGTAGAGGTCCTCACGGAACTCGCCGAGACGGACGGCCGCTTCGAGGTCGCGATTCGTGGCGGCGACTACCTGCACATCAACGCGTCGCGCCGCGTTGGCGCCGATGCGGCGCACGACCTTCTCCTCGATCACCTTTAAGAATTTTGCTTGCAGAGCGGGCGAGACGTGCCCGACCTCATCGAGGAAGAGCGTACCGCCCTCGGCGGTTTCGAAGAGGCCGGCGCGCGCCGTCTTCGCATCGGTGAACGCGCCCTTTTCGTACCCGAACAACTCCGCTTCGACGAGGTTCTCCGGAAGCGCCGTGCAGTTCACCTCGATGAAGGGTCCGTCGTGGCGACCGCCGGCGGCGTGCAGTGCACGCGCAACATGCCCCTTGCCGCTGCCGGTTTCGCCAAGCAGCAACACCGTGGGGGCTGGCGCCCCGGGACCGGTGGTCATGCGCGCCAGGCGCGTGACCACGGTTCGCAACCGCTCAGCAGCTGCCGATTCGCCGAGGATTGTACCGGCGGCGGCGCCACGCTCGCGGTAGTACGAGATCTCGCGACCCTGGCGTGTACCGCGCAACGCCCGCTCGACCTTGAGCTGGATCTCGTCGAGCTCGAACGGCTTCTGCACGTAATCACGGGCCCCGCGTTGCATGGCGCGCACCGCGTCGGCGACGGAGCCGTACGCGGTCATGATGATCACCGGTAGATCGGTATCCGCGGTCAGCAACGCATCAAGCAGGTCAAGGCCGCTCCCGTCCGGCAACCGCAGGTCGAGGAGCGCAACATCAACGGGCGTTGCCGCGACGATGCGCTTGCCCTCGTCGATCGAGGCGGCATGGTGCGCCTCGAAGCCGTGGCGGGCAAACAGCTTGACCAGGTTCCGTGCGAGAACAGCCTCGTCTTCAACGATGAGCAGCGTCGGCATACGACTGCTTGGTTTCTAGAGACGTTTGCACGCTCTGGCAAGCGGACGGCCGCGGCGGGGTAACCTGCCATCTGGATGGATTGGGTGACCCGCGTTGCGACCGCGAGCCTGCTTCTTGGTGGTGCTACGGCGCGCAGGTCGGGGCGCCGAGCAAGTGGAAAACGACGTGCGCGGTGCCGGCCGCATCGAAGTAGCCACGCGCGATGCCGACGTTGCCACCGGCTTCGCTACGGAAGTGCGCGGCCGAGCCGAGCGCGTCGGCGTTCATGCTGAATGGCGTCGTACGCGCCAACGTCTCACCCTGATCGTTCACCAACTGGTACACGGCAACCGGGTCAGCATTGGGCTGTCCGAGCAGGTACTGGACCAGCCAGTCCGCGCCGTGGGGATGAATCTGCGTGCCCCAGCGCCATTGAGACTTCGGGAACTCCGAGTCGAGCACGCGATCCGCAATGAAGGTCGACGTCGTGTACGTCCGGCGAAAGCTGGCGAAGTGGATCTGCCACGGCTGGGTCCAATCGCGCGCCGCGTTCTCGGTCCACACGGCCGCGTAGTGGTCACCGTTCCACTCGATGTCGGGCAACTCATCCCAGTAGTACTGCTTCGTGGGCACCACCTTGGCGGCAACGCTCGGGTTGCCGGTTGCCTTGAGATACTTCGTACCGACGCCGCCGTTGATGATGTCGATGTCTTTCACGCTCAGGATGGTGAACCCGACACCATCGAACGCAGCGCGGGGCTGGAACTGATGCGTGAAGTCGAAGTCAACGAGGTTGTAGTTCTGAGTCGTGGGCGTGCCGTCGGCGGCGAGCTTGAAAGCGTACGAGCACAAGTGCCCGACGCAGTCCCCTTCGATGACGCAGAGGAAGCCTCCGGGGTAGCTGTCGAAGTCCCCATCCGCCTCCTGCCCGTACTGAATGTAGTTGAAGAGCACCGGGCCGACGACTTGCTGGCCGGACATGACACCGTCCACAGACAGGTTGTAGTAGTAGAGTGTGCTGCGGTCGGCGATGAGCACGCCGAAATGATCGTTGTGCCACGCCGCCATGTAGTAACGGCCGCGGTACGGCAGGCGTTGAATGTCGCGCAACCAGATAGGGCCGTTGGTCAGGTGTCCCGTGAAATCGACATGCGCGTAGTACAGGCGGGCCGTTTGCGTCACGTTCGGCTCAGCGCGCAACCAGAAGATCCCCCACCCCAAGTCGGTCGGCACCGGCTTGGTGAGCCACACCTCGCCACCCTGCTGACTGATGATCTCCAACGGAGCGGACGGGCTCCACTGAACGGCACCCGGGCACGTCGCGGTCGCGGTGGGGCTCGGTGTCGCGGTGGCGGTGAAGGTGGGGGTGGCCGTCGGCGTGCGCGTGGATGTCGGTGTCCGTGTCGGCGTTGGGGTCAAGGTCGGAATCAATGTGTTGGTCGGCGTGATTGTCGGCGTCACGGTGCGCGTCAGCGTCGGCGTCCGGGTCGGCGTGAGGGTCGGCGTCAACGTCGGCGTACGCGTTGGCGTCCAGGTCGGTGTATCGGTCGGCGTCCGGGTCGCCGTCGACGTGGGGGTCGGCGTACGTGTGCGAGTGGGCGTGAGCGTCGGCGGCAGAGGCGTCGGGGTGAACGTGGCAGTTGGCGTGCGTGTTGGAGTGCGGGTCGGCGTCGCGGTCAGCCCCAGGGTTGCTGTCGGTGATTGCGTCGGCGGCAACGTCGGTGGCGACGTGGGGGTCGCGGTGCCGACTGGCGGTGGATTGCTCGGCCGCCAACTACCGTTGCAGTCGCCGAACAGCGCCGCGGAGAAATCCTGCTGGTCGGCGCCGCTGCTGAGCGGCTGCCAGCGGATCGCGCCCGTTTGGCAGGCGGTCCTGCCGGGCTGGGGCTGCACGGTCTGCTGATTCGGCATCGTCGCCGGTATCGGCATGAACACCCAATCCGAGTCGCACACCTGAGCAACGGGAAAGCTCGATATCAAGCCGACGCGATACTGGAGAATAAGCAGGGCATCGACGGCGCTAACCCTTCCATCGCCTGACACATCGCAGGCCATTAGTTGCTGCGCGTCCATGGTCGTGAGGCCGACAGCAGCTTGCAGGGCTGCAATGGCATCGCCGGCGGTGATCGCGGTTGCGCCATCCCCAAACTTCTGCGGCTCGATGCCACAGTTGTCGCCATCAAGGGCACTCAGCGCGAATTGGCCGACGCCATCCGAAATGGCAGTCGCTGGCGTGCCGCCTTGCAGCGCCACGGTCACGTCGGGAACCGGCAACTCGCTGCCGTGGTAACGGACCTGACCGCTGACGAGGACGGACGCCGGACCGGCTTGCGCCTGCGCAGTCCACACGAAGATCAGCGCAGCGGCGACTCTTACCGCAACCGCATCGCCTGTGCGTCTGATCTCATCTGGACTGGTGCGCATCCGGAAGAAAACAGAGGCAATTCTCATTCCGGCGTTTCTTCATTGGGCTGCCGCCAGATTCTGAAGCGTAGCGCCAAGTTCATGGCGCCCTGCGCAAGTCCAGGTTCAGGCAGCTGCAGCTGCGTCCCACCGCGATGCCGCGTCAGTTCAGCCCTCGGCGATGAAGGTCCGCTCGTAGCGCCAGCCGCTTTCGAGCATCACCAACCGATGGCGCGGTCCGGGGCGATCGACGTCGCCATCCTCGTAGCCGGCGTCGTCCGCATACAGCGTACACGCGCCGCCTGGCATCATGTGCAGGCGCGGCTCGAACGTCTCGAACTGCTGGCCAGCTATGGATTCGAGCGCTGCACTCACGTTGCCATGAACGGTGAGTCCGGTGAGCGTGACGAACGTCGGCGGCGGCAGCTCGATGTCGCCGCTGCGTTGGGCTGCAAGCGCAACCTCAGGACGCATCCAGCGGTGCTCGTGGATCTCACCGCCGTCGACCTGCACTTGCTCATCGAGCGCACGCGCCGCGAAGAACCACGTGTCGAACCGCTTCGGCAATCCCACCGGCGTGACCCAGCGCGACAACGCGATCAAGCCGTCGCGCGCAACCGTGACGCCCGCTTCCTCCAGCGCTTCACGCACGGCCGCGTTGCGCGCCGCCGCCAGCACATCGGTCGGATCAGCAAGCCCGGCGTAGTCTTCCGGATCCAGCCGTCCTCCTGGGAACACCCACGCCCCTCCATGGAACGACAGCTGCGCGTTGCGCCGCACCAGCAGCGCTTCGCACCCGGCATCGCCGTCGCGCAACAGCACGACCGTAGCAGCCGGGTGCGCAACAACAGGTTGATCAGCCATCGCGCAGTTCTAGTACAATGACCGGTGTCGGCGGGCAACCGTCTGGCATGTGCATGCGGATCGAGAATGGCGATTCATCTGTGATCCCGCTATAAGGCCGCGCATGCGTATCCAGCTACCGTCGGTCGCTCGTGTCGCCCTCCTGCTCTGCGCTGTCGTTCTGCCCGGCTGTGCCTTCGTCGTCGCCGACCTGAACCCATTCGCGGCGCGCCCACAAGCGCTCGAAGAGCACGTGGTCGAAGGAGAGGGCAAATCGAAGATCCTCGTCGTCGACATCTCGCACGTCATCTCAGACGAGGAGCGCGACGGAGCATTCGGAATTGGCAAGCAGGAAAGCCTCGTGGCACGCGTGACGGAAGAGCTGCGGCAGGCGTCGGAGGATGATCGCGTCAAGGCGGTCGTGCTGCGCATCAACAGTCCGGGCGGAACGGTGACGGCGAGCGACACGCTCTACCACGTCGTGCGCGATTTCAGCGCGAAGAAGCAAGTACCTGTCGTGGCCCAGCTGATGGATCTGGGAACATCCGGTGCCTACTACGTCGCCCTCTCGACCGATGAGATCATCGCGCAGCCGACGACCGTCACCGGCAGCATCGGCGTGATCATGTTCGGCCTCAACCTCGAAGGGTTGCTCGACAAGGTCGGCGTGAAGAACCAGACGCTCAAAGCCGGCGCGCACAAGGACATCGGCTCACCGCTCCGCCCGATGACCCCGGAGGAGAAGCAGATCCTGCAGAGTGTGCTCGACGACATGCGCGGGCGCTTCGTGGAACTCGTGCGCGAGCGCCGTGCGCACGCCAATTCCGACAGCTTCGCAGCGGTCACGGACGGGCGCGTCATCACGTCAGGCCAAGCCTTGCAGGCCGGGCTCATCGATCGCATTGGCTACCTTGACGACGCCATCGGCATCGCCAAGCAGCGCGCCGGATTGACGGAAGCCCGCGTCATCCTCTACCGCCGCGGCAGCGAGTTCTCCGAGAACATCTACTCGAAGGCCGCGATGGCCCCACCGCAGGTGAACTTGATCAACTTCGATCTCGGTGCGCTCGCCGGGCATGGGCCGTCGTTCATGTATCTCTGGCAGCCGCAGCTGGGCGACTAGCCGAAGGCGTGTTTCGCACCCGCTTACTAGTCGCGCATCAATCGCTCTACCATCGCGGCGCCGCCAGGCAGACCTTCATCCGCGGCCGCGGCCGAGTGCAGCTAGCGAGAGGAACTTCTCCTTACCGGCCCGGTGCGCGGCGACGGCCTTCATGGCCTCTGGATTCGACAAGAACTCCATCGTCTCGACGATGGCTTCCATTCGTTCCCGGGAAATAAGGTAGGCAACCGTCTCGTTGTGCCGGAGAATCTCGACGGCCTCGCCCTCCCCCACCTTGCGAATCAACCTGGGGAGCTGCCTTTGCGCCCGAGTCACCGAATACGTACGCATGAACGATCTCGTTGGACCGATCCGGCGGCAGAATCAGGGCGCATCCAACCACTGGTGCGGCGTCATGCAATCCCGCCAATCACGCGCCCTTCGGTAACCCCAGGGCTCGCGTCGCGATGATGTTCAGCTGCACCTCCGAGGTGCCGCCGGAAATGCTCTGCGAGCGGCTGTACAGAAAACTCTGCTGGAAGCGTCCCTGATCAACTGCGTGTGGGTCACCGCCCATGAGCTGCGCGTACGGTCCCTCGACGGCCAGCGCGGTCTCGTGCAGGTGCTGCGTCAAGCGCGTCCAGAATTCCTTCTTGAGGCTCGAATCGGCACCCGGCTCCTGCCCGCGTTGCAGTCGAGTCATGGTGTCGAGGTTGAGGCAGCGCAGGATCTCGACGTTGATGTACGCCTTGATCACCTCGGCGCGTAAGCTGCGATGCACCGGCCGGCCCTCGGCCTGCCGCTGCCGCAGGATCTGCACCAGCCGATCGACGGCGATCTTCTGCTTCACCTGCTCCTTGAACAGGTAGCCGGTGCCACGTTCATGAGCCAGCGTGTTCATCGCAATTTGCCAGCCCTCGTTCTCGCGGCCGATGACGAAGTCGCGCGGCACGAAGACGGCGTCGAGGAACGTCTCATTGAACTCTGCGCCACCGGTGAGCTGCCGGAGCGGACGGATGGTGATGCCCGGCGCCTGCATGTCGACGATGAAGTACGTGATGCCTTTGTGCTTCGCGACGGACGGGTCGGTGCGCGCCAGGCAGATCGCCCAACGTGAAAACTCGGCGTAGCTCGTCCACACTTTCTGCCCAGTGAGGCGATAGCCGTCGCCATCCTTCTCCGCTTTGGTGCGTAGGCCGGCGAGGTCGGAGCCAGCGCCCGGTTCGCTGAACAGCTGGCACCAGATGTCCTCCGCGGACAGGATCTTCGAGAGGAAGCGGCGCTTCTGCTCCTCCGTACCGTAGTTCATCAGCGTCGGTCCGACGTTGTTGACGCCGACCTTGTTGATCAGCTCCGGCGCCTGTGCGCGGGCCATCTCTTCGTTGTAGATCGCCTGCTCGACCAAGGTGCCGCCGGCGCCACCGTACTCCTTCGGCCATGAGAACCCGCACCAGCCGGCGCGGTACAGCTTCGCCTGCCAGTCGCGCATGAACTCTACTTCAGCTTCGTAACTGGCGAACGGAGGAAACGCGTCGCTGCCCCAACCGGCTGGTAAGTTCTCCGCCAGCCAGCGGCGCACGCGCAAACGAAAGGCCTCTTGCTCGGGTGTGAACGTAAGATCCATCGGCCGAACTTCCTAACAGATGTTCGGACGGTGCGTCTACTTGGCACGTGCGTGCGTGCGCCGCAGGGCCTGCTCGAACGCCGGTAACAGATCACTCTGAGCCAGCGCCTGTTCCAACAGGTGCAGTGTCTCCCGGATCATTTCGACATGGATGGTGTCGGCACCCGCGGCGAGTATCGCCTCCACGTCGTCGGCATCCTTGGGACGTCCGGCCAGCACCTTCATCGCGATGATGTCTTCCGGACATGCCACGGGAATCGAGACGCCCTCGATGATGTGCTCTTGCGCCCGCTGCAGGAATAGTTCTTCGAGGCCTGGCCCAGCCAGCACGATATCGACCGGCATTCCGGAATCGGCGTGCACCAGCGGCAGCACCCGCGTGCGTGCGACGAAGCCATCGATATCGGCCGTGCGCTGCGCGAATCCCTCATCCTGCAACGCCGCCACCAGCACAGCGGCCGCGAGGCCGCCGAGGGCGACAGTGACATCGACGTCACCGGTGAGCCGGGCAGCGCCGTGCACGATGGCTGCTTGCGCCCCAAATACATACCACCGCAACGACAGCTGCTCGAAGACCTGTGCGAGCACGCGCAGCAGCTCAGCGAGTGGCGAAGGCATGAGCGGCCTGATCGATCTTTCGCTTCAGCTCGATGTGATGCGCTAGGTCTTGCGCACGATCGTGCGCGCTAGGCCAGTCCGGACGCAGACGGCGCATGTAGCACCAGAGCGCCTGGCTGACGTGCGCGGTGCGTGCATTCCCAAACACTCGATGCTGCTCCGCCCAGTAGCGTTGCTTCAGCGCTTCCACTTCGGCGCGATTACGGTGTGCGAACTCCCGAATGTCGGCTGGTTTCACGTGTTCTAGCGTAGCGCGAAGTGGCGTGTCTTGCGACTGCTCGACCGCTCCGACTAGCCAGCTTCCAGCAACAGCGAACCGCCACATCGTACGTCACCAAGGCAGATCAGTGGACCCATGATCAACTTACCGGGGGCACCGCGCCAACTCGCAATCGAGGTATTGATCCTGCCGGCGAATCGCGCCATGAACAGACACCTCATTCAAAGGAGTTGCTGATGGCAGAGGCATCCCAGGGCGGCACACCGCAGACCTTCCGCATGTACATCGACGGCACGTGGACACACGCCGGTGGCGGCAAGACCTACGACATCGTCAACCCAGCTACCGAAGAGGTGATCGCACGCGCGCCGAATGCGACGCGCGGCGACATGGACAAGGCCATCGCCGCAGCCCGCCGCGCCTTCGACGAGGGGCCATGGACGCGCACCACGCCGAAGGATCGCGCCCAGGTGATCCGCCGCTTGGTGGAGGGCTTGGAGAAACGCAAGGAGGAGATCCGCCACCTGCTCATCACCATGTGCGCGGCGGAGTACATCTCGCATCCCATCCAGCTCGATACGGCGCTGCAGCTGCTCGCCGGCTATGCCGACCTCGCCACGTCGTTCGAGTTCGAGCAGATGCTGCCGGTCCTGGTCAGCCAGTCGCCGATGGGGGCACAGGTCAACAACTCCATGGTGTACCACCAGCCGGTCGGCGTGTGCGGACTGATCCCGACCTGGAACTTCCCGCTGTTCGTCACCGTGCAGAAGATCGGCCCGGCACTCGCGACCGGCTGCACGATGGTGGTCAAGCCGTCGCCCTACGCACCGCTGATCGACTTGCTGATCGCCGAGGTCATCGAACAGTGCGACGTGCCGAAGGGCGTGTTCAACGTCGTCACCGGCGAGAGCCCGGAGCTCGGCGCCGCATTGGTGGAGAGCCCATTGGTCGACAAAATCAGCTACACGGGCAGCGTCGCCACCGGCAAGCGCATCATGGCCGCGGCCGCACCGACGTTGAAGCGCGTGCATCTCGAGCTCGGCGGCAAGTCGGCGGCGATTCTGCTCGACGACGCCGATCTCGACATCTGGGCACCGTTCACCGCGGGTCCGAGCTTCTTCCACGCCGGCCAAGGCTGCGCCATGTGCACGCGCGTGCTGGTGCCGAAGGCGAAGCACGACGGCCTGCTCGAACGGCTCACCAACTTCGTCAACGCGTTCGTCCGCGTCGGCGATCCCGCGGATCCGTCCGTCATGCTCGGCCCGGTCATCCGCGCAGAGCGCCGGCAGAAGATCGAGGAGTACATCGACGCCGGCAAGAAGGACGGCGCGGTACTTGCCACGGGCGGTGGCCGGCCGCAGGATCTTCCTCGCGGCTACTTCCTCCAGCCCACCATCTTCGGCGGGGTACGCAACGACATGCGCATCGCGCGCGAAGAGATCTTCGGACCCGTGTTGTCCGTACTGCCGTTCGGCGATACTGACGAGGCCATCCGCATCGCCAACGAGTCGACCTACGGGCTCGGCGGGGCGGTGTACACGGCGGATCTCGCCAAGGGCCTCGAAGTCGCCAAGCGGATCCGGACGGGGACCGTCAACGTCAACGGCGCCGTCAGCTTGCTCCACACCCCGTTTGGCGGATTCAAGGATAGCGGCATCGGCCGTGAGGGGGGTCGCTGGGGCATCCTGGAATACTCGGAGATCCAGGCCATCGCCTGGAAATAGGCGCGACAAAATTGTCCGGGGCGGGGTCCATCCCGCGCCATTGAACGGACGTCTGAGAGGCCAAAACTTCTTTCTGGCAAAGGATGCCACCTGGTATGGATGCTGCTCTGCTTGCTGGGTGATGGAAAGTGCCGCAGTCGATAGCCGGGGACAAGTTCAACCGGAACTGCCGCTCACAGCCTATCCCCACTATCATCAGATATTCGGTGGCTCAGACATCCCGGCTGGGCTGTTGTTCGATGCTCAGGGCTATGCGGTCATGTCGATCACTTACCCGCCCGACTCGCAGACCCCCGACCTCAACGCCGACAAAGATGGCGACCGCATCCTCATCCTGATGGACGGCGACCTGGCCCTGCAGATCGGCGAGAACCGCTTCCGCATGGGCACCGGTGACGCCGTGAAGATCCCGCGCGGGACGCGTTTCGGCATGATGCGTTCGCAAGCCGGCGCGCATCTGCTCCTCATCCGCGCCAAGCCGGTTCGGTCGTTCTCGCTGCTCAGGTAAGCCCCAGCCTGCGGCGCGGCTGTCCTTTGCTCTGAGTTCCCTCCCGAAAGCTAGTTCTCAAAGGTATCGTGGCCGAAGGCGAGGCCGGACCCCTGTGCGGGACCCGCTCCCTGTCGTCCATTGTTCTCTCACGACCTGGTGAAAAGCGAAGTCGAGGATTAGATCGATCTCTTGGCAGACGCCGGTGGTTCCTTATATAGCTGCGGCGTGAGCTTGGACGCTATCACGGTATCCATAAAGCGACTTCCGGGTAGTCGAGATATCCCACTGCCCAGTTACCATTCCGCATCGGCAGTTGGACTGGATCTCCGTGCCGCAAATCGGGAAGACCTCGTAATTGAACCCGGCCGAATACTGTCCATCCCGTGTGGGTTTTCTCTGGCGCTCCCATCTGGCTTCGAAGCCCAGGTGCGCCCACGATCGGGGTTGGCGGCATCGCATGGGATCACTGTTGCCAATTCACCCGGCACGATCGATCCCGACTACAGGGGAGAGATCAAGGTTCTGTTGATGAACAACGGCACGACTGAATTCAAGATTACTCGTGGTATGCGCATCGCGCAGATGATCGTACAGCCCGTACCAAGAGTCGAGTGGTCGGAAGTTGACGAACTTCCATCCACCCCTCGCGGGGACAGCGGCTTCGGCCACACTGGGGAATAGGTACCATGAACGAGGCAGCATCACCGATCCATGAGTGACGCGCGTGAGAAGACAACCCGCCCGATTTCAGGTTCCAAGCGACGGATCGACATACGTAGAGAGCATCGTCACGCGCTGTACAGATCTTGTCACCCATCAAATCTGGGAGGGGATTCACGTCTCACGGTTGCGTCGATGGATGGCGAACTTTACCTCAGATGAGGAGAGGTACTTCGCAGCATGTTTGCTCGACTCCCTAGTCTATCGGTCGACCGCTCAGACCGTCGCGCTGATTAACCAGCTATTTCAGCGCGTCCTCCCTGATCTAACCAGACTGGATCCCAGCCCCTTGGGGTACGTGGACGATTGGCTTTCCCTTCTCCGCCGACCGCGATCCCAAGGCGATCCCGCGATCCGACTAGTCGCGGTCGTTCAGCAGTCCGATCCCCCCACGAAGAGTGCGTACATAGTTGCGCGCCTCATGAAACGTCACCTCAAGGTGCGCGAGTCGTGGATCATCAAGCCCTGGGAACTATCGACGCATATCGAAGCGGGAGCCAAGGTCTTCATCTTCATTGATGACTTTCTTGGGACTGGAGGGCAGTTCGAGAAGGTGGTTGCCGCTGAACAACTCAAACCTATCCTAAAGCACGGATACTTCGCATACGCGCCATTGGCAGCCCATGTCAGAGGCGTAGGCCACCTTGAGGGGAGGTTCCGCAGTTTGCGCGTGAGGGCGGTGGAATCGTTGAACTCGTCTCACAGCTTATTTCATCGCGACTCGAAGTGCTTCGACGACGGCCAGAACACCCCCGAGTCTGCGAAGGCGTTCTACTATAGGCTTCTCCGGCGCAAGGGCATCCGCGTGACGGCGGCCCGTCGAGGTGGCTTCGGGCACCTTCAGTTGGCCTATGTGTTTGAGCATGCTGCCCCGAACAACTGTCTTCCGCTGCTTTGGTGGTCCTCCGCTCCAGATTTTAGGCCACTGTTCGACAGGTGACACAATGAATGAGACGGGCACATCTCTTGAGGGAGTTTTCTCCAAGAACCGTGCGGAGGAACTCGGCTACGATGTGTGGCAGCACTTCGTGGTGCCGCCTTTCTACGATCGGCTTGATCTAGAGACCGCGCGGAAGCCGCGCCTGATCATTGGCGGTCGCGGCTGCGGGAAGACCATGCTGCTCAGGTACCTGTCCCACCAAAGCATGTTTTCACCGAATCGTCCGATCTCGAGCGACATCCCGCACCATATAGGGCTCTACTGGCGAACAGACACTCAGTTTGCGAATGCAATGGTCAAGCGGGGCGTGCCCGACGATGTGTGGGATTCCGCGTTCTCGCACATGGCCGCACTGACACTGGGACTTGAGGTGCTAAACAGTCTTCGGTCGCTCGCGGCCAGTAGGTTTAAGGTGCTGGCAGGCAACGACGTCGCGAGCCTTACCTTCGAACGGCTGAAAGCCTTCAGCCCTGTCTTGCCCGACACCGCAACCAGTCTCCACTCGTACTTGCAAGAGCAGCTCTGGCAATTCGAACGTTGGGTCAATGACGTCCGGAAGGTCAGCGAACCGGAATTCCTGCCGGGCCAGCGGTTCGTGTTCGCCCTGATCGCGGAGCTGAAGAGGCAGATACCCGCGCTCGAGCCATTTGTTTTTTTTGTATACCTGGATGAGTATGAGAACTTGTGCAAGTATCAGAAGGTTATTATCAATACATGGTTGAAACATAGCGAAGCGCCACTAATATTCAACCTCGCCATGAAACGTAATGCCTTTGATACTCGCGAAACCACCGGATCTGAGTCCGTATCAGATATCCACGATTATAGAGCGCACGATCTCGAAGATTACCTCCTCCAAGATGAGCACTACGAGATATTCCTTGCCGAGATCTTGTTCCTTCAGCTGTCACAATTGAAGGTCGGGAACCTCCCGGTAGCCCCCGAAGACCTTCGGGATCCAACTAAGCTCTCCCGACGTCGCGACAAGCCATATACCGTGCGTGTGTTGGCGGCTGCACAGAAGCTACTGCCTGATGTGTCGACTGAAGAGCAAGCGAAAGACATCTTCGCGGACAAGGCCCTTGCACAGAAGCTGCGGACCCGGATCGAGAGCGCGCTGAGGCATCGAGGGTCTAGTCTGTCCGTCGAACGCTTTTTCCGCCCAACCGTCCCACAGGCATCTATAGTGTCGCCAGCCTTACTCTATCGAGCCAGATACCGACCAGAGGCTATTGCAAAGGAAATGGACCTTCTGGAGTCCGGCCAACAGAATCGCTTCACGGGGCCTACTGGCTGGATTCACAACAACTTCGTAGGCTGCCTCTTGCAGCTCTACGAGCCTCATTCGCGTGCTTGCCCATTCTACGCAGGCTTTCGAACCTTTTGTCACCTTTCCCGCGGAAATATCCGACACTTCCTTGAACTCTGCCACAAGTCCATCTCGCGTAGCGCCCGCAGGAAGCTCGACATCGAACGCAGCATAGCACCCGCCGACCAGGCCGAAGCAGCGCGCCAGGCGAGCACAGATTTTTTGGGCGAAGTACGGAGCTTTGGTCGGTTCGGGAATCAGCTACACACATTCGTGTTGCGTCTAGGATCACTCTTCGCCCTCGCACATCAGCGGCCGACGCAGAGCGAGTCGGAACAGTCGCATTTTTCGATAGGTCGTGGCTCCAAACCTCTAAGCGACGATGATCTACAGTTCCTGGGCGAGGCGACCAAATGGTCTGTCCTCTTTGAGGAGAAAGGGACGAAGAAGAAGGAGGAGTATAGGCCAGAATCGGTGGAGTACGTTCTCAACCCCATATACGCTCCCTATTTCCACATTAGCTATCGAAAGAAGAGGAAGCTGGAACTCCCCTCTGCCGATGTCATTTGCCTGATCTCGGGATCATACGATCAGGTTAGCGCCATGCTGAAGCGGTACTTGCAAGCCTGGTCGGTCGAACCGGCGGAGATGTCCCCTACCCTGTTTTCCCACCTCACCGACTAGCACTCGAGCAATGCCATTGCGCGTCACAATGCAGGAGAGCGAATCCGCCCTCGCCTTGACCCATGCCCGATGGGAGGTCGGAATCACAGGCAAGGTAATAGATGATCGAGGGCAAGCAGCCGTCGACTTCGCCCAACGGAATACGAACCGACTCATCACGCTTGAATATGACCCGGATGAGTTCGCGGTCGACGTCGATGGCACTCGCATCAACGCCGAAGATCTGGGTCGCCAGCTTGAAGGGCTCGGCACCAAGTCCGTCCTCCTGGAATGCACGACGCTCGGGTTTGTGGAGATCTTTTTCTGCTGCCGCAGCTTCGTCGAAATCGGGTCGATGCGAAGCTCCTTTCTATACGTAGAACCTGAAAGCTACGCCCTGCGAAGCCGTTCCCAACTCCTTCATAAACGGGACTTCGAACTGTCAGGTGAAGTGCCAGGGTATAAGGCAATCCCAGGCGCCACCGTGATGTTGAGCGACCGCGTACGGCAGCGAGGTGTTTTCTTTCTCGGGTACGAAGAGAGACGTTTGGAGCGAGCGCTTGAAGACCACCAGATGATACAGCCGGCATCATGCTCCGTGGTCTTTGGAGTGCCTGCGTTCAATGCCGGATGGGAGATGGACTCCTTCGCCAACAACATCAGAGTCATTCGCGAGAGGAACGTACGGGGCGGAGTATACTTCTGCGGCGCAGAGAACCCCGCAGCCACCGTCGGAGTTCTCGCTGACATCGTAGACGAATTGGCTAGTGACGAGAGACTCTTTGTCGCACCGATAGGTACGAAGCCAACAGGGATCGGAGTCGCGCTATTCGTCGCCACAAGGTCAGATGTCGGCATACTCTACGATCATCCGAAGCGCCGACAGGGCCGCAGCACCCGCGTGGCAAGGTGGCATCTCTACGGTGTCGACTTTTAGGAAACCACCGATGGATCGCCACGAAACGCCAAGGGAGCTAGCTGTCGCCCTTGCTCGACATGCGCCGAGACTTGTTGGCTCCATACTCGATCCATGCGTTGGGACAGGCGCGCTACTAGAGCCCTTGCTCCGTCGCCTTCAGAAGGCCGCGACGAATGTTGTGTGCATAGATGCAGATCAGGACGTGCTCGGCGAGGTGAGAACTCGATTTGAACCTATGCTGGGTCGACGCCTTAGCCTCGTTTGTCAGGATTTCCTAGCTTGGCCCGGACAGTCGAGCAGGTCAGACGCAGCCGATGGCTTCGACTGTGTGGTCATGAATCCTCCGTTTGCAGCCCGCAGGGCAGACTGGGTCAGAGTACGTTTGAATAGCGCGGAGATCGGGAGGGAACGGTCGGGTCCCCTAGAGGCCGCCTTCGTTGCTAAGGCTGTCCGAGAACTCCGCCCTGGCGGCCAATTGCTCGCGATAGTCCCATCCTCTCTGGTCTCATCGGCGCGGACCGCGTGGCTCCGCCGGGCACTGCTAGAGGCAGGCGCCGTACGATGCGTTCATGAGCTCCCACGCTACACGTTCAGTGGGGTGGAGTCCCGGGTTTACTTGTTCCTCTTCGAAAAGGCGGGCGAAGGGCGTCCCATCGTCCTCCGCAATCACGATCTTGCCCAGCCACAAAGCATGAGGGTCAATGTCGACGATCTCGGCTCCGAGACACGCCTTGACTACGGGTTCCATCGCGCCAATCGCTCGTACCGAGCTATTCGACGTCGATCGCCGCGAGTGCTTTGGGTTCCCCTATCTCGCCTGGCGACGATTTATCGTGGCGAGGTGAACTCGCCAGCGAGATCAACGAAGGTGCTCCATACGTGCGACTATCGCGGAGGCTTTTGGTGGTCTCCACACCGCCGACGACCGAAAGCGCGCACCGCGCCGGATCGGAGAATCCGCGCTGGCGATATCCTGGTCAAGCGGGTCGGCCGTCGCTGCTCGTCCTCAATTGGACCGGTGGTAGGCCACCGTGGCGGTAAGTGCTCAGATTGCGTGTTGATCATCCGACCCAACTACCGCACCAGAATGACCGAGCTACTGTTTGCTCTCCGAGTACTTCTTGCCTCTGACGAAGGAGCGCCGCTTGTGGAACAGGGCACGGGAGCAGCCTACCTAACAGAGAGACGCCTGAGGGATATCGACGTGCCGATTGGGCTGTCCGCGCGGTTTCCACAGATCTACGCCAGTTATACGAGAGCGATTCGGCAGAGACAACTTTCGCGAATGACTCAAATCGAGAACCGTGTTCGCCGCCGCCTCCAACGGGTGTCCAGAAGCAAATGAGTGCTAACAGTCGCATCTGCCTTGGGCTCTCGGCCGAGAGCAACTTTGCCACTCCGAGAAACGTGGGCTGGGGCTCTCATCCCTGCGCGCAGGCCCAAAAGGGATCCTGCCGCCAAGGGCGGGCGCGTCGGAGGGCTGCGGAAGGGGACATTTTCGTATGACGCAGGACTCTTTTACGGACAACGAGCGGCGTCAGCTGGCGCCCTACTTCACAAACCTCAATGGGCCGGTGTTCGCGCTGCACAACCTTCCAGAGGTTGTGAAAGGCGCCCTGTTCGCGCGCTACTCGCGGTCGGCGAAATCGCTGCGCCGGCTCTTCCTGGACGAGTTCCTTGATCAGGTCGGTGAAGCCAGCCACGCCCTCCAGGTCGGCGTCGAACGCGCCGACAAGTTATACGAGCGCGTCTTCGACGAGTACGGCGACGACTCGGTCGCGCAGCTCGGCGGCGCGCACGTGGCGTGCGAGGGTGCGTCCAACATTCTCACCAAGGTACTGGAGTGGGGCCGCCTCATGGCCTACCTCGAGCAGTCGACGCGCTACATCGCGTACAACGACCAGCGCGGCGGCCGCTGGAAGTACTTGGTGCCCGCCGAGCTGGACGGGTCGAATCTCCAGCAGCGCTTCACCAAGTGCCTCGACGGCGCGTTCGAGACGTACGCGCGCTGGATCGAGCCGATGGAGAGTTACTTTCGGACCAAACACCCGAAGGACCCCGGCGATCCGGACGCGGTCTACAAGCGCACCATTCGCGCCAAGGCACTCGACACTCTGCGTGGACTGTTGCCGGCCGCAACGCAATCCAACGTCGGACTGTTCGGCACCGGGCAGGCCTACGAAGCGCTGCTGCTGCGCATGCGCGTGCACCCGCTGCAGGAGGTGCGCACGTATGCGGACCTGATGCTGGTCGAGCTGCGCAAGGTCATCCCTTCCTTTCTGAAACGCGTCGACCGCGCCGACCGCGGCGGGCGGTGGAGCGAGTATCTGCGCACCACCCACGAAGCGACCGCGGCGGTGGCTGAGCGCTTGCTCGCCAGCGAGACACTCGAAGCACGTCCCGAAGTACTGCTGACCGATTTCGATCCGGACGGGGAAACCAAGGTCATCGCCGCAGCACTCTACTCGGTGTCCGACCTGCCCGATGACCAACTGCTCCGGGTCGCCCGCACGTTGTCAGACGACCAACGTGCGGCCGTGCTGCGCGCCTATGTTGGTCAGCGCGAGAACCGTCGCCACAAGCCGGGTCGCGCGTTGGAGCGCACGAGCTACCGCTTCGACGTCCTCACGGACTACGGCGCGTTCCGCGACCTGCAGCGTCACCGTCTGCTC
>JBGQHM010000021.1:0-33518 GCA_041497995.1 Binatia bacterium | reverse complement strand
GCTCTCGATCGCCACCGCGTCGCCCGTGGTCGCGCAGGCACCAGGCGCCTCAGCCTTGGTGAACGCAGCGGTGAACTTCTGCTCCGGCGTTGAAAAACAGAGCCCCAGCAACAACGGGCTGCCGGTAGACAGGTTCTGCTGCTCGCATTTCATCTTGGCCGTGGTCTTCTTGCTGGCCGCCTTCAGCTTCGCCACCGCACACGTCTGCGCCGGGGTGGTCGCGCCCGCCTGCGGCTCTATCGCCTGCACCAGCGCGGTGACGTAGGCGTCAACGCTGCCCTCGATACTGCCGGCGTCGCCGCTGACGTGGCACGCGCCGGGCTTCTCCGCCGCGGCAAACGCCTTGGTGAACTTGTCCTCCGCCTTCTGCAGGCACGCAGCGTCCGGTGGCGCCGCCAGCTTGGTCTTGGTGTAGCAGGCAATCTTGGCCGCCGCCTTCTTCGCCGTCGCCCCCTCCTTGGCGTTGCCGCACTTCTGCGCCGGTGTGAGCTTGGCGTGGGCGGCAGACGGCGTCACGAAAGTCCAAAGGCCTACAAGCAGGGCGACCGTCACGAGCACGTGGTGCGTAACCGATTTCATCCGAATACCCTCCTTGGCGTGTGACCACGCCCGCAGTGGAAGAAGCAGGCCAGCCGGAGCTGGCCGTGCGGGCAGAGTGGAGCAGCGCTCCGCGTCAGTGCGCGTGTGCCGTCCGAGATTCGCGTCGTCGTCGGTCATGGAGCCCCCTTTTCTAAGTCCGCAGCGCTGAGCGCCAGCCTTCTTCCAGCGTGTGAACGTGTCGACCCCTACATCACCTATGGGCAGTCTTACAATCAGTAGAGTTACCGATATCCGGGCGGGTTGAGCTTCCAACCTGTAGAGGCATGCGGTTGCGGCATCGCGGTTGCCTACATGTTTTGGCAAGCCACTTGCCGCAACGACGCCCGCATCCTACTCGTCGCCGGCGATCTCCCGCATCAACCAATCGTCCGTCTCGATTGGCGGCGCGTCGATCTCGATGAAATCGATTTGCGCATGCACCGCCTCGATCACCGCGCGGACCACCGGCAGGAAATCGGGGACGACAAGCACGACAATGATGGCGGCGTGACGATCCAACGTCCGCACGATGGCAATCTCCTCATACGACTCGAAGAGAAACTTCACTAACGCGATATCGACGGGCCGCATCCGCAAATAGATGGCGCGAATCGATGTGGTTGGTTGAGACAAAGCACTCCTCTCTTACGCTTCACGCTTCACGCTTCACGCTTCACAAACCAGCGATCAATGAGCACAAAGTTCAGCAGCTTGCCGTACTCGATCACCACGCGCCGGATGAAGCCGCGTTCGTGCCACCACTGTTGCGCAGAGAACGGGTCGTACCGCGATGGACAGATGGCGACGCGCAGATCGGAACCGGCGAACGCCTGAAGGGTCAGTCGCGCACGACGGGCATGCGCTTTCGACGTCACCAACAAGATCGAGTGGATCCCCTGCTCTTTGAGATACGCTACCAGCGCTCGGGTCTCGGCCAGTGTGCTCGTAGTCGCCGTCGGCATCACGGCAATAGCATCCGCGGGGACCCCGAGCTGCTCGGCGATGCTGATGTTCTGCTCATGATGCTCCGGCAACGTTGCGCCGCGCGCCCGCAGCGCCGCCGAGCCGGGCAACGGTTCTTCACGCGTCAGAATGATGCGCGGCGCCAGATGCGCTTGGTAGAGGTCGACGGCTTCCAGGATGCGGTCTGGCAACGACCCGGACAGCACGACGATGGCCTCAGCCGGGTGCGCCTCATCCTGCACGATCAGAAAGCCGCCGATGGCGCTCAGCAACGTGCTGCGGCCGACATAGGCTGCCACACCTGCGCTCACGACTCCGAGCAGTACCCACACAAGAACGCGCCGCACTCCAGCTACTTCTGCGCCGCGCGCAGCAGGAACTGCTCGCGCAGCAGCGTCTTCTGCACCTGCCGCGTCGCCGCGGTGCGCGGCAGGGCATCGAGGAACCATACGTAGCGCGGCTTCTTGAATCCCGCCAGACGGGCTCGAACGTGCTCAATGACGTCACTCTCGGTCAGCCGCGGGCCCGGTCGCGGCACCACGGCAGCCAGCACCGACTCACCCCAATCCGGGTCGGGGATGCCGAGGACCGCCGCTTCCGCGATCGCTGGATGGTCCATCAGTACACGCTCGACCTCGACCGGAAAGATATTCTCGCCGCCGCTTTTGATCATCTCCTTCTTGCGGCCGGCAATGAACAGGAACCCGTCGTCGTCCAGTACACCGAGGTCGCCGGTGTGCACCCAGCCGCCACGCAACGTCGCCGCGGTTTCCGCCGGCATACGCCAGTAGCCGCGCAGGTTGAACTCGCTGCGGCAGATGATCTCCCCCGGTGTGCCGGGCGGCAGATCGTGATCGTCGTCGTCGACGACGCGCAGCTCGACGTTGAGCGCCGGCCGGCCCACCGAAGTGGGCTTGCGGAACAGGTCCGCCGGCCGCAACGTTGCCACCGGTCCCGCCTCCGTCGATCCATAGATGATGAACAGATTGCGATTGCGGAAGCGCTCGGTAATCCGGCGCAGCTGCACCTCGGTCATGACCGCCGTGCCGCTGCCCAGGACCCGCAACGACGACACGTCGAAGGACTCGAAGTCGGGAAGGTCGAGCATGAAGTTGTACACGGTCGGCACGGCGTACAGGTACGTCACGCGCTCGCGCTGCACGGCCTCGAGCATCGCCCGCGGATCGGCACGCTCCATGATGATGACGGTGCCGCCGTCGTACCAGAAGCCGAGCGGCAGCGCCCAGCCACCCATGTGGAACATGGGAAACATGCTGAGCCCGATGTCGTCTTCGGAGAGCCCGGTGGTGTGATGCGAGTGGCCGGCCTGTAGGTAGTAGCTGCGGTGCGAGAGCAGCGCACCCTTCGGCGCACCGGTTGTTCCGCTGGTGTAGAGCATGACATGCGGGTCATTCTCGTCAACACACGGCGTAGGCTCGATATCCTGGTGCTCACCCAGCCACGCCGCGAAGGTCACCTCGTCGAGCGACCGATAGTGGCGCACGCCGCCCCAGCGCTCGCGCAGGCGCTCGACCGACGTGGCAAAGTTGGGTCCGTACAACAACGCGGTCGACTCGGAATGCTCGACGATGTAGTGCACTTCCTCGTCCTTGAAGCGAGCGTTGACGGGCACGAGGATCGCGCCGAGCTTGATGCACGCGAAGTAGGCCAGCGGGTACGGCGCGCAGTTGTTGGCCAGGATAGCGACGCGGTCGCCGCGGCCGACGCCGAGCCCGTGCAGCGCGTGCGCCAGGCGGTTGGCGCCGGCGTTGAACTGCGCGTAGGTGACGCGCGTTGCGCCCACGACGTACGCAGTCTTCTGCGGTCGCACACGCGCGTGCCGGCGCAGGATCTCACCGAGAAGCAACACTGCGGCGCACGCTACACGCGGCGCTCAGCGATGGCAACGTCGCCAGCGGGACCGCGGCGCGACCGTTGAGCGGGCCGCACCGGTTGTGCAGCCGAGCAAAATGACATAGGGGCTTGACGAACGAGGGGCCCTTGTAGCAAACAGAGAGTAGAAGAAACAACGAGGAGGAGTGTGGCAGCGTCGGTCGCTTCTACATCCTCAACATCGGCCGCGGCAAGACGTCGTTGGCCCAGAGGAGGAACGCAACTATGAAAAATCCAATTCAGGCAGCGTGGGTTCATGCCATCAGCTGGACTGCAGCGGTGGTAGCTCTGGGGGCAACCCTTGTCGTGGGTCCAAGTAGCGCACGGGCCCAATGCCTGGGCGACTGCGACGGCAATGGCGAGGTCGCGGTTACCGAGCTTATCGTCATGGTGAATATTGCGCTCGGCACCGTTCCGTGTTGTGCGACGTGCGAGGCGGCCGATCCCAACCATACGGGCGAAGTTCTCGTCACGCAGATCGTTTCGGCGGTGAACAACGCCCTGAACGGGTGCTCGTCCCCGATCTGCGGCGACGGCGTGACCACAGCGCCCGAAGCCTGCGACCCCGGCAGCGTCTGCATCGGTGGTGCCAATGCGGGCACGGTCTGCACGAAGGAAACAGACTGTCAGGGCGAAGGCATCTGCGACACCTTCGGCCAAGCGGGCACGGCGGGAACCGTTGTACGCAAGGTCTGCAGCACCAACACTGAGTGTGGCGGTGCGGCCTGCATTCACTGCAAGCGCTTCGCCCAGAACGGCTGCGCAAACAACTGCACCGCCGAGGCGCTCACGACAACTACCTTGGTGCCGGGAGTCGTCTCCGACGACGGCCTCAGCATCGTCTCGGGGAGCGGCGCGGTCGTACATGGTGATACCTTGACCATTCCACTGCCGCTGGTAGGCACCACCAACTTGAGAGCCGGCGGGGCGGGTGCAACCGGGATCATCCCGCTCTCGCAGCGGGTCGATGACACGCATCTCGACCGCATTCCGGTGAGCACGCTGGCCTGCGCTTGCGTGCGTGGCTCGGAATTCAAGACGTGCGGCGGTACGCAGTTCGAACCCGACGGCAACACCGTTTCCACCGAGTGCACTGACGACGCGAGCCTGTGCACCGGCAAGAAGCCCTGCACCGCCGTCGCCGGCAAGGGGAACGCTGGTGAAGGTGCCATCGGCTGCGGTTCCACTGGCTTGCCTTCGGTCAACTACAGCATCGTCCAGGATTCTGGCGGAGCGAGTGGCGTCTCGCTTCCAGCCGTCTTCACGGCGGGCGTCGGCGGGCCCGCGGGCGCGCAAATCATCGCAACCGGGTCCGCTATCGGCACGGTGGTCGGCACGTGTACGAACGTGCTGGTGCCGATCCCGGCGCCATACGGTCCAGACAATGAGTACTGCACCGACGACGATCCGATGGACAGGGTGGCCCGCGGCATTCCGTCGATTCAGACGTTGGTGACGGGGACCGCGAGCTCCGAAGTCAAGAACGCCAATTTCACCGACGACAACAACATCGGGCCGTTCAGCGCGACCGGCCACTCGCTTACCTGCGAGATGTTGGCCGCGGGGCAGACGACTGGCGCCGCACAGGCGGGTGCATTCACCAGTCTTAATCAGCCGTCTACCGGTGACATCGCCGTCGCCAACGTGTTCGTTGCGCAGTAACCTCAGCAGCGGCGGCCCGCGAAAGCGGGCCGCCGCCTTCGTATCCAACA
Organism: Binatia bacterium; assembly: GCA_041497995.1. GTDB lineage: Bacteria > Desulfobacterota > Binatia > HRBIN30 > HRBIN30 > DATKMS01. The sequence continues at coordinate 28,371 of JBGQHM010000021.1, read as the reverse complement.
CATCTCGACACAGCACGTCCCGTGGAGACGCTCCGCGGGACGTGCTGTCGGCTATTCGTGTCACCCTCTTGCACGTCACGGCGATCCTCGCCGCCGCAGCAGTCGTTACCGTCGCCCGGCGCGCCAGCGGGATGGTCTGTATCGGTGATTGCAATCGCGACTCCGACGTCACTGTCAACGAGATCATCACCATGGTCGACATCGGGCTGGAAACAGCGGATCCGTCGACCTGCGTGGCCGGTGATGCGAACGGCTCGGGCGATATCACGGTGAATGAAATCGTGGCGGGTGTGAGCAACGCGCTCAGCGGTTGCGCGCCGCCGGTGGGGCGTGGCGCCTGCGGCGACCAAGTCGTGGATGCGGACACGGGCGAGGAGTGCGATGACGGCGGCGTCTGCGTCGGCGGTACGAATGCGGGCGTCGCCTGCGCCGCCGATACCGATTGCCAAGGCGAAGGGGTGTGCGACGCCTTCGGATTTCCCGGCGGCGGCGAGCGCACAGTGTGTAACACCAACGCCGATTGCGGCGGCGCCACGTGCGTTCGCTGCAAACCCTTCGGAGGTGACGGCTGCGCAGCGAACTGTACGCGCGAGTCCACCGTGGTATTCACGCTCGCTCCAGGGGAGCTGAATGGCACCGACCTCAAAATCGCAACGAGCGGCTCGGTGATCCATGGTGACGCCCTGACAATTCTGCAGCCGTTTCCGGGTGGCACTCAGACATTCCTCATCGGCAAAGTACGCAACAGTCGCATACCAGTTGCCCAGAAGCCGTCATTGATGCAGCTGCCGCGGCTCCCGGTCAGCACGTTCGGCTGCGCGTGCGTGCGCGGCGCGGTCTTCAAGACCTGCGGCGGCGCCACCAAGGAAGCGGACGGGGTGACCGATTCGACCGACTGCACAGCAGACGCCAGCGTGTGCGCCGGCAAGAAGCCGTGCGTCGCCGTGGCAGGCCCGGGCAATTCGACCGAGGGCACGGTCGCCTGCGACATGCTGCAAGGGCTCAACTACAGCATCGCGCAAGACGCCGGCGCCGCGAGTGGAGCAGCTGGTCCGGTGATATACAACGTTCAGCCCGGCACTGGCGGCCCCGGTTCAGCGCTGATCGCAGCAGCATCCAGGATCGGAACGGTGGTCGGCTCGTGCAGCGGAACCACCGCCGACTATGGCGTCGACGGCGAGTTCTGTACCAACGATGACCCGCCCGCGGCGCGCGGCACAGCAAGCATCCAAGTGTTCACCACAGGCACGGGGTGCGCATCGATCTCGAACGCCAACAACCTGAGCAGCAATGACATCGGCCCCTTCTGCCGTAGCGGCGTTCCGCTCAGCTGCGGCGAGCTGGCCAGCGGTATCACGGCCGGCGCCGCCTTGGCCGGCGCGTTCCCGTTGCTGAATCAGGTAATGATAGGCGACGTGGTGACTACCAGCGTCTTCGTCGCACAATAGCGGCACCCTCGCCCGCTGTTTCTAAACCTGAGAACATTCCTCGTTCGGCACATCTACTGTTCGCGCTGAATGCGGCAGTTCTGATTTCGTGGCACGGCGGCGCGTGCGGCACGAGTTCTGCTTCGCACAGGTCTCATGGCCACGGACGTGCGCGCCTGCATGACCCGCAACCCGGTCACCGTAGGTCCGAGCGACAGCATCCGCACCGTACAACTGCTCATGCGCCAAGGGCGGGTGCGCCGGCTGCCTGTCGTCGAGGATCGGCGCATAGTCGGCATCGTGACAGACCGCGACATTTGGGAGCGCAGCCCTGCAGCCGTGTCCGATGGCGAGGAATTAGATAGTCACAATCTCACCGATCATTTGCGCGTCATGGGGATTATGACGTTACAGCCGGTGACGGTTGCGCCGACGCTGTCGGTCGCGGCAGCGGCGCGCAAGCTACGGGAGAGTCACGTCGGGGCGTTGCTGGTGGTGGAGGGCGGTGTCCTCGTCGGCATCCTCACCAAAGGTGATCTCATCGACGCCTGGCTCGACGGCTGTGGCGCGGCCGTCAATGCATCGCGATCTTCAGCTCCTCCATCTTCCGATAGAGCGAGGACAGACTGATTCCCAGCAAATCGGCGGCGCGGCGCTTGTCGTACTCGGTGCGCTTGAGCACTGTCTCGATGTGCGTCTTCTCATACGAATGCAGCGCGTCACGCAGGCAGTCGCCGCTGAAGGGAATCGCGATGTTGTCGTCCACCAACGCACGCGGCAGATCGTGTAGCGTGATCCACTCTTCCTCACCGAGAATCATGGAGTGTTCGATGACGTTGTCGAGCTCGCGCACATTGCCCTTCCACGGCAAGGCCATCAGGGTCTTCATCGTCGCGTTATCAACCCCTTTGAACGCCTTCTTCAGATCGCGGTTGTGTTTCGCCACGAAGTATTCGGCGAGCAACGGGATGTCCTCGCGGCGCTCGCGCAGCGGCGGCACGTGGATCTCGAGCACATTGAGGCGATAATACAAATCTTCGCGGAACGTGCCCTTGACCACTTCATCCTTCAACACCCGGTTGGTGGCTGCGATGATGCGGATGTCGACTTTCGCCGGTGTGGTGCTGCCGACGGGCAACACTTCCTTCTGCTCGATGGCGCGGTGGAGTTTCACTTGCAGGCTGAACGGCAGATCGCCGATTTCGTCGAGGAAGATGGTACCGCCGCGGGCACGCTGAAACAGCCCTTCTTGCGCCGCGATCGCTCCCGTGAAGGCACCTTTGAGGTGCCCAAAGAGTTGGCTCTCGAGCAGGTTCTCGGGAATCGCACCACAGTTGACGGGCAGGAAGAGCTTATCGCGTTGCTCGCTGAAGTTGTGAATCGCGCGCGCCACCACTTCTTTGCCCACACCGCTCTCGCCGGTCACCAGCACGGTACTGTTGGTGGGCGCCACCTTGCGAATCAGGGTCATGATATCGGCCATGACGCGGCTCTTGCCGACGAGGTTCTCGAAATCGAAGCGGGCTTCCACTTCCCGGCGCAGAATCTGCGCCTCCCACGCCAGTTGTTTGTAATCCAGGAGCCGCCGCAGCTTCCCGAGCACGTCCTCGAAGATCAGCGGCTTGATGAAGTAGTCGTGCGCCCCTTGGCGCAGCGCCTCGACGGCCGTCTCCAGGCTGGCGTACGCGGTAACCAGGATGACCAGCGTTTGTGGGGCACGCTCACGGGTACGGCGCAGCACCTCCATGCCGTCTGCGCCCGGCATGCGCAGATCGGCGATGACCAAGTCGAAATCGCGCTCCTGCAGAGCCTTGATCGCGGCGAGACCATCGGCGGCTTCGACCACCTCGTACTTCTCCTCGCGCAAGACCTCGCTCAGGCTCTCGCGTATAGCGACTTCGTCGTCTGCGACCAGTATCGTGCCCTGCGTCATCGTTGCGATGTGATCCTTCCTTGAGCTCAGATGAACCGGCTAACGCCGGCGCACGCCCCTGCATCGGGCACGGTTGCCATCACGCAGCGTTGGCGTCGCGGTAGTTTAGCACAAGGATCAACTCCGACCGCAACCAATGGGAGAACGCATCGCCCATACCGCGCCGCTGGCAGAGAGCATGGGGTGGGCGCCCCATAGAGAGCACCGGGGCGGCGGGTTCCGCGCCACTCGTTCACACTTCGCCACCGGCCTCGCCAATCTCACGCCGGTTGTCCTCGGAGAGCTCCTGCGGCCGCAAGGCGTCGACCCATCCCCGCAGCGTTCCGGTCACCCGATCGATACGGAACACTGCCTGCGCAACGGCCTGGTTCTGCGAGACCGGCCACACGACTGGAAACAAGAGAAACGAGAAGCGCAGCTCAGTTGCATCTGCATCGGCCGCACCGAGGCAGTGTGCACGCGCCGGATAGGGCGATACGATGACCGCCTCGCGCATCCGCACTCGGTACGGCTCCGCGGCCTGCTCGGCCTCGTAGCGCGAGCGGCTGCGTTCCGGGTCATTGCGAATCGCCGCCGGCGGCCAGTCGGAAAGCTGCGCTTGATGGAGGTCGTCGATCCGAAAATGATGTCGGGCAACTCCAGAGAGAGGCAGGAGCTCGGCTGGCGCTGACGGCTCACTGCCGGCTACAACGCTGTCAGTTTCCGCTGGCGCCCGCAACGGAGGCGAAGGGTCGAGAGGCCTCGGGGCGCCGGCTCGCACGTCGGACGGCGGCGGTACGCCGATATCGAGCGGCTGTGGAGCTTCGAACAGTGCGGGCTCGGCAGTTAGCGGGTCAGACGCCGGCACCGCCGACTCCGCCGCAACCAGTTGCAGCGCCTCCTGCAACCTCGTGGCGTGCTGTGCCCGCCGCCGGCGGCGCTCGTCGCTCCAGCTCAACAGAGCCGGGGCAATGAACAGCAACAGCACGGCCGCTGCGACCACTGCCATCTCGGTCTGCGTAATGTTTGGCATGTTTGTCATCGGCGTCTCCGTCGCAGCGCAGTTACGCTAAGAAAGCGTAATCTGGCACAAGAGTCCATCCTGGCGTTGTTCTCAACGCAGCGGATCTGGTAGGCCAGCGGTGGATAGAAGGTCCTTCGCAGGCTGACCTACTAGGCTCACGATCATCGCATGACCGAACACCCGAAGGTTCTCGTCATCGGCCTCGATGCTGCCGAGAAGGATCTCGTCCTCGCGTGGGCGCAATATGGCTGGCTCCCCACCTTCCGCCGTCTCCTCGACTGCGGTGCTTGGGCCGTCACGCAGGGGCCGTTGGGCATGCCCGGCGGTGCGGGTTGGCAATCGCTGTTTACCGCCGTTTCTCCGGCGAAGCACGGACACCATGCCGACCGGCAGATACGAGTGGGCACCTATGAGATGCGCCGGGCTCGCGCGACCGCGCTGAAGCGCGAGGCGTTTTGGAATGCTCTCAGTCGAGCGCAACGTCGGGTGGCGGTGATCGACGTCCCGTACGTTGGGCTCTCCGAGAAGATCAACGGCGTGCACGTCGTCGATTGGATCACGCACGCGCCGGACAGCGGGTTCTCCACCTGGCCGCCAGAGCTGGGCCGACAGCTGCGCAAACAATTCGGCGTCGATCGCCTCGGACTTTGTGACCACATGGAGATGCGCTCCGCCGAACAGTTCGCGGCATTCCGCGATGCCTTGATCGCTCGCGTGGCGACGAAGGTCGCCGCGTCCCACCATCTGCTGCGCCAGGGGCCGTGGGACCTCTTCATGACGGTCTTCGGCGAGAGCCATTGCATCGGCCACCAGTGCTGGCACCTGCACGACCCCACGCACCCGAGTCACGACCCCACCATCGCCGGCGCCGTAGGTGATCCCATGCTCGCGGTCTACCGTGCGCTCGACGACGCCGTGGGCCGACTCGTCGGCTCGGTTGGACCTGAAACGACCGTCCTGGTCTTCTGCAGTCACGGGATGGGGCCGAACTACTATGGCGCGCACCTCCTCGGTGACGTCCTCGCCCGCCTTGGTCACCGGCCGCCACCACCCGCACAACCCCGCTGGCTATGGAGAGTCGTACGGCGCGGCTGGCGTCGGCTCCCGCAGCCGTTGCGGGCACGACTCACCCCCATGCAGAAGAACGCTGTCGACTTCGTGTGGCCCGAGCTGGACAGCCACGCGACGTGCTTCGACGTGCCGAACGCCGAGGTGTACGGCGCCATCCGCGTCAACCTCGTCGGTCGCGAGCCGCAGGGTAAGGTCACACCCGGCGCGCAGTACGACGTCCTCTGCGAAGAGCTGCGCCACGACCTCTGCGCCCTCGTCAACCCCGACACCGGTCAGCCAGCGGTGCGCCGCGTGTTGCGCACCGCCGACATCTATCAAGGCCCCTACCTCGGTGACCTGCCCGATCTGCTCGTTGAGTGGAACGGCGATGCACCGTTGGAAGCCGTTGACTCGCCGAAGACCGGCATGATTCGGCGTGCGCTGCTGGGGCCGCGCACCGGCCATCACCGACCGCACGGCCTCCTTCTCGCCGCCGGGCCTGGGATCAAGCCCGGGCAGATTACCGCGCCGGCGTCGGTGATGGACATTGGACCTACGATCGCTGCGAACCTGGGCGTGGCGCTTCCCGACACCGACGGACACGCAATCGCAGCGTGCGTCGCCTGTCGCAGATAGGCCCTAACGGACGCGTGGGTTGCCGAGGGTGCCGGTGATGGTGAACGGCGCGTCCGGCTTGGCGCCGGGTTGCCGCGGGATGAGTGCGACCAACCCCTTGATCGCATCAGGAGTCTCGAGGCCAGTGACGATAGTGGCGTGCAAATTGAGCACAGTGTCCTGGATGGGCTCACGCGGCGTGATCTGACCCGACCCCTGGGCGTTGATATCACCCATCGTCTGGAACTCTGGAACCTCCACGTGGCCGGCGCGCAGCTGGAACTTGGCGCGCGCCTGCCGCAGCTTCAAGTCGGGCACGGTGAACCCATTCACCTTTGCGGTGGTGATGCTGGCGCCGTCGATGCTGATCTCACCGTTGCCCTGTCCGGCACCCAGGTTGCTCGCACGTGTCTCGAAACTGAATTGACCATTAACCTTGCCGCCAAGCTGTCCATCGTCGAGCAAAGACGTTACGGTGCGGTAGCGGTTGATCTCGAGGTCACGCCATTGCAGTGATCCCGTCAACCCACCAGACGCGACGTTCACTTCCCCACGTGCTTGGCCTCCGTAGAGGTCAGCCGAGACCAGGAAGTCGTAGGGGTTGCCACGGACGAGCGCGCCAAACGAAGGGCGCACCCACAGTCGGCTGCACTCGAGATACGGGTACTGGTCGTCGGCCGCCGGCGTGACCCGCACATTGGAGATCTCGTACCCGCTAAACCCCAAGTTCAGCGACTTGAAATCGACCTCCACGGGGCCGCGGTTGACGCCGCTCAACGCACGGCGCACGAGCTGCTCGTGTGGAAAGGTGAAGAGCAAGAAGACGACGAAGAGGGCCAGCGTGTAGCCGATGTACAGCAGCGTGGTGCGCCCTCCCAGGGCACCAATCCACTCGAACGACAGGCGCGGCCGTGGCAGGCGCAGGCTCGGCAAACGCATCAGGAGCTCACTGCCTTCAGAAGCGACACGGTGGCCGTGACGTCAAAGTTGAAGTTGTCGTTGAAGCGTTTCTTGATCTGCAAGCGGCTGAAGCGTAGCGGGCGATCACCCTTCTCGACGCGGTACAGCAGGTCCACCAGCTGGGCGAGATTGATCTGCGTCAACTTAATCTCCACCAGGTCTTCTTGATAGTCGTTCCCGATGTTCTTGGTCGATGGGTTCATCGAGGTGACGTGCTCGCGGCCGACGGCCTGGGCGATGTTGTTGTCGAGGTACGCGAACAGCGAAAAATTCGGATCGCCCGGTGAGATGACCGCCTTGTTGGCTTCCAGCCGGCGCAGCAGGTCGAGGTAGACGTCGCGCTGCTTCAGAATCTCACGCAGATCCTTCTCCTTGGTGGTGATGCGGCGCGTGGTCAGCTCGCGGCTGGTCTGTACCGGCTCCCAGACGAAGCTGTAGAGCGAGATCACAGCCACACTCAATACAGCGAGACTCAGCAGGGCGCGTTCGCGCGGTGCCAAGCGATTGAAGGACGCGAGCCAGGCGCGTGGGTCGTACTTCATGAGTGTGGCCCCGCTGCGGGTGCGCCCTCCTTGCTCAACGTCAGAACCAGCCGGAAGTCCACTTTGCCGTCGGGCATGCTCTTCACGTCCTTCACCTGGACGTCGCCGAAGTAGTGGGTGTTGATCAGCTGTTGCTTGATCGTATCCGCGGCCTCGAAGGAAGCGGTCTTGGCCTTGATGCGCACGGCCTCTGGTTCCATGATGTACTCGTCCACATCCAGTGAGACGGAGTCGGGAAGGGCCGCCGCGATGGTGCGCATCATGTCGATGGCGGTCGCACCGTTGGCCGGGGCCAACCCGGCGAGGATGGTCAGGCGCTTTTGCGCCGCGTCGACTTCGGTTTGCAACTGGGCCCGCGCATCGGTGATGCGCTGCACGTCCGGCAGCGTACGGCTGAAGACGTTGCGGATCTGGCCTTCCACCAGGGCGAGGCGGCTGGCGATCTGCTCGTACTGCATGTACGTGTTGGTCATCGCCAAGACCGCGACGAGTGCAGCCACAGCGCCCGTCCGCCAGACGGCGCGCCGCAATTCATCCTGACCGCGATGATACGCGAACTCGCCTTGGCGGAAGTTGACACCGACGGCGTCGTTCGGCGCCACCTCACGCAGCGCGAGTCCGAGCGTGCACGCGAAGCTGGGGAGCTGATCCAGCAGCGTCGGAGGCACATTGCGCACCGGCGACGCCTCGAGCCGGCGCACAACCATATCGGTCGCTACCGCCAACTCCTGCATCAGCTGGTCGAAGTGCGGGCCCTCACCCGCCACGATGCACGCCAGCCCCTCATCCAGCGGTGCGCCGTTGAGGGCCAACAGCGTCCAGCGCGCTTCGGTGACCAGCGCGGCCCGCTCAGCGGTCGCCACTGCATGTCCGTTTCCTACCGCGGCGGCCTCGGTTCCAGCCACGTCGACCGGCATGCCACTCACCAACGTCCGCAGGCCCACCAACTGGCGATTGCGATAGAGCGCGACGACCATCCGCTCCAGCGTGCCGCCGACGTAGACGAACGTTTCGGGCAATTCCGGACCGAGCAGACTCAGGACGTTCAGGGTGGCGAGCGGCGCCAGATCAACGATCTTGGGATCAAGGCCGGCATCGCTGAGCAGCTTGAGGTGCTCCTCCAAGTCTTTCCGCTGGACCAGTGCCGCCAGTACGTTGCAACCGGAGCGGTCTCGGTACAGCACGTGGTAATCGACCACGACCTCGTCGAGCCCGAACGGTACTTGGTTCTCGAGCTCGAACGGCACCGTCTGATCGAGGCGTTTGCGGTCGCGGAACGGCAGAAAGAACGTGCGCCACGAGACGAGATCTCCGGGCAGCGACGAGAGCACGGTCGCCGCCCCGATCTCGTGGCGCTGCAGGAAGCCGCGCAACTGTTCCGCAAGGCTACCGTCGGCGGCAACCACGGGCTCGCGATAGAAGCCGACGACCTTGTAGTCCCGAAAGCTCGTTTCGAGAACTGCGGCCTTCAATTCGTGCGCATCAAAATCGAGCGCCAACACCCGCTGTGGCATACCGTTTCGTGTCCGCCTATCCAGGAGAGCCCGACATGGCTCTGTCGTCGTCTGTTCCGGGCTGCTCCTGATCCCCCTGCGCCTGGAACAACGCCGCCCCACCTTCCTTTTGCCAATCCAACTGGGTCAAAGTCCAGGGCACAGCACTGGCGCTGTTCCCCGCCGTTGCGGCGCGACGGACACGACGCACGAGCATGGTTGCCGAGCGGCTGATCCCACCACGCCCGGTGACCGGGTTGGGGTTCACGACACCGCTGGCGCGCACTTGGAAAAAGGAACTTTGAACACCGAGCAACCTGGCGGCGTAGTTGATCGTTGCCCCATTAACCGGCGCGTTGAGTCCGCGGGTGAGTTGCGCGAGGTCATTTTGCTTCATCGGACCCTCGCTGCGCCGCGAGACGATGTTGTTGACCGCGTCATCATCGTCAACGACGGCGCGCAGGACGTCTAGCGGTGCCGTGTTGGCGTTGATGCGCTGCTGCTGCGTACTCGGCAGAGCCGTCAACACCGGCCGCAACTTGCGGATCACGGTGGGCGCCATCCCCGGAATCACGGCGGCGTCGTCGAGTGACGCGAACTCCAGCGCCTGCGTACCCGCGTCGGGCGTCGGATTGATCGGCGGGGTCGGCACCCCTTGGGTTGGCGCCGCACCGGCGACCCCGACGTTGGGATAGCGCGCTTGATAGATCGCATCCCAGTAGTCAAGCACTTGGCCGGCGATCTCCGGCGGCAGGCCCCGGTTCTGCAGCAGTCGTTCAAAGGCCATTTTCCACAATTCGACTGGCATCCCTTGACGCGCCTTGGGGTCGAGGGTGTTCCTGTACCGGCTCCATTCGTTGACGTTCTGAAAGCGCACGAGATTGAGGTTGAGCTTACCACCCTCGTCGACGATCTGCACCCTCAAGCGCATGTTCTGCGGCAGCAGCACCTGGCCATTGGCGTCGTCGATGCGGCAGGAGTGCCCATCGGTGCCGGGATCCGGACACCACTCCTCGGTGAACGCGTCGACCTTCTCGTCGTCGTCGTGGAGCAGAAACGCTTCGCCCAGATTGATTCCGGAGCGCGCCAACAGAGAGGCTTGCAAGCCGCTCAGCGCGTTGTGCGCCATGTGCTGGTCTATCTGTACCGAGTAGGTGAACTCGATGACGGTGATCGTCAGCAGGGCGACCACCAGGAGCGTAACGACCAGGGCGATGCCGCGTTGGTTGGCAATCACGACAGTCACCGTCCTGGTGTCGGAACGAGGTTGGCCAACGGCAGGTCGACGATCGTGCCGAAGTCGTGGACGCCACCCTGGCCATCGGTCAGAAAGAGGGTGATTTCGATCGCACCAGGGAGGCCGGGCAGGACCTGATTGTCGCGCGGGACCGTCGTGTCCCACGAATCCGTCCACTGCCCGCTGAGCGGATCGAGGTAGCGCAAGCGCAAGCCGGCAACCTGATCGATGAGATATGCTGCAGAGGCAACCGGCGGGGCGACGGTCTCCGCGTCGGCGGCTGCGCTGTCGTCGGTATTCTGATTCTCCAACGCCGGGTCGACCAGCAGCTGCTCTTGCCGGCGCAAGGCGTACAGGTTCGGCGTATCCTTGAGCGGATCGAGGGAGTAGGACACCAAGGCGCGGCCGCCGCGGCCCTGCCCGACGCTGAACAAGCGTCGGATCACCACGTCGAACTGCACCTTATCGGTCGGCACGCGATCGTTTCCCGCCATACCGATGAAGCCGATGTTGCGGCCCGCCGATGGCGGCAGCGCACCCTCCAGCTCGTCGGCAATCTTCAGCACCGTCTCGCGCCCCGCTGCATACAGGTCGGCCCGCTCCTCCGCGTGATTCTTTGCATACAGCGCCCGCGACAAGACACCGTACACGGTCACCATCACGATGCCGAGAATGGTCGTGGCCACCATGATCTCGAGCAGCGTGAAGCCACGCTGCGCTCTGTTAGACAGCGGGGTCACGGACGAAATACACCAGCTCGCACGCGCTCGGGTTGTGCTCGTCAAAGACGACGCGGACGACGACCTCACGCACCTCATCGAGGCCCGTGGTGATCACCTGGCGTTCCCATCGAAATCCGGGATAGCCTTCGAAGGTGCCGTGCGAGTCGCTGAGCTGTTGGAGTCCACCGGAGGCGACCTGGAACTGAATCTGGCTGACCAGCTCACGCGCCAGCAAGGTCGCGCGGGTCAACTGCTGGTCGCGGGCGATTGCCTTGATGTTGCGCCCGTTCAGCCCCAACAAACCGACAAATGCGAAGGCAATAACCAGCAGGGCGACCATCACCTCGAGGAGGGTGAAGCCCGCGTGTGCCTGCGGCCGGCGTGCGGCGCGCGGCTGGTTACCCGGCGTAGTCCACGTCATGGTAGCCAACCGCCATATTCAGGCGGCCGTTCATCGGATTGAGCCACAGGGTGTAGGCCTCACGCGGCGTCGCCAGATGAATTACCGTCGGGTCGATCGAGCCGTCGGGGTAGAAGACGGTGTAGATCTGTCCTTGCTGGATCTTGCCCGCCAAAGTGGGCAGGACGATGTCGGCGATACCGACCGGCTCTTTGAGCTGCGTGCCGCGCGCGAGTGTACCGAGCTCATGCACGAAGTCACCGAGGTCAGCCGACTGGTCAGCGGTCACCCAGTAGCGCTGCGCGGTGAGGTCGTAATTCAATCGGTACGCGTAACCGTTGAGCACCGCCTCGCTGCGCAGCAACTTGAAGATATTCACCAAGCGCTTCGATTGGGACAGTAACTCGGCGCGCCCAGGGTCGCGCAGCCGTGGCAGCGTTAGCATCAAGACGACGGCCATGATGAGCAGCACCAGCGAGATTTCGAGTAGCGTGAACCCAGCGCTGCCGGCCAGTACGCAGCGGCGGCGCGCGCCGTTGGCGCTAGGAGGTGCGGCTGTCGATATCGGCATTCTTGCCGTCACCGCCCTCCTGACCATCGGCGCCGTAGGACTTGATAATGAACTCTTGTCCGTCGCCGAAGTAGGCATAGGGATTGCCCCAGGGGTCGGTGGGAAGCTTGTCGAGATAGCCGTCAGGGTTGCAGTTCTTTGCGGCCGGGGGACACTGGACCAACGCTTGGATGCCCTGGCCAGTGGATGGATAAAAGCCGTTGTCGAGCTTGAAAAGGTGGAGGGCTTCTTCAATGCCCTTAATGTCTGCCAACGCCTTGGTCCGCCGTGCCTCATCCGTCCGGCCAATGATCTTGGGTGCCACCAAGGTCACGAGCAAGCCGAGAATGAAAACGACGACCATGATCTCGATGAGCGTGAACCCGCTGTCGCCGCGCCAACGCTGCATGGTCCTATTCCTCCAGATTGAACTGACAAATCAAAACGTTAACACCCGCCCTGGACGGTTTCAATGCACCAGCTGGTTGAGCTCGAAGATGGGCAGCAGGATGGCCATGACGATGAACAGGACGACGCCGCCGCCGACGAGAATCATCACCGGTTCCAGGATGCTGGTGACCGCCGTGACCGATGATTCGACCTCGCGGTCGTACGCGTCGGCCGCCTTCGCCAGCATCGCTTCGAGCTCGCCGCTCTTTTCACCCACCGCAATCATATGTACGAGCATAGCGGGGAAGAGGCCGCTCTTCTTCAATGGCGGGGCGATGCTCTGCCCTTCCCTGATGCTGGAGCGCGCGTCGTCGATCGCGTTGCTCAACACGGTGTTGCTCACCACGTTCTTCACGATGTCGAGCGCCGTCAGCAGCGTAATGCCGCTGGTGAGCAGCGTAGAGAGCGTCCGCGCAAAGCGCGCCAGGGCTACCTTCTTGACCAGCTTGCCCACGTAGGGGAAGGCCAGGACGAAGCGGTCGAAACGCAGCCGACCGGCTGGAGTCCGCATACTCACGCGGATCGAGATGACCACGATCGCGATCGTCCCAAGTACCAGCCACCAATACTCCTGGAGGAATCCGCTGATGGCCAGCAGGATGGTCGTCATCAGCGGTAGGGTCGCTTGGTTTTCGCTGAAGAGCTTGGTGACCTTCGGGACAACGTACGAGAGCAGAAAGAACAGGATCAGGGCACCCACGCTCCCCATCAATACTGGGTACGTGAGGGCGCCGCGCACCTTGTCGCGTAGCGCGGCATAATTCTCCGTGTAGTCAGCGAGACGCAGCAGCACGACGTCGAGGGAACCGCTGGCTTCACCAGCGCGCACCATGTTGATGTAGAGATCCGTGAACACGCGCGGATGCCCCTTGAGGGCGTCAGCCAGCGACGTACCCTCCGTCACCTGCTCGCGCACCTGCGACAGCATGCGCTTGATGCGCGCGCTCTCCACTTGCTCGATGAGCGCGGAGATACAGTCGACGAGCGGGATCCCAGCACCCACCAACGTCGACAATTGCCGCGTCAGTAGCGCCAGATCCTGCGGGCCGATACGTTCGGTAAAGAGTGTAAGGTTGAACTCGGTGCGCGCGGCGGCGGCTTCTTTCTTCGACTTCCGCTCTTCCTCGCTAACGTCAGTAGGGAAGATGCCGTCGCGCCGGAGCTTGAGACGTGCGCCCTTGGGGTTGTCGGCATCGACGATGCCACTGACCGCCTTCCCTTGGCTGCTCAGGCCTTTGTACGCGTAGACTGGCATTCCTCGCTCTTACCGACGTGGCTCCCGCGTCGAAATTCGATCCCGCCCCTGTGGCGCGGGTAGCAGGCGACACTGTGGTCGCGAGTCGCGACGCCTCACACCAGGTCTTCCTGCGTCACACGCAGGATTTCCTCGATCGTAGTGAGTCCTTCGACAACCTTGTCCGCACCATCTTCACGTAGGGTGGACATTCCCCGGGCGGTCGCCGCACGGCGGATGGTGGCCGCATCGGCGCTCTTCATGACCAGCGTGCGCATCTCATCGTCGACGACCAAGAGCTCGTGAATACCGGTCCTGCCGCGATAGCCCGTCCGCTTGCATGGGACACAGCCGGCGCCCGGCTTGTAGATGGTCTTGCCCAACATGCGCTGCGGCGTGATGCCAAGTTCCTCCAACTCCTCTCGGGTCGGCTGATACGGCTCGCGACACGAGGGGCACACGCGGCGCACCAGACGTTGCGCCATCACGGCGATCACGGAAGAGGAGACGAGAAACGGCTCGATGCCCATGTCGAGCAAGCGGGTCATGGCGCCGAACGAATCGTTGGTGTGCAACGTGGAGAACACGAGGTGGCCGGTCAAGGCGGCCTGGATGGCGATTTCCGCCGTTTCCAGGTCGCGGATCTCACCGACCATGATCACATCGGGGTCCTGGCGCAAGATGGAACGCAACCCACTCGCAAAGGTCAGCTCGATCTTGGGGTTCACCTGGATCTGGCCGATGCCATGGAGTTGATACTCGATGGGGTCTTCGATGGTGATGATGTTCTTGTCGATGGTGTTGATCACCGACAGTGCCGCGTACAAGGTCGTCGTCTTACCACTGCCGGTGGGACCGGTCACCAAGAGGATGCCGTGGCTCTGCTTGATGAGCTTGTGCACCAGATCGAGCTTCAGGCCGGCGAGCCCGAGCTCCTCGAGCTGCAACACGGTCGTCGCTTTGTCCAGCAAACGCATCACGACGCGCTCGCCAAAGGCGGTGGGGACGATCGAGACACGGATGTCGATGTCCTTGCCGGCGAGCCGGATACGGATGCGGCCATCTTGCGGCAGCCGCTTCTCGGCAATGTTGAGCCCGGCCATGATCTTCACGCGTGAGATGATGACCGGCTGAAAGCGCTTCGGTGGTGAGAGGATATCGTACAGGATGCCGTCGATGCGGAAGCGCACGGCGAGATCGCGTTCGTACGGCTCGATGTGGATGTCGCTGGCGCGGTCTTTCGCCGCTTGGAAGAGCAGCGAGTTCACCAGACGGATGATCGGCGCCTCGTCGTCGGACTCGAGCAGGTCGCGCGGCTCGTCGAGGTCGGTCGCCATTAGATCGAGGCGTTCCTCGTCGAGGCCGTCCATGAGCTCCGAGGCCGACCCCGACGCCATGTCGTAGACCCGGTTGATCGCATCGACGATCACCGGGCCCGGAGCAACGATCACCCGAATGGGCTTGCGCAACAGGATACGGACGTCGTCGAGCGGTCCGAGGCTGGCGGGGTCAGCCGTTGCGACCACCACGCTGTTGCCCTCGCGCGCCACCGGCAGCAGCAGGCAGCGCTTGGCGAAGTTGATCGGCAACTGGTTGATGAGCTCGATGACACCGGCGGCATCGTCCGGCAGACGCTCGCTAAACGGCAAGCCGAAGTGCTGCGCGAGCGTCTGCGCCCAGGTGACCGGATCGACGGCCCCCATCTCCTGCAGGACATCGCCCAACCCTTTGCCGTCGCGTTGGCGCTCGCGGGCCTTCTCCAGAGTTTCTTCGGAGACGGTGCCTTGCTCGATGAGGAACGCTTCCAGCGATCGTGCAGCAACAGCCATAGACGGTCAGTTAGTCGCTTCCCAGCTTGCCGCGCTCAGGGTCGTCGGCTCCGTCGGCTCAGTCCAGTGCAGGAAGGTGCGCGGCTCGTCGCTCACCTTGATTCCCTCGGGGTAGGCGGCAAACGCCTCATCCGGCGTGGCGAAGACATCTAGGCACTCATAATTAGCAGTGTAGTTGGCACTTCGGAAGCGATAGGTTTGGCCGATCCGGAAGAAGCCGGCGAGGGAGGAATCAACCGGAACGGCCAACGCCAGCAGACCGTTGCTGGAGGTCAGGCCATCGGGTGGCGTACCCAACTCCCACAGAGTGGCCATCAGCGCGTACTGGTTGGCCGCCGACCCACGCGCTGGCGGCGGCGCTTGCGAGGGTGCGGCCTGCGCGAGCGGTTCCTCGCGCAGCGGTTTTGCCTCTCCCTTCGGGGCAGGGGCCTTGCCGGCTTCCGAGCCACCGGAGTCGGGTTCAATAGACGGTCGCACTTCCCACGAGGGGCGATACAGCTGTTCCCAATGTGGCGCACGCATTCTCTGTTCCTCGAACGGCCGCCGCATCTTGTCATCACGCTCCGCCACAGAGAGGTTCCGCTGGTCACGCTCGTTGCGGATGATGTGCGGCGTCAGGAAAATTAGTAGGTTCAATTTGTTGTCGTGGTCGCTGCTGAAGCGAAAGAAGTTCCCGATGACCGGGATCTCCGAAATGTAGGGAACTTTCTTTTGGTTCTTGGCTTTCGTATCGGAGATCAGACCACCGACGACCACCGTCTGCCCGTCCTTTGCCACCAGCGTCGTCGTTGCCGAGCGGATGGTCGTCGTTGGCCCGAGTTGTGGGTCATTCCCAATCACAGCAGACACCTCTTCGAAGAGGTCGAGCCGCAGGGTGCCGCCTTCGGAGATCTGTGGCGTGATGCGTAGCGTGATACCAACGTCGCGGCGTTCGATCGTCGCAAACGTGTTCGACAGGTTGACTTCGCTTGTCGACCGGCTGGCGATGAACGGAACGTTTTGACCGGAGACGATTTCCGCTTCCTGGTTATCGCTCGTCAGGATCGTCGGCGCCGAGATGATGTTGGCGTCGGTGTCGCTTTCGAGGGCTCGCAGCAAGAGCTGTTGCGCCGGGACTTGCACACCGCCCACGCTGATCGTCTGGGTGCTCGCCGCCGCCAATATCAACCCCGACAGGCTGGTCGGCTGGAGCAAGTTGTTGATGTCGCCACTCAGATTGGTGCGGCCGACACCCACACCATTCCCCAGAGCGGCTGCACCCTGGAACTCGATACCCAACTCGCGGGTCTTGTCGAGTGTCACCTCGGCAACGATCGCTTCCAGGTACACTTGGCGGCGGCGCACATCGAGCTTCTCGATCACTTCTTTGAGCGTCTCGAAGTCCTGCGGTGAGGCATTGATGATCAGCGCGTTCGTTGCCGGGTCTGCCGTGAGCCGAACGGTGCCTTCAAACTCGCTCTGCTGCTGGCCACCGGCACCACCACCGGTTCCACCAAACCCGCCACCGGGCGTCAGACCGCCGCCGATTCCACCGAGACCGCCGACACCGCCGCGACCGCCACCGATCCGGCCGGAGGCGCCCGTCTGACCGATGCCACCCAAGCCGCCGCCGATTCCACCGCCGAATCCGCCACCGCCACCGAACCCGCCGCCACCAAATCCCCCAATCCCGCCGGAGGCCCCGCCGAATCCACCGCGGCTACTGCCACCGCGGCTACCGCCAAGGCCACCCCGTCCTCCTCCCAAACCGCCGATTCCGCCGATCCCACCGAACCCACCAACTCCGCCGCCACCGCCACCACCGATCAGCGATCCCAAGACGCCGACCATCTCAAAGGCGTTCGCGTACTTCAGGTAGTAGACGTGGATGCGCCCGGTCCCCAGAGGTAACGGGACATCCAGGCGCCCGATAAGGTCCTTGATGCGCCGCATTTCCGGCGGACCAGCGAGAAGAATCAAAGAGTTGGTGCGTTGATCGGGGATGATCCTGAAGGCCTTCTCCGGCGTGGCGCCGCCCGAAATCGGCGCTGCCCCACCCGGCGCTCCCGGCACGGCCGGCCGATTGCCGCGGCGCACGCGCGCGTCGGGTGCCGCGCCTGGTTGCGTCGCCGGCGCACCCCCGCCCCCGCCGCCACCCTGGTCTTCCAACACTTGCTGCAACAACGACGCGATATCCCCGGCGAACGCGTAGTTCAGGCGCACGACTTCGATGCCTTGCTCGAATCCCTCCACATCGAGCTGGCTCAGAATCTTGGCGAGCCGGTCTGTCTGTGCGCCGGTGTCAATGATGATGAGTGTGTTCGTAGCCGCGTACGCCGCGAGCAGGCCATCGGGTGACACCAACGGTTGCAGCACCGCCACCATGTTGTTGGCGTCCACGTACTTGAGCGGCAGCAGCCGCGTGATGTACTCGTCCGAGTCTGGGGAGATCTGCTTTGGGAGAATGGTCTCCAAAGTCGAGCTCCGCGCCTCCTTCGTAGCCACGATCTTGATCACCGCACCGGATGGGACGGTCGTAAAGCCTTTGACCTGCAGGACGGACTGGAAAACCAGGTACGCCTCATCCACCGAAATCTTCGAAGGGGAGATGATGGTGATCTTGCCGCGCACTTTCTCGTCGATGATGAAGTTCTTCCCGGTGATCTCACTAATGAACTTGACGAGGACGCTGATGTCTACGTCCTGGAAATCCATGGTGATCAGCCGTTCGTTCCCCGCCTTATCATCCCCACCGGCGGCAGGCGCCTCTTGCGCCCGAGCCGCGTCCTGTACGCCGCCCCAGGATGTGAACATCACCCATCCGAGGACGACCAGGCGTATCATCGCTTGCCGCATACCACCCCTCGATCGACCTATTGGATTTGATAGCCCACGGTTACGTTGGCTTTGTTGCGGAGAACATCCATCGAGATGCTTTGCTCGTTACGCAATTGCTGGAACAGTGCCAGCGCTTTCGCCGGGTCTGAAAGGTCTGCCCCATTGACCCGTTGGATGACATCTCCGTTCTTCAGCCCAATCTGATCGAAGAGGCTGCCCTGCCGGATCGCAAATAACCGGAAACCGACCGACCTCCCGCCCTCGAAGTGCGGAACGGCCCGAATTTGCGTGAACAGCTGGTTCATGTTGTCGAGCGCGGAGTCCACCTCGCTCTTGTCGATCTGGTACTGATTCTCGCTGACCTGCCGAATGTGGGGGTTCTGGGCGTTCTGCCCGGGCTGGCCTGCAGCGGCGGCGGGCCCGGGCGCCGGCCCAGCAGGACCTCCGCGCGCCGGAGGGGCGATACCCGCCAGGGCCGCCCCGCCTTGCGGCGGCGACAGCTCGAGGATCTCGTCCTTCCCATCGCGGTCGAGGATCACCCGATCCCATTCGATTTGCTTGACCACGGCACTGCCAGCCACGGTGTCGCTGATGCGATAGAGGTCCTGCTTGCGCATCGTCAGATCCTCAATGACGCAGTACGACGATCCGTCACGGTGGACTACAACCCCCCACAGCTTCAATTTAAGCTCGGTTGGTTTCGGCGCCTCCTTGGGCTTTTCGGGTTCTGGTTTGGCGGAGTTGAAGATGTCCCGCGTCTGAATCGCCGCATAGTACGACACCGGTCGTTTGGGCTGCAGAGCGATCGGCGGCGGCGGCGGACTGATATGCACTTCGGGAGATGGCGTGAGTCGAGCGGCGATCGCTGTACTGACCGTGGAAGCTCCAAAGTAGGCCACAAATGCCAGCAAGGCCAGGTTGACCCACACGAGGTGTCGTGGAGAAATCTTCATTGCGGACCGCGGACTCTATAAGACAGAACGTGCCGCCGAATTCAAGCAATTAGTCCCCTGCCTTGACACCTTAGAGCCGCCTCAGTACCGTACAAGACGAACAAAGTTCCGGAACCTTCAACTCCGGCGAACGATTCCCCGACCTTTGAGGAGATCACGCATGAACGAGCACGCCACCGCAGACGCCTTGGAGATCCCCACCGTTGACCCGTCGGCGCCGGTGCTCGCGTTGACACCTCTGGCCAGCGACATGGCCAAGGCGGCTATGGAACGTGAAGGACTGAAGGATGCCGGCTTGCGAGTGGCCGTAGTCGGCGGGGGCTGCTCGGGCTTTCAATACAGCCTCAACTTCGACACAGCGACTCGCCCGGACGACACCATCATCGAACAGAACGGCGTGCGCCTCTTTGTGGACCCCACGAGCCTCCCGTACTTGCAAGGCATGACGATTGACTACGTTACCGGTCTGCACGGCGCGGGGTTCAAGTTTCTCAATCCGAACGCTGCTCGTACTTGCGGATGCGGGTCGTCGTTTTCGGTATAGGCATCGCCCATCATTCGTCTCGCCAGTGCTTCGCCGCGCGTGACCGCGGTTGGTACTGTCCTAAGTGGCGAGGACAGTACCCCGCGGTTCCGGTTCGTTTCCGCCACAATACGAGTGTGCTAGCATCCGCGGATGAACTACTACCCGGTCTTTCTGCGGGTAGCGGGACGACCGTGCTTAGTGATTGGTGGAGGGAGTATAGCCGAGCAGAAAGCCGATTCTCTGCTCAAAGCCGGCGCCCGCGTAACCGTGATTAGTCCGCAACTCACACTTCGTTTGCAAGGGCTCGCTGCAGCCAACGAGATCATTCATCGCGAGCGAGCGTACACCGTCGGTGACCTCGCGGGCTTCTTCCTTGTACATGCGGCCACCGATGACCATACGCTGCACGCCCAGATCGCCACTGACGCGGACGCCGCCGGGGTGCTGCTCAATATCGTCGATCAGCCGCCATTGTGCCACTTCATCACGCCGGCAATCATGCAGCGCGGCGACCTGATAATCGCCACGTCGACCGGCGGCGCCAGCCCGGCCATGGCCAGACGCATTCGTCGCGAGTTGGAGGCCATCTTCGGACCCGAATACGCACTGGCCCTGCGACTGCTCCGCCGTGTGCGCGAACGGCTATTGGCAAGCGCCTGCAGCGCAGCTGAGCGCCAGCGCATCTTCAACGCACTGGTCGATTCGCCGTTGCTGGATTACCTGCGGCGCGGGCAAGGCCGCGCCGTCGATGCGCTCCTCTCGACGACCGTCGGCGGCGATGTCTGCCTCGCCAGTCTGGGCATCGAGCTGACACACGCGCCATGAACAAGCCATCGGCGGACTGATGCACCGAGAGATCGTCATCGTCGGTGTCAATCATCGGACGGCGCCGGTTGAGGTGCGCGAGCAGGTCAACTTCGGCGACGGGCTCTTGGATGACGCCCTGAGACAGCTGATCGCCTTGGAACCGATCGAAGAAGGCGTAATCCTCTCCACCTGCAACCGTGTCGAAGTGGTGGCAACGACCACGGATGGCGATCTGGCGGTCGAAACGTTAGCGGCCTTTCTGGCCAACCGGGACAACGTCGAGCGACAGAGCATTGAGGAGCACCTGTCAGTCTACCGTGGCCGCGAGGCCGTACGACACCTCTTCCGTGTCGCCGCCAGCCTCGACTCCATGGTGGTGGGCGAGCCACAGATCCTCGGGCAGCTCAAGGAGTTTTACGGCCGTTCGGCGGCCGTCGGCAGCGCCGGCACCGTGCTGCACCGCTGCTTCCACAAGTCCTTCAGCGTCGCCAAGCGCGTGCGCACCGAAACCGGCGTGGCGACGAAGGCGGTGTCTGTCAGCTCGGCTGCGGTCGAGCTCGCGTCCAAGATCTTTGACCGGCTCGAGGATCGGACGGCGATGCTCATCGGCGCCGGCACCATGAGCGAGCTGGCGGCACGCCATCTCATGGCACATGGTGTCACCAACATGATCGTCACCAATCGCACCTTCGATCGCGCCGTGGAGCTAGCGCGTGAGTTTCGGGGCACGCCGGTCCCCTTCAGCGAGTTCCGGCGGTACCTGCCGATGGCCGATGTCGTGATCGGCTCGACCGGCGCCGACCAGTACGTGTTGACGCCGTCGCTCGTCGCCGAGGCCTTGCGCGAACGCAAGTATCGTCCGATGTTTCTCATCGACATGAGCGTGCCGCGCACCTTCGACTCGCGCATCAACGATCTGGAGAACGTCTACCTCTACGACATCGACGACCTCGGCGGGGTTGCAGAGCTCAACCGTGACGAACGCGGCCGCGAAGCCGAGAAGGCCGAGGAGATCGTCGAGGAAGAAGTCGAGACCTTCGGCAAGTGGCTCGCCGGGCTCGACGCGGTGCCGACGATTGTCGCGTTGCGCCAAAAGATCGAAGCCATCCGCAAGGCCGAGCTCGAAAAGACGCTGACGACCTTGCGTGAGCTGACGCCGCGCGAGCGGGAGAGTCTCGAGGCGATGACCGAGGCGATCGTCAACAAGATCCTCCACGGCCCGCTCACGCACCTCAAACAACATGACCGCCAGCGCGAGGCGTTCTACCTGGCAGCGGCGCGCCAGCTGTTCGACATCGAAGAGCCCGAGGACCGGTGAGCCAGACACTCCGCATCGGTACGCGCGGTAGTCAACTCGCCCTCGCGCAGTCACGCTGGGTGCACGCCGCGCTGCAAAGGCAGCACCCCCACCTCACAATCGAGTTGGTGACGATCAAAACCACCGGCGATCGCTTCCTCGACGCACCACTCAGCACCATCGGCGGCAAAGGTGTCTTCGTAAAGGAGATTGAGGATGCGCTGACGGCCGGCCGCATCGATTGCGCGGTGCACTCGATGAAAGACGTACCCACGGATCTCGCCCCTGGATTGGTGATCGCGGCGGTTCCACCCCGCGAGGATCCCCGCGATACGTTGATCAGCCGCGCGCACGGCCCGCTTCGTGACCTACCGCCGGGCGCACGCCTCGGCACCAGCAGTCTGCGACGCATGGCGCTGGTGCTCGCGCAACGGCCGGACCTCGAGGTCGTGGCGCTCCGCGGCAACGTCGATAGTCGCTTACGCAAGCTCGACGCCGGCGATCTCGACGCCGTGGTGTTGGCGGCAGCGGGACTGCGTCGATTGGGTATCGTGCGTACGGATGTCGAGCTCCTTGATCCGGAGAGCTTCGTTCCCGCCATCGGGCAGGGCGCGTTGGCCATCGAAAGCCGCGACGACGCCACCCCTGGACTGCTGAAGGTGCTCGACGACACCGACACCCGAATCGCAGTAAGCGCCGAGCGTGCGTTCCTGGCGCGCGTCGGTGGTTCGTGTCGCACTCCCCTTGCAGCGTACGCGACGGTCGGTGCCGGACAAGTCAGCCTTCGCGCTCTGATCGCGAATCCCGACGGCAGCCAGGTCGTGCGTGGCAACTGCGGCGGATCCACCGGCAGTGCCGTCGAGCTTGGCCGGGAGCTCGCCGATGAACTGCTCGGCCGCGGCGGTCGGGGCATCCTCGACGCATTGGATGAAGCAGCGCATGGCGGGTAAGCTCTACCTCGTCGGCGCGGGTCCCGGTGATCCTGGCCTCCTGACCTTGAAGGGCAAGCGCTGCCTCGAGCAAGCGGACATCGTGATCTATGACTACCTGGCGAACCCGCGCCTGCTCGACTACGCGCGTCCCGACGCCGAGCGGCGCTTGGTCGGCAAACATGGCGGCGGCGAACGCGTCCCGCAAGAAACGATCAACGCCCTGATCGTCGAGCAGGCTCGTCAAGGAAAGGTGGTGACGCGTTTGAAGGGTGGTGACCCTTTTGTTTTCGGCCGCGGTGCTGAGGAAGCCGAAGCGGCGCGCGCCGCGGGCATCGAGTTCGAAATCGTCCCCGGTGTCTCATCGGCGATCGCCGTTCCGGCCTATGCGGGGATCCCCCTCACGCACCGCGAGCTCGCGTCCAACGTCATCTTCACAACCGGCTACGAGTATCCCAGCAAGATGGAGCCGGCGGTGCACTGGAGTGAGTTGGCGCGCAGCGGCAGTACCCTCGTCATCCTCATGACCCAGCGGCAGCTGAGTGCCAACATGCAGCAGCTCGTCGCCGGCGGTCTCGATCCACAGACGCCCGTGGCGGTCATCGAGTGGGGCACGCGCGCCGACCAGCGCACCGTGGTCGGCACGGCGGCGACGATCGCGGCATTGGCCAGCGACGACGACATCAAACCGCCCGCGCTTGCCGTGGTCGGTGCCGTCGTCCGGTTACGGGAGCAGCTGAACTGGTTCGAACGCAAGCCGCTCTTCGGGCGGCGTATCGTGATCACGCGCCCGCGGGCGCAGGCAGCCGAGTTCGCTGAGGCGCTCGAAGCGTGGGGCGCCGAGGTCGTTCCGTTTCCGACGATCGATACCGTGACGCCGCCGTCGCTCGACGCGCTCGACGACGCGATCCGGCGCGCTGCCGCCTTCGACTGGGTAGTGTTTACCAGCGCCAACGGCGTGCGCGTGTTCTTCGATCGGTTGCAGCTGGTGAACGCTGATGTCCGTGATTGGCACCGAGCGCGCTTCGCGGCCATCGGTCCGCAGACGGCACGCGCGCTGCGCGCATACGGCGTGCGCGTCGAGACAGTCCCCGAAGAGTATCGAGCCGAGGCGGTGGTAGCCGCGCTGGTACACGCTGGAATCGCCGGCAAGCGCGTTCTATTGCCGCGCGCCGCCGGCGCGCGTGCGGTTCTTCCGCAGCAACTGCGCGAGCACGGCGCCACGGTCGAGGACGTAGCGACCTATACGACCGTCCTCCCCCGCGCCAACGCAACAGAACTGCGCGACCTGCTGGCGCGCGATGCAATTGACCTCGTGACCTTCACGAGCTCGAGCACCGTGCACAACTTCGTCGCGGTACTCGATGGTCGTGCCGAGATCCTCGGGCACGCCGCAGTCGGCTGCATCGGGCCGGTCACCGCGGAGACGGCACGCAGCTACGGAATGCAGGTCACCATCCAGCCGAACACGTACACGGTTCCCGCGTTTGTGGAAGCGATCGTCCAGTTCTATGCGGCGGTGCCACCGACGGCGCCGTCGGCGCAACTAAGGAACTAACCAGGAGGTCACCATGGGGTTTCCCGAGTATCGACCGCGCCGTTTGCGGAAGAACGAGAACCTGCGTCGCATGGTGCGCGAGACCCGACTGAGTGTCGACAGTCTCATCATGCCGTTGTTCGTCGTGCCCGGGTCACGCGTCAGCAACCCGGTCGCCAGCATGCCCGGCGTGGCGCAACTCTCCGTGGATCGCGCGGTTGAAGAGTGCAAAGCCATTCGCGACCTCGGCATTCCCGCCGTCATCCTGTTCGGGATACCGGAAAAGAAGGACAGCGAGGGCTCCGGCGCGTACAGCGACAGCGGCATCATCCAGCGCGCGTTGCGCGCTATCAAGCGCGACATCCCCGACTTGGTTCTCATTACCGATGTGTGCTTGTGCGAGTATACCGATCACGGCCACTGCGGGGTCGTGATCGATGGCGACGTCGACAACGACTCCACGGTCGACTTGCTCGCAAAGGAGGCGGTGTCACATGCGAAGGCCGGCGCCGACATCGTCGCGCCGTCCGACATGATGGACGGCCGCATCGGAACCATCCGTGAGGCGCTCGATGAAGAGGGGTTCGACCAGATCCCGATCATGGCGTACGCTGCGAAGTTCGCTTCGGGGTTTTATGGACCGTTCCGCGACGCCGCCGGGTCGACGCCGCAGTTCGGTGACCGCCGCTCGTATCAAATGGACCCGCCCAACGGTGACGAAGCGTTGCGCGAGGTCGAGTTGGACATTGAAGAAGGCGCGGACATCGTAATGGTCAAGCCAGCGCTGGCGTATCTCGACCTCATCTGGCGGGTGAAGGAGACGTTCGGGTACCCGGTCGCCGCGTACAACGTCAGCGGCGAGTACGCGATGATTAAGGCCGCCGCCCAAAACGGCTGGTTGGACGAGGAACGGGTAATGATGGAGACATTGATTGCTATGCGGCGTGCCGGCGCCGACTTGATCCTCACCTACTTCGCCACCGCCGCCGCCCAGGTGTTGCGGCGTCGTACGTGACTCAGCGGGCAGCGCGCAGTGCTTGATATAATGCGCGCATTCGGTAGATTCCGGCGGCAGCGCGCGCGCCGGGGGGAACAGTGAATCAAAGGAGGAGCATGCGTGAGTCGTGAAGACTTAATTCAGATCGAAGGCACAGTGAAGGAAGTGATGGCCGGCGGCCAGTTTCGCGTCGAGTCCGACAAGGGCCAACAATTTCTCGCCAAGATCAGTGGTCGGATGCGGCGCTTCCACATCAAGGTCATCCCCGGAGATCGAGTCACGGTCGCCGTCTCACCGTACGATCCGAGTCACGGCCTGATCGTCTATCGGAGCACGTAGTTCAGGTTGATTGCCTGTCGCACAGGCGGCGCGGTCAGTATTGGCGCTCGTCACGCGCAAGCGTGGAGTCGAGATCGCGACCCACGGCGTCGAGGGCGCGGGAGCGCGCCACCGCGCTCAAGTGCGTCCGCACACAGCTCAACAGCTTCTCCCGCACCACCGGGCGCGGCAGGAAGTCGACCGCCCCCTCTTTCATAGCGCGCTGCCGGTTCACGAAGCGATCGTCACACGTAAACATCACCACCGGGATATGTCGTGTCGTCGGCTCCTGGCGCAGTGCTGCAAGCGTCGTCCAGCCGTCCATACGTGGCATGATGATGTCCAAGAGGATCAGGTCGATAGTCTGATTTCGGGCGACCTCCAAGCACTGCCAGCCACGCATGGCCGTCAGGCAGCGGATGCCAGCATCCGAAAGGAGGCGGACGGTGATCAGAAGATTGTCCTCGGTATCGTCGACTACGAGGACGGTGCCGGCGGCGTCGCTTCCCATCTGGATGTCCTGTTGATTGCGGCTGAGGCTCAAGGCGTGCGCTTCCGTGGCGAATCGATGCTTTTCTCATAGGCAAGGGTCGTTCCACACCGGTAGCCCTGCTCACCTGCAGGCAATTGAATGGGGTTCTCTAGCCCCGACTG
Source organism: Binatia bacterium (assembly GCA_041497995.1). Classification (GTDB taxonomy): domain Bacteria; phylum Desulfobacterota; class Binatia; order HRBIN30; family HRBIN30; genus DATKMS01. The sequence goes on along the minus strand of JBGQHM010000021.1, from coordinate 2,091 downwards.
GCACCGCCGTCAGGTTCTTGTCAATGCACCGTAAAGTAACATCGGCTTGGCGACACCCGCCCGGGAGTCACTGAGACGGTGCACCGTGCTGTCGCCACTTCTCGTACTTCCGTTGCATGCGGTCGCGCTCTTGTGGTGGCATCCGCTGGAGCCGCTCATAGTTTTGGCGGACCCGTGCGCGTTCGTCGGGAGACATCTGCTGCCAGTGTTCGTACTGCTTCTCGACATCGCGCTTGCTGTCTTCCGGCAAACGCTCGTGCTGTTGGTAGTTCTGCATGGCGTCGTACCGTTCCCCTGGGCTCAACTCACGCCAGTTTTGGGCAAGCAGCGGGAACGCAGCTACTGTATAGGGACGCGCCAAACAGGTCGCGACCGTGAGGACCGCCAACGCAGTGGTGCGTCCCCGCATCCGCGGCCTCATCCTCGCTGCGGTGCGCTCTCGTCGTCGAGTGGCTCGGACTCGACCGTATCGAGGTGCTCAAGCACGTCCAACCGCTCTATCAATGGATAATCCTTGAAGAGCTCAGTGCGTTGCGCGACTGCTGGCGGTGGCGACTCGAGTCCGAGAGGGATCAAGACCATCGCCGGACCGCCTGCCAGCCCGAGGACGACTGCGGCAACCGACATAGCGGCACCGGCCAGTGCTAGTCTGCCCCACATCGACGCCCAGACAAGGCGCAGACTCCACTCCCGTTTGTCCGTGTCGACTTCTGCAGCCAGGTCGCGTCGCAGCCGCCCCCACAGGGCCGAGGTATCGACACCATCGAGAGTCGCCGCGGCGTGCAGGGCATCTCGTTGCCACGCAATGACCGCGTCCAAGTCATCCGCCTCAGCCCGGCAGTGCGCACACCCCGCCAGGTGTTGGCGTACCTGTTCGTGTCGCCGCTCTGGTAACTGTTGGTCGACCCATGCGGTGAGGTCTTCGCTGAACTCGTGACAACCCGGCATCGCTACTCGGCCTCCTCTTGCATCTGGTCACGCAGCGTCACCGTGGCCCGATGGATGAGGCTCTTGACGGCGGACACCGAGCACGACAGTGCCGCCGCCACCTCGTCGTACGACAACCCCTCCACTCGGGCAAGCAGCAGTGCGGCGCGCTGTTGCGGCGGCAGATCCTCCAAGACGGTGCGCAGCCGTTTGAGGACTTCCTGACTCAACAGCGCGTCCTCGCTGCTGCGAGTCGCCCCCTCCAGCCTGGGAGGATGTGGGTCGTCCACGTCGTCCCGTGGTGATCGATCCACTGCCGCTGGCCGGCTGCGGTGATCCGCCCGCCGGACCTCGCTCAGACACGCGTTGGTCGCCATCCTGTAAAGCCAAGTGGTGAAGCGGGCACGCGGTTGGTAGCGCGCCCGGGTCCGGTAGACTTGGAGAAAGACATCTTGCGCCAGCTCTTCGGCGCGCGCCCGGATGCCAACGAATTGTGCTGCGAAACCCACAACTCCCCTCACGTGTTTCTCGAATAGCTGCTCAAAGGCAGATCGGTCACCCCGCTGCACCGCAAGCATCAGCTGCACATCCGGATCGGCTTCGGCGTTCAGCGGCACACTCGTCTACAACAACGCGCCAGTACGACCGAAGTTGCGCTGTCTTCCCTCAGAAGAGGCGTCGGGACCGTGGACGCGGCCACGATGGGGCATTGGACCGTCCGCAAGCGAACCGTTGCAGACTCAACCCGACCGAGCGCGTTTACGCTGCCCATTGGACGCGCTGCGGCGACGTGCCACACGCACTTGCGCAACCGCCCGCTTTCCTGGTGTAACCCTCCGTAACAATTGATATTTCACCTTACTTGCCAGTTGGCCGAATAACATGCCAAGGCGGTCGCCGTCATGCCGGCGCAGGGCTTCCTCGATGCGCTGCCGGTGGTCATCCAGGTACGTAATCTGATATTGGCGGTTCTGGATGCGGACGCGCTCCGGCACCTTCGCCCGCGCCTGGACGATGCGAGCAATTTCATGCAGGATCGTTGAGTCTACGCGCGCCACCAGTCCCCCTTCTGGTCCACGACCCCTCGAATTCACGCCGAAGGCACGCTCTTGTACCACGAATCAGCCAAGCGGGCAAAGCGAAAACTCTGCGTCGCACGCGCGC
>JBGQHM010000020.1:0-34198 GCA_041497995.1 Binatia bacterium | reverse complement strand
GGGCGACACCGTCGGCATCTTCCAGATGGAAAGCGGCGGCATGCGCAAGGTGCTCACGCAGCTGCGGCCGTCGACGTTCGAAGACGTCATCGCCGTCCTCGCGCTCTTTCGGCCCGGCCCGCTGGACAGCGGCATGGTGGAGCAGTTCATCAAACGCAAGCACGGCAAGGAGCCCATCAAGTATTTGCATCCCCATCTGGAGCCGATCCTGCGCGAAACCTACGGGGTCATCGTCTACCAGGAGCAGGTGATGCAGATTGCGCAGGCGCTGGCGGGCTACTCGCTCGGCGACGCCGACAATCTGCGCCGCGCCATGGGTAAGAAAAAGAAGAGTGAGATGGAGCGCGAGAAGGATCGCTTCATCGAAGGAGCCACGCAGCGCAAGCTCCAGGAAAAGTTGGCGCGCGAGATCTTCGATCAGATGGAGACCTTTGCCGCCTACGGCTTCAATAAGTCGCACTCCGCCGCATACGCCCTGGTCACGTACCAGACAGCGTATCTCAAGGCGCACTACCCGGAAGAATTCATGGCCGGGTTGATGACCCTGGAGATGAGCGACACCGACAAGACCTACAAGAACATCGCCGAGTGCCGCGAGCGCGGCATGACCATCCTGCCACCCGACGTCAACGAGAGCCGCGAGGACTTCACCGTCGGCCAGCCGCGTGACGACGGGACGCGGCCCATCCGCTTCGGCCTTGGTGCCGTGCGCGGTGTCGGTTCGAAAGCCATCGAAGCCATCATTGCTGTGCGCAGTGAGGGGCCGTTCACCTCGCTCGCCGACTTCTGCAAACGGGTGCAGAGCCAGCTGGTGAACAAGCGCGTGGTGGAGAGCTTGATCAAGTGCGGCGCGTTCGAGTTTGCCGGCGAACCGCGCCGCCGCATGCTGGAAGGGCTCGACCGCATTTGCCAATGGGCGGGGCAGGGCAGCCGGCCGGAGGATCTGAACCAGATGGGACTGTTCGCGCCGGGCAGCGTTGCGGTCGCCCCAAGCCAGCCGCCGGCGCTGCCGGACGTGCCGGAGTGGGACCAGAAGGAGCTGCTACGCAACGAGCGCGACGCCATCGGCTTCTTCATCACGGGGCATCCGCTCGATAAGTACGAGCGCGACCTCAAGCGCTTCGCCGACGCGACCACCGAGGACCTACGCAATCGCGAGCAGCAAGCGAAGGTGAAGCTCGGCGGCGTCATCCTCACGCTCAAGATGAAGAACAGCAAGAAGGGCGACCGCTACGCGACCTTCAACCTGGAAGATCGATGGGGCGCCGTCGAAGTCATTGCGTGGCCGGAAACCTATCGCCGCTTTGAAGCTGCCATCCATTCCGATGAGCCGGTATTCGTCACTGGAACGCTCGAGGTGAGTGAGGAGCGCTGCCAGGTCATCGCCGACGAAGTCATATCGCTCCTCGACGCGCGCGAGAAGTCCGTCAAGCAGGTCCACATCGCTTTGCGGGCCGAGCGTGTGGACGAGGGGCATTTACGCACTTTGCGATCGACGCTAACGCAACACCAGGGACCGTGTACGGCTTTTCTGCACCTGTTGCTGCCGAATCGGACGGAGACGGTGATTGCCCTGCCGTCGGACTTGAAAGTTGCGGCGACCGAGCGCATGGTCGAGGACGTGGAGCGCCTCTTCGGAAACGGAGTGACCTCATTTCAGTGAGTCGCAGCCCGCGTGAGCCGCGAGCGGCGCGCCGCTCGAAGAAACCCCTGTCGACGCAGTACGACACCACGGCGCGTCGCGAGCGCGCAATCCTCGTCGGGACGGCCCGTGACCAGGCCGGCGCGCTGGACGGCGAGGAGTCGCTCGCGGAGCTGGAGCGGCTGGCTGACACCGCTGGCGTTGAGGTCGCGGGCAAAGCGCTGCAGGCGTTGCGCCGTATCAACCCGGCCACCTTCATCGGGTCCGGCAAGGTCGACGACGTCCGTGCGCTGGTGCGAGAGATGGACAGCAACGTGGCCGTCTTCGACGATAGCCTGTCGCCCGCCCAACAGCGGAACCTCGAGAGCGCACTCAAAGTGAAGGTGATCGACCGCAGCCAACTCATCCTCGACATCTTCGCGCAGCGTGCGCGCAGCCTCGCTGGCAAGCTGCAGGTCGAGCTGGCGCAGCTGCAGTATCTGCTGCCGCGGCTGACGCGCCAGTGGCAGCATCTGTCGCGGCTCGGCGGTGGCGTTGGCACGCGAGGCCCCGGCGAGACCCAGCTCGAGGTCGACCGCCGGCGTGTGCGGGAACGCATCGCGAAGCTGCGGCGGCGCCTCGTGGAGGTGTCCCGTACGCGGGGCCTGCATCGTCAGAGCCGCGCCAGCGTTCCCTATCCAACTGTCGCGCTCGTCGGCTACACGAACTCCGGCAAATCCACGCTCATGAACCGGCTCACCGCGGCCGGCGTCTTGGTGGAGGACAAATTGTTCGCGACGCTGGATCCGACCGTGCGCCGGCTGACGCTACCGAGCGGCGGGCAGGCGCTGCTCATCGACACGGTCGGTTTCATCAACAAGCTGCCGCACGGTTTTGTCGACGCCTTCAAGAGCACCCTGGAGGAAGTGCACACGGCGGATCTGCTGCTGCACGTGGTGGATGCGAGTAGTCCACACGCCACAGAGCACGGCGAGGTCGTGGAACGCGTGCTCGGCGAGCTGGGTGCCGCCAACACGCCACGCATCACGGTGCTCAACAAGATGGATCTGCTCCCACCCGGCCATCGGCCCGTGCCGGGCCACGGCACGCGCTGCGTCATCTCCGCACGCACGGGAGACGGTATTCCGCCATTGATCGAGGCGGTCGACCACGCGCTGCAGTCGGGGCGGCAGCGCCTGGACATACGGATTCCGGCTGGACGAGGAGATCTCGTCGCACGCTTGCATCGGTCCGGCACCGTCTTGCGCGAGGAATACCAGGACGGACACGTTGATATGACTGCGCTGGTCCCGGCGAAGCTGGCCGGCCAGGTGCGCAAGGAGCTTGTCGTGGGTCGTGCTGGTGACGACGCGTAGATCTGAGAGTGATCGACGAGCACCAACACGAGCACGAGCACGATGCTGACCCTCCCCAACTTCCTCACGCTCCTGCGCATCATTGCGATCCCGATCTTCCTCATCCTGATCAGCAACCACCGCTACGGCACCGCCTTGTGCCTGTTCATGGCGGCCGGCATCACCGACACCATCGACGGTGTGATTGCACGGCTGACCGATACACGGAGCGACCTCGGCGCGACGCTCGATCCGCTGGCGGACAAGCTCCTGTTGGTGAGCTCGTTCCTGATCCTCACCTGGCTCCACGCCCTGCCGGCCTGGCTGCTCATTCTGGTGCTGACGCGCGACGCGGTCGTGCTGTCCGGCTATCTGGCGATCTACTTCGTCACCACGCCGATGGAAGTCGCCCCAACCTTCGTCGGCAAGCTGAATACCTTCAACGAGATGTTCACCATCGGCTTCGCCTTGCTCACGCTGGCGCGGCCGGATATCCCGATGGGCACGGTGAATCTGATGACCTGGTACCTGACCGCAACGACCACGACCATCTCGGGAATCCACTACGTCTACAGTGGGCTGCTGTGGTATCAGCGCCAGGGGACGCCGCATGCGTCCGGCTCGACGACGTAGAGGAGAATGCGATGCTGAAGAGATATCTGCTCGCCATCGTGGCGCTGGTGTGCCTCAACGCTACGACAGCGCCTGCTGCCGACACCGCAGCCCGCAAGCTGCTCGATCGCCTCCGGCAGCTCAACAACACGACGCGCAAGTGGACGGATCGCACGCAGCGGCTCAAGATCCGCATCGTCGACCGGCGCGGCGGCGAACGGAAACGCGAGCTGATGATCTACCTCAAGAAGTACCCGGAGGATCGCAGCCGAACCATCGTTTTCTTTGAAGCGCCTCCGGACGTGAAAGGCGTGGGGTTCTTGCAGTGGGCGAGTCCGCACGACAAGGACGAGCAGTGGCTCTTCGTCCCCGAGCTGAAGCGTGTGCGGCAGATCAGCGGCGGTGCCAAGCGCGAGAGCTTCGTCGGCACGGATTTCAGCTTTAACGATCTGGCGATCATTAGCCAGATCATCGACTGGACGGAGGCCGATGCGCACGCCGCACTGTTGCGCGACGAGGACGTCGACGGGCATCCCTGCCAGGTGATCGAGTTCACGCCGGGGACCAAGGACTTCGGCTACGGCAAGATCGTCATCTGGGTGCGCAACGACGACTCGGTGATCGTCAAGTACTCGATGCACGACACAGCCGGCCGGCAGGAGAAGGTGCTCACGCTGGGCGACGTGCGCGCAGTCGGCCACATCCCGACGCCGTTCACGATGGAAATGAAGAACATCGAAAGCGGCAGCCACACCATCGTCGACTTCACCGAGATCAAGTACGACACCAAGCTCGGCGACGACATGTTCAGCCAACGCGCTCTGGAGCACGGGCTCTAGTGGCGAAGGCGGAGCAGGCACAGGCTCGCCTGCAAGAACAATAAGAACACTGCCGGGAGTACGTCACTGCGCTGCTGGCTGATCGCACAGCCGCCGCCAGCGCGCCCACACCGATCCATCACGACAGAGCGCGGCCATATCGCTTGCGGAGGAGGAACACGACGGCGGGCAATACGAGCAGCGGGACTGTCAACGGATCACGTCGTTCTGGGTCGGCAGTGCAGCCGCCACTGCCGCTGGTCTGTCCCGAAACACCGCTGACCGTTCCGCGGTCGCCCGGCGCCCGTGCCGTTGACGTCGGCGTCGGCGCCGAAGCGGGTGGAACGTTCACATCGACCGAACCCGCGGTCCACGTCGGAACCGGGGTGGTTCCTGGCGGCGTGATGACGACTATCTCACCCTCGTGAACGAGGACATTCCACGCCGCGCCGTTTGGATCACTGGCGACGACGTCGGAGAGGAAGAGGCCATAGTGCCCGGGTGGTGTGGCGGCAACGTGGATCCGACACGTGAACAGCACGGCACCGTCGGGAATCGGCTCGACGTTATCGAAGGCCAGCACGAGCGCTCGCACGGCAGTGCAGTTGGTGGCCGCTTGGCAGTGGAACGGTAAGAACAAGAATGAGGTCCCCGACTTGTCGATGTCCGGATTGACCCGACAATCCGGGTCACCATTCGGCTGGGCAGCGATGGTCAGGCCGGCGGTACCCGCGAGGTTCGCTTGGATACCAGCGACCCCGTATGGCCCGCTGGCCAACGTCACGGTGACATCCACGGTGTCGCCCGGTCCAGCAGTCGCGGAGCCAGCGCTGACCGCAACGCTCGGGCGTGGGGTGTCGGTGGGCCCGCGTGTTGGTATCTGGGTCATTGTCGGGAAGGGGGTATACGTGGGCCGGGGCGGCTTAGGCGATGGAGTCGGCGACACGGTCCACGTGGGAAACGGCGTGCCTCCCGCTACGTTGACAACAACTGCCCCGTCGATGGCGCTAAACGGGACCTGGTTTCCGTTGGGGTCGCTTGCGATCTCTTCGGACACAGCCAGCGCGTAGCTGCCGGGCGGCGTCGCATCGCCGACGCGCACGGCGCACGTATAAAGGAGGGCGCCGTCATCGATCGGATCGACATTGTCGGTCGACAAGACGAGCACCCGGATCGCGGTACAGTCGTGCCCTGGTGTGCAGCCGGGGGGACGAAACACGAAACTCGTGGCGAGCTTGTTGATCGCCGGATTGGCCGTGCAGTCCGGCCGCCCGTTCGGCGCCGCCGCAATCGGGGCTCCCAAGTCGAAGCTGATGTCGTTTTGCGTCCCGGCGATAGCGGAACCGCGCGTCTGGAGGGTCACATCGAAAGTAATACGATCGCCGGGTCCACCCGTCGGAGCGCTCAAGGCAATCGATGCTCCGCGCTCGCACGTCGGTGAAGGCTTGCAGATGCCGCCGACGCAGCAGCCCGAGCGACACTGATCGTTGACCCGGCAGGTAGGAGGGAAGGGGCCGCCCCCAAGCGGCGCGACGCTTCGCGCGATGCGTACTGCCCTGGATCCCCGCTCCGTGACGACGATGTCGAGCGACCCATCAGCAGTGAGATCGGCGCTGCCAATAGCTGCTGGATCAACGCCGACCAGAGTCAGGGTTGAGAAGTCCAACGTTCCATCGCCCCGCCCACCGAAACCGGAAATGAATCCCGGCGTATCCGCCGCCGTCGCATCGACTGGCCGTGTGGAAAAAGATACCACTAGATCGACAAATCCATCCCCGTCGTAGTCGCCGGCCGCAATGGATGTCGGCGTACAAACGATCGGCACTAGATTGAGATTTGCGGGGCACGGCAGCTGAATGCTGCCTTGCACCGCAGGGAAGGCGCCCGTTCCGACCAGTTCGCCTGTGCTGGCGTCAACTTGCTGCAGAAGGAGGGCTACGGAAGGCGGAGTTGCCCCGCTGATGGGGTCTGCGTTCAGGACAGCAACGTCCGGCACGCCATCATCGTCGAAATCCGCTACCGTCAAGTCAAAGGAGCCGGGATTGATGTCGAAGGTGCGGGGGCCGCTGAAGCTGCCATCGCCTGCGTTGATGAGGACGGCCAGTGCATCCGACCCCGCACCTCCTTGCACGATGGCCACAAGATCGTCGACACCGTTGCCGTTGAGGTCGGTCGCCTTGAGACGCAAGGGTAGGTCGCCCACGGCGAAGTCGTGTACCTCGAAACCGCGGTTGCGGCCGAGGTTGCGGAAGATCGAAACCGTACCATCCGCTTGATTGAGGACCGCGACGTCAGCGCAACTCTGTCCGTCGAAGTTGCCGATCACGACGTCCACCGGCCCCTTGCCGGTTAGGTATGCGGCGGGTTGACCAAAGGTGCCGTCGCCGTTGCCTGTGGCCACAAAGAGGTGATCGTCGGAGGAGTCGACGACAGCGATGTCCGGGTTGCCATCACAGTTCAAGTCGCCCGCGGCGATACCGCGGAGCTCATGGCCACCGGAGAAGGTCCTAGGCGAATGGAACGCGCCGTCTGGCGCTCCGAGCAGCACAGTCACCAACCTACTTGTCGGGTCGGTCACCGCTGCGTCGGCGATCCCATCACGATTGAAATCGGCGGTTGCAACGAACTGCGGCGCCTGCGGAAGGTCGGCCTGTGGCCCCGGGAAAAAGGTGATCTGTGCCGCGGCGCGGGCGCCGAAGAGGAACAGCGCCGCAAGGGTGACCGCGCCATGGCGAAACAACCGCTTCATCGCAAATGGGTGTGCCTGCGTGCCGCAAGACCCGTCATGGATCGATGCCTGGCTCACGTCGTTCACCTCCCGTTGTCATGTCGCGCTGACAACGTTACTCCGTCCGTCGGCCCGAATGACGTCACTATGAACTCCAGTGTTCATTTAGTCTAGCGACATCGTCGTCAGCGAGTCCTGTGTTCACTCACATGGTGTATAGCCGCGGGTCCTTGGGCCCGGCGTGTCGCCTGTCGTGCGCCGCGCTCGGGGGTACTGTCCTAGTTTGACGCTCGCCCTCGGAACCTAACCCCCTGGCCCCCTTCCCTGCGAGGGAAGGGGGAAGACTCCTTGGTCTTCCGCTCCCCTCTCCGTGTCGGCGAGGGGTCGGGGGAGAGGTTCGAGCGCCGCACGCATGGACGTTAGATTCAAATTGGGACAGTACCCGCTCGGGGGAGCGCATTGACTTCGCCCAAAGGGCACGGTAGACACTCACCAACGTCGGCAACGACCTTTAAGCTGGTCCCGCGAGGCCAGGAAGGGTGGAAGATGAAGTTCTCACACAGCATACGGAGTCGGTAGGCCTCCTCGGTCGCGAGGGGGTTTTTTTTCGCCATGGCCACCGAACGCATGGAGCGCGTCGTGCGGGTTGTGATGGATGCGCAGGCGATCGATCGGGCGCTCACCCGCGTGGCGCACGAGATCCTTGAGCGCAACAAAGGTACGAGCGATCTGGCACTGATTGGCATCCGCTCGCGTGGGGTCTACATCGCCGAGCGCTTGCGCGCCAAGATCCGCGCGATCGAAGAGACCGACGTACCAGCAGGGATTATCGACATCACCCTCTACCGCGACGACTTGAGCCGTAGCCACCAACAACCCGAGGTCAAAGGGACACAGATCGCCTTCGGCATCGACGACAAGCGGGTCGTGCTGGTCGACGATGTTCTGTTCACCGGCCGCACCGTGCGCGCCGCGCTGGATGCACTCATCGACTTCGGCCGCCCGCGCAACGTGCAGCTCGTGGTACTCATCGACCGCGGCCACCGCGAGCTCCCGATCCGCGCCGACTATGTCGGCAAGAACCTCCCGACCGCGGTCAACGAATCGGTGCAAGTCTGGCTCCAAGAAAGCGACGGGCGCGACGAAGTGGTGATCGCCCCCGCCGAGGAGGACTGACATGCCTTTCGCGCATCGGCATCTGCTCGGTCTCGAAGGCCTCAGCCGCGATGAGCTGACGTTCCTGCTCGACACGGCGCACTCGTTCAAGGAGATCTCGGAGCGCGACATCAAAAAGGTGCCGACGCTGCGTGGCAAGACCGTGGTCAGCTTGTTCTACGAAGCAAGCACGCGCACGCGGGCGTCGTTTGAGATCGCCGCCAAGCGCATGAGCGCGGACTTTGTCAGCTTGTCGTCATCCACGAGCAGCGTGACGAAAGGCGAGACGCTGCTCGACACGGCGCGCAACCTGGCCGCGATGCGCCCGGATGCCATCATCCTGCGCCACTCGGCGGCCGGCGCGCCGCACTTCCTGGCGGCGCGCCTCGAGTGCCCGATCATCAACGCCGGTGACGGCGCGCACGAGCACCCGACGCAGGCATTGCTCGATGCCCTCACGATCCGCGATCGCAAAGGAGGTATCGACGGACTGACGGTGGCGATCGTCGGCGACGTGCTGCACAGCCGCGTAGCACGCTCGAACGTCTTCGCGCTGAAGGCGTTGGGCGCGACCGTACGGCTCGTCGGTCCCCCCACTCTGTTGCCGCCAGAGCTGCGCGCCTGGGGAGACACAACGAGCAACCTCGACGAGGGCGTGCGTGATGCGGATGTGATCATCATGCTGCGCATCCAACTCGAACGGCAAGGGAAGAACTTCTTCCCGAGCGTTGACGAATACTCGCGCTATTTCTGCCTCACACAGCGCGCGGTGGCGCACGCCAAACCGGACGTGATGATTCTGCATCCAGGACCCATGAACCGCGGCGTCGAGATTGCCAGCGACGTGGCCGACGGGCCGTACTCTGTGATCATGGACCAGGTCACCAACGGAATCGCGGTGCGCATGGCCGTGCTGTACCTCTTGGCCAATCGGCCGAAGGTCGAGGCTGAGCCCGAAAGCGAAGAGCAAGAGCCGGCCCCGCCACGCCGCCTGCGTCGGAGGGCAGGGTGAGCGAGCTCGTCATTCGCGGCGGCACCGTCGTTGACCCGGCGAATGGGCGCAACGGACGATTCGACGTCGTTGTCCGCGACGGCGTCATCGCCGCGGTGGTTGCAGCCGAAGCTGCTCCTACAAGCGGCGGAGAGTCGTTCGATGCGAGCGGCTGCCTCGTGGTGCCGGGACTGATCGATATCCACGTGCACTTGCGTGAGCCGGGCTACGAATACAAGGAAACGGTGGAGAGCGGCACGCGCGCGGCCGTCGCCGGCGGGTTCACGTCCGTCGCGTGCATGGCCAACACCAATCCGGTGAATGACAGCGGCGCAGTGACCGACTACATCCGTGAGCGCGCCGCTGCCGCCGGCCTGGCGCGCGTCTTCCCGATCGGTGCGGTGTCGAAGGAGCTGAAGGGTGAGGAGTTGGCGGAGATCGGTGAGATGCACCGGGCGGGCATTGTCGCGGTCTCCGACGACGGCATGCCCATCATGAACGGCAGTCTGATGCGCCGCGCCCTCGAGTATGCCGCGATGTTCAACCTCCCGGTCATCGTGCACGAGGAGGACCGCTTGATCGCCGCCGACGGGGTCATGAATGAAGGCGTTCTCTCGTTGCGCCTTGGACTGAAAGGCACGCCAGCCGCCGCGGAGGAAGCCATGATTGCTCGCGACATCGCGCTGCTGGAGCGGACCGGGGGCCGCCTGCACGTCGCGCATCTCAGCACGGCGGGCAGCGTCGATCTCGTGCGCGCCGCCAAGCAGCGCGGCCTCGCCGTCACCGCGGAGGTGACACCGCATCATTTCAGCCTGACCGAGTCCGCCGTCGAAGGCTACAACGCCAACGCCAAGATGAACCCGCCGCTGCGCACGCAGCGCGACGTCGATGCGGTGCGGCAAGGGCTGGCTGACGGCACGATCGATGTCATCGCCACCGATCATGCACCGCACCATCGTGACGAGAAGGAAGTCGAGTTCGACAACGCGGCCAACGGCATCGTCGGCCTCGAGACGGCACTGCCACTGGCGTTGCGGCTGGTCGATGAAGCGAAGCTGCCGCTTGAGACGCTCGTGGCCGCACTGACGATCAACCCGGCACGCGTTCTCAACCTGCCCCACGGGACGCTCAGCATCGGCGCGCCGGCCGACATCACCGTGATCGATCCGGCACGGCGTTGGACTGTCCAGGCGGCGCGCTTCCGTTCGAAATCGCGCAACACACCGTTCGAAGGAATGGAGATGCGAGGACAGGCAGTAGTCACCATGGTCGGCGGCCGGATCGTGTGGCGCGCCGATGAGGTAGCACGCGCATGAAGGCGTTGCTGGCAATGGCCGACGGGACGGTGTTCGAGGGCAGCAGCTTCGGCGCGCCCGGCGAGGCCGGTGGCGAGGTGGTGTTCAACACGTCGATGACCGGATACCAGGAGATCCTCACCGACCCCTCGTACTGCGGGCAGCTGGTGGCCATGACGTATCCGGAGATCGGCAACGTCGGCATCAATCTCGAAGACGTCGAGGCCGGTCAGCCATTCGTCGAAGGTTTCATCGTCAAAGAGTACTGGGAGCGTCCGAGCAATTGGCGCGCGAAACAGACCCTCTCCCACTACCTGCAGGAACACAGCATCCCCGGCATCCAGGGCATCGACACGCGCGCGCTGGTCCGCCACATCCGCACCCACGGCGCGCAGGAAGCGATCATTTCCACGATCGATCTCGACCCAAAGAGCCTCGCCGCAAAAGCCAAGGCACTGCCCAGCCTGATTGGTCGCGATCTCGTAAAGGAAGTCAGCTGCGCCGCCCCGTATGAGTGGAGCGAAGGCACCTGGTCCCTCACCTCTGGCTACGAGCGACGAGCGACGAGCGACGAGCGACGGCCTTTCGTCGTCGCCTACGACTTCGGCATCAAGCGCAACATCCTCCGCAACCTGGTAGGTGCCGGTTGCCAGGTCCGTGTCGTGCCGGCCGCGACGCCGGCCGCCGCGGCGCTCGCGATGCGTCCCGATGGCATCTTCCTCTCCAACGGTCCCGGTGATCCGGACGTTGGTCCCTACGCGAACATCGTCCGCGACTTGATCGGCAAACGACCCATCTTCGGGATCTGCCTCGGCCATCAGATCCTGGGCTTGGCGCTGGGAGGTCGGACCTACAAGCTGAAGTTCGGCCATCACGGCGCCAACCAGCCGGTGATGGACCTGACAACCCGCAAGGTGGAGATCACCGCCCAGAATCACGGCTTCGCCGTCGATGTCGACTCACTCGAAGGCATCGCGCAGCTCACGCACGTAAATCTTAACGATCAGACCGTCGAAGGCCTGGCGCACGCCGAGCTGCCGTTGTTCTCCGTGCAATACCATCCGGAATCGTCGCCCGGTCCGCATGATGCCCACTACCTGTTCGAGCGCTTCATGAAGCTGATGGGGGGCCATGCCCAAGCGCACTGACATCAAAAGTATCCTCCTCATCGGTTCGGGCCCGATCGTCATTGGCCAAGCGTGCGAGTTCGACTACTCCGGAACGCAGGCCTGCAAGGCACTCAAGGAAGAGGGCTACCGTGTCATCTTGATCAACTCGAATCCGGCGACGATCATGACCGATCCCGATTTCGCAGACCGCACCTACGTCGAGCCGATCACGGTCGACATGCTCGAACGCATCATCGCCGCCGAGCGCCCGGACGCGCTGCTACCGACGATCGGTGGGCAGACGGGTCTGAACGCGGCGATCGACTTGGCCGAACGCGGGATCCTCGACCGCTATGGTGTCGAGCTGATCGGTGCCAAGCTGCCGGCGATCAAGAAGGCCGAGGACCGCGACCTGTTCAAAGCGGCCATGGAGCGCATCGGCCTCGATCTGCCGAAGAGCGGTTACGCGCGCAGCTACGCTGAGGCGATGGCAGTTCGTGGCCGGCTGGGCCTGCCGGTGATCATTCGTCCGTCACGTACGCTTGGAGGTACCGGCGGCAGCATCGCCGAGACGCCGCCGCAGTACGACGAACAGGGTCGCCGCGGCCTCGACGCGTCACCGACGCACGAGGTGCTGATCGAGGAATCGATCGCCGGTTGGAAGGAATTCGAGCTCGAAGTGATGCGTGACGGCAAGGACAACGTCGTCATCGTCTGCTCGATCGAGAACTTCGACCCGCTCGGCGTGCACACCGGAGACAGCATCACCGTCGCACCGGCGCAGACGCTCACCGACAAGGAATACCAGCTCATGCGCGACGCCTCCCTCGCTATCATCCGCGAGATCGGCGTCGATACGGGCGGCTCCAACATCCAGTTCGCCGTCCATCCCGACAACGGCCGGCTGGTGGTCATCGAGATGAACCCGCGCGTGTCGCGCAGCTCGGCGCTCGCCAGCAAGGCGACGGGATTCCCCATCGCCAAGATCGCCGCAAAGCTCGCGGTTGGGTACACGCTCGACGAGATTCCCAACGACATTACACGGGAGACACCGGCGTGCTTCGAGCCGACGATCGATTACGTGGTCACCAAGATCCCCCGCTTTACCTTCGAAAAATTTCCGCAGGCGACCGACACGCTCGGCCCGCAGATGAAGTCGGTCGGCGAGGCGATGGCGATCGGGCGAACGTTCAAAGAGTCGCTGCAGAAGGCGATCCGTTCGATGGAGATCGACTCCTACGGCTTCGACGACAAAGGACGCGGCCCGCGCGCCGCCGACCGCGCCGCGTTGGAGCAGAAGCTGCGGGTCCCCAACGCCCGGCGCCTGTGGTACCTCGCGGATGCATACCGCGCAGGGATGACGACGGACGAGCTCTACGCGATTACCAAGATCGACCCGTGGTTCCTCGACAACGTCAAGCAGATCGTCGAGTTCGAGCACGTCGCCCGCGCGGCCACGATAGAAGCCGGCGGGACGTTGCCCACCGACGTCCTGCGTGCCGCGAAGCAGCGTGGATTCTCGGACATCAGATTGGCGCAGCTCAGTGGGCAAACCGAGGAGCAAATCCGTGCGGCGCGCCACGCCGCCGGCATCGTGCCGGTCTACAAGATGGTCGATACGTGCGGTGCCGAGTTTCCCGCGCATACACCGTATCTCTACTCGACGTATGAGGATGAGGACGAGTCCGCTGTCACGACGCGCAAGAAGATCATGATCCTGGGTGGTGGCCCGAACCGCATCGGTCAGGGCATTGAGTTCGATTACTGCTGCGTGCACGCCGCGTTTGCGCTGAAGGAAGACGGCTTCGAGACGATCATGGTGAACTGCAACCCGGAGACCGTCAGCACCGACTACGACACCTCCGACAAGCTCTACTTCGAACCCCTCACGCTCGAAGATGTACTCGCCATCGTTCACCGCGAGCAGCCGGACGGCGTCATCGTCCAGTTCGGTGGGCAGACACCGCTGAAGTTGGCGGTACCGTTGCAGACGGCGGGGGTGCGGATACTCGGCACGTCGCCGGAGTCTATCGATCGCGCGGAGGATCGCGAGCGCTTCGCCGCGTTGCTGTCGAAGCTGGAGCTGCAGCAGCCACCCAACGGCATCGCGCTGAGCGTCGACGACGCGCTGCGCATCGCCGAGCGCCTCACGTACCCGGTACTGGTGCGCCCCTCATATGTCCTCGGTGGCCGGGCGATGGAGATCGTCTACGACCCGGAAAGCCTCCGCGGCTACATGGAGCGCGCCTTCGACGCCGCCCCCGATCGCACGATTCTTGTCGACAAGTTCATCGACGATGCAATCGAGTTGGACGTCGACGCGATCAGCGACGGCCGGCAGGTGGTGATCGGCGGCATCATGGAACACATCGAGCGCGCCGGCGTGCACTCGGGGGATAGCGCATGCTCGCTGCCGACCAAATCAATCCCGCCACCAGTGCTGGCGGAGATCCGCCGGCAGACACAGGCCCTCGCGCTCGAACTGAACGTCATCGGCTTGATGAACGTACAGTTTGCGGTGAAGGATGGCACCGTCTACATCCTCGAGGTGAATCCGCGCGCCTCACGCACCGTGCCCTTCGTCAGCAAGGCGATCGGCGTGCCGCTGGCGAAGCTGGCAGCCCGCGTGATGGCGGGCCGCACACTCGCCGACCTCGGCTTCACGGGGGAAGTCGTACCGCAGCACATCTCAGTGAAGGAAGCTGTGTTCCCGTTCGCAAAGTTCCCTGGCGTCGACACCCTGCTGGGTCCTGAGATGAAGTCGACCGGTGAGGTGATGGGCATCGGCGCGTCGTTCGGCGCCGCTTTCGCGAAGGCGCAGCTCGCGGCGGGGAACATCTTGCCCGTCAAGGGCCAGGTGTTCATTAGCGTGCGCGACGAAGATAAGGCGCCCGTACTGCCGACGGCTAGACGCTTGGCGCGTGCGGGCTTCTCGTTGATTGCGACGAGCGGTACGGCCGCCTACTTGCGCGAACACGGGCTGGTGGTCGAGACCACGAATAAGGTGGCGGAGGGTAGCCCGCACATCGTCGATGCAATCCTGCGTGGCGAGGTCGCAATGCTGATCAACACGCCGCAAGGCTTCGGACCCAATTTGGATTCGTTCGCCATCCGCCGCAGCGCGCTCGAATGCCGTGTGCCGTACTTCACGACCGTGGCGGGTGCCGAAGCCGCCGCCGAGGGCGTCGAGTTGCTGCAGCGCGAAGCGCTCACGGTCTGTCCGCTCCAGGACTACAACCGCGGTGGCGAACGAGCGAAGCGGACGTAGGGTCGGCTATGCCGGCAGCGGGCATGACCGCCATCGAGAAGTTCCTCGCCGCGGTATCGTCGCCTCTCAACTTCCTTTCACAAGCACCCGCGGATGCGGCGGCGCGCACCAAACTGCCCAGCCAGCAGTTCGCACGGCAGGCACAGACGCTGGCCGCCAATGCCTCCGACGTGGAGCTACGTCGCGACCTCGAAACACTCTCCGCCGAGCTCGCTGCCTACGACAGCGTGGCCCCGGAAGAGCGCCACGGCAGCGTCGCGCGCTGCCGCGCGCTGATCGAACGCATCCGGCACGCGGCCACGGCCGCACCCGTCTCCTATCAGCACAGCACCGGTGACCCGAGCGAACACCTCAAGGCGCTAGCGCAGTCGGCGCAGTTCGTGCGCGGCGTCGGTCCGCGCTTCGCCGAGAAGTTCCGCAAGTTCGGTATTCGAACCGTCGAGGATCTGCTGTACCACCTGCCGTTTCGCTACGAAGATCGGCGCTCGCTCAGCACGATTCGCCAACTGCACGTAGGCGATGTCGCCAGTGTCACCGGCGAGATCACACACCTGGCCGAACGCTACGTCGGGCGCAACCAGCGTCGCATTCTCGAAGGCGTGTTGCGCGACGAGACCGGCTTGCTGGCGCTGACCTGGTATCACCAGGTCGCGTACTTCCGCAGCCGCTACCAGGTCGGGCAACGCTGCTTGGTCCACGGCAAGGTCGAAGGTGGCGCCAGCGCGCAGAAGCGCATGGTGCATCCCGAGATCGACCTCAGCACCGACCTGGACGGGCAGGGCATCCTGCCGGTCTACAACAAGCCGACGACCACCACCGTCGGCGTCATGCGCAAGATCGTGCAGCAAGCGGCGGCGGACTGGGCGGAGCGCTTGCCGAGTGTGTTGCCCGATGCGGTGGTGCGCGCTGCGCGGGTGACGGATCTGCGGCAGGCGATGCGGCTCATTCACACGCCGCCGCGGGACACCGACGTCGAGCACTTGAATGCCTTTCGTTCCCTCGGCCACCGCTCGCTGGTGTTTGATGAGCTGTTCTTCCTGCAGCTGGGTATGGCGCTGCGCCGTCGCTCGGTGGAAATCGAGTCGGGCTTGTCCCTGTCCGCACGTGGGACGCTTTCCCAGCAGCTCGAAGGTCTGCTGCCGTTCCGGCTGACGGGCGCGCAACGGCGTGTGCTTGCGGAAGTCCATGCCGACATGGCCAAGCCGCATCCGTTGCACCGCCTGGTGCAGGGCGACGTGGGGAGCGGCAAGACCATCGTCGCGCTGTTTGCCGCGCTGGTGGCCATCGAGAACGGGTACCAGGCGGCTTTCATGGCGCCCACCGAGCTCCTCGCTGAGCAGCACTTTGCGACGATTCAGGGCTTCGCCAGTCAGCTCGGGATCGAGACCATACTGCTGACCGGCGAGCTGACGCGGGCGCAACGCCGCGAGGTGCACGCACGCATCCATGCGGGGGAGATCCCGCTCGTCATCGGCACACACGCGTTGATCCAAGAAGGTGTGGCCTTCAAAGCCCTCGGCTTCGCCGTCATTGACGAGCAGCATCGCTTCGGCGTCCTGCAGCGCGCGGCCTTGCGCCGCCTGGGTGCGAACGGTGTGGCGCCCGACATCTTGCTGATGAGCGCCACGCCGATTCCACGGACGCTGGCGATGGCCGTATACGGCGACCTCGACATTTCAGTGCTCGACGAGCTGCCACCGGGGCGCAAGCCTGTGCGGACACTCCTCCGTCACGAAGGCGAGCGCGCCAAGGTGTACGACCTGGTGAAGCGCGAACTGGACAAGGGCCGGCAAGCCTACGTCGTGTACCCGCTCGTCGAGAGCTCCGACGTGATGGAGCTGCGGGATGCCACCACCATGGCGCAGGAACTGGCGCGCGCCGTGTTCTACGACTACCGCGTCGGGCTGGTGCACGGGAAAATGAAGGGGACGGAGAAGGACGCGGTGATGCGCCGCTTCAAGGCGGGCGACATTCAGCTGCTCGTGAGCACTACCGTGATCGAAGTCGGCATCGATGTCCCGAACGCGACCATCATGGTCGTCGAACACGCCGAGCGCTTCGGTTTGGCGCAGCTGCACCAGCTGCGCGGCCGGGTGGGTCGTGGCGCCGACGCGTCGCTGTGCATCCTGCTCACGCCGTTCCATCGCGGCGATGACGTCCATCAGCGACTGCAGGCCATGGCCAGCACCAACGACGGCTTCAAGATTGCCGAGGTCGACCTCGAGCTCCGCGGTCCGGGGGAGATGCTCGGCACGCGACAATCCGGTCTGCCGGACTTTCGCGTCGCCAATCTGATTCGTGACCGGACAATCCTCGATGAGGCGAGGCGCGCTGCGGAAGCGTGGCTGCGGACTGATCCGAGACTCGAAAGCGCCGCGTCGCGCACACTGCGCACGGTGCTAGCGCATCGCTGGGCCGGACGGCTGGAGCTTGCGGAGATCGGTTGATGCATCAGTGCGTCCCGCCGTGCAAGCGCTGCAAGTTGCGCTGCGCGATCTGCTCGCCTTCGGAACCGGGCGGCGCTAGGCGTAGCACCTGACGATACTCCTCGATCGCGGCCGAGCGGTTGCCCAGTTGCTCGTAGCTTGTGGCGCGCTCCAGATACGCGGCGAGGAACTTCGGATCCTGTTGCAGCTTCGCGTTACACAGATCGAGAGCCACTTGCTCGCCCTGCGTTGCGCGCAGCGCCTTGGTGTACGAGCGGAACGCACCCGGGTGATCGCCGCGAATCGCATAAGCCGTGCGGTAATAGGGAAGCGCGCCTGGCCAGTTCCGCCGCTCGCGATGATAGTTGCCGAGGCTGTAGTTCGCCGCGAACGACGTCGGGTTGCGTTCCAATACACGCTGCCAAAAGGTCGGTGTGTCGTGCCAATAGCTGGCCTCGCGATACGATTGCGCGACGTAGAAGACGCACAGCGCGAGCCCCAGCGCCGTCACGACGCGGCGCCGGCGCGTCCAATCGGCTGCGCCCGCTAGGCGGTCGGCCCAACTTGCGAGCGCGACCGCGGCGCCGATGTTGGCGAGGTACAAATAGTGATCGGCAACCAGCGTGTGCTGCTGGTACCCGAACGGGACGAGTCCGATCACGGGGATGAGGCAGATGCAGAACTGAGCCAGTCCCCACAACGGCAGGGCGCCGATAGCGACGCGCCATCGGTACAGGGCTACCCCAACCAGCGGCCACGCCAGCAGTGCCAACCACCACGTGGGATCCGTGGGGGATACACTCCACATGGGATAGATCGGCGAGAGATCGACGGGCGCCAGGAACGTGGCCACATAAAACCACGGTGCGGTCGCAGCGATGAAGGGTCGGGCAGCAGGCGCCGGGAGACGGAACCAGCTAGCGCCGACCGAGGCACGTTCAAAGCTGTTGGTCACCGTCGCCATGATTGCTCCAAGCGCCAGCATCGGGGCGAGCCGCGCTGCCAATCCCACTGGACTGACCCGCCGCAGGCGCCCCGTGTCGCGCAAAAGCCACTCAGTGGCCAGTAGCGATCCGGGCAGAGTGACCGTCTGCGTCTTGCTCAGCAAGGCGGCAACGAAAGCGCCCAGGCTGCTGCCATAGGCGCGCCAGTCATCGCGGCTACGGTGGGCGAGGAACAGCAGGAACGCCAGCAAGTAGAAGAAGCCCGACAGGACGTTCTTGCGTTCCGCTACCCAGACGACCGACGCGACCTGCGTGGGGTGCAGGGCGAAGATCGCGGCCGCACCCAGCGCGGTCCACGCCGAGGTCCCCAGGCGCCGCACCAACAGAATGACCAGCACGACGTTCGCCAGGTGCAGCACGAGGTTCATGACATGATAACCGGCGGGGCGCGCACCCCACGTTTGATACTCCAGCCAGTACGTCGTGAAGAGGAGCGGATAGAACTGTGGCTGACCGCGCGCCGCAGGATTCCAGATCCCGCCGAGGCCCGCCGCGTTACGCAGGAGGACGTTCTCGGACACGTAGCTCTCGTCGTCCCACGAGAGCAGTTGCGCATTGAGCCCGGGGCTGAACGCGACGGTGGTAGCGACGAGGAGCACCCCCGCGCAGTACCACAGCGCCCACGGGTGCGGTGCGCGGGGCACCGGAAGGGTGCGTATGCGCGGTGTCGGCTTCTTGGACAAACCCACCCTCCGTGATCCTCACGGATCTGCAACAGCGTCGCGCACCTTGCCACCCTCCTAGGGTAAGGGTCAAATCCGCTCCGCACTCTTGAACCGGCGCGGCGCGCACCCGTATGCTCCCGGTGTGATCACCGAGCGGCTGGCCAGTGTCTCGACCCATAAGCAGCACGTCGTCGCGGCCATGGTGTTGCTTGCCGCACTCTCGACCCAATCGTTTGCCGCGGGTAACCCCGAGCGCGGTAAGGTCGTCTTCGCGTTGGCAGCGGGGTGCAGCTGTCACACGCCGAAGGATGGTCCCGTCGGTGCCGGCGGCGGCGAGGTGCCGACGCCGTTTGGGAAGTTCTTCGGCACCAACATCACGCCGGATGCTGACACGGGAATCGGCACCTGGAGCGACGCGGAGATTGCTGCCGCGATTCGCACCGGCTACGCCCGAGACAAGGGCGTGGAGTCGCCGGCAATGCCTTACTATCAGTACGCCGGTATGAGCGACGCGGACGTTGCGGACCTGATCGCCTACCTACGACGACTCGTACCGGTGCACCGCGCGAATCACCCGCATGAAGGCGAGTTGCCCATGGCGCGTTTGGCATATCGCGCCTGGCGTCTGCTGTTCGTTCGCACAACGGTACCGCCCGCTGTCACACCGGCGGAGGGCGTCGAGCGCGGGCACTATCTGGTTGATCATGTGTCGATCTGCGCGGACTGTCACACACCGCGCAACCGCTTCGGAGCGCCCGATCGAGCCATGTACCTCGCCGGAAGCGCGCACGGGCCGACTGGTGATCCGGTGCCAAACATTACACCGCACGCGACGGGCATTGGCAGCTGGGATCTTGCCGATATCGTCACCTTGCTCACGCAAGGGATGCTGCCCGATTTCGATAACGTCCAGGGATTGATGGCGGACGCCATCGACGGACACGGTGGCGGCCCCGGGTACAAAGACGCCCCGGAGCGTGATCGACGCGCCATCGCCGAGTACCTGAAAACGGTGCCGCCGATTGACAACAAGGTCGATGATAAGTAACCGAGTCGGACATATCTTGAGTCGGGACGGCAACTGAACCCATAGGAGGCGTGGATGCGCAAGACAGCGATCATGATGGGCGCCATCATATTGATGGCGGGCGGACTGCGTGTGGTCAGTGCCCATGAGGCCAAGGACCTTCCGGCGGGGCCGATCCGTGATCGGCACGAACTGATGGAGGGGATCGGTAAGAACGCCAAGATCATTGGCAACGCCCTCAAGTCGGGCGATCACCTGAAGGTCGAAGAGGGCGCGGGACAGATTCAAACCAGCGCCAGTAAGATCGCAGCGCTGTTCCCGAAGGGCAGCACGGACCCGAAGTCACGCGCCAAGCCGGAGATCTGGACCCACTGGGAAAAGTTCGAGCAGAACGCGAAGGACCTGGAGGCCCGGGCCGGCGAGTTAGGCGACGCAGCCCGCAGCGGCGGCGACTCGAAAACGGCGGCGGACAAGATGTTCGCCGCGTGCAAAAGCTGCCACGACGAGTTCCGCGTACCGGAGAAAAAAGAGAAGAAGTAAGGTAGGCAGGCAGGGAGACGCTGTCTCAGCTTCCGGCGGAGGCCGCCTCTCCCCTACTTGCTCAGCGGGGACTCTCGCTGCCGACCGCCCAGAGGGCGATGAGCGGCTGCACCGCCAGCGCCAGGGCGGCGGCGAATGCCGCCTTGAACACCACAAAGCGCCACAAGGGCATAGCCGTCACACCTATCGCCCCGAGCGCTCCAACCGCCAGTGGCGCCACGAGCAGGAGACACGTAGCGCCCAGGACCAGGCCACGGCGAAACGTCCCCGCCGGCAGCCAGCGCAGAAGAGCGTTCGCCGTCGGCGACCAGCCCAGCACCCCGAGGTCGCGCGCACGCATGTGGCGGCGCACCAGCGGGGTAACGATCAAGCACGTGATCAACGGCAGGAACAATGTCGTACCGATCGTGTCGCCAGCGATGCTCTGCTGGCCCCACATGGGCACGTCAGCCACACCGCGAAACAGGAGCCAGGCGATCGTACCGTTGAGTACAAAGTTGAAGACGGCGGAGCCGAACCCGTGCTCGAGGAGCAAGTAACGCCGGAGAGTAGGGGACATCGCAGCTCTATACCTCATCTGGGAGGGGGTCTGTCCATCCTACGTATTCTGGGCATTCTGCCGTCCGCCCCTGTGCAGGCTCGGACGGTGCTGCTACTCTCGGCGGCGGTGTGGAGCCGGGGGTGTTGGTGCGCAAGTCTTGCAGCGAGTGGGAGGGACTGATGTATGCCGGTACGGCACGTTCACGGTGATTCGCAGATGCTGTACCGGAGCAAGTTGCGCACGCTCCGCGAGGCTGTCGATCTCATCAAAGTCGCCGACACGTTGGCAGCGCCAATCGCCACTGGGCAGCCGGCGGCGTTCTTGAGCGGCCTTGCTCAACGCAGCGACTATCAGAACCTGACGATCTTCACCGGCTTGCTCATCGAGCCCTACGCCGTTCTCCAACAACCAGGGGTACGCTTGATCAGCGGCTTCTACGGACCGATCGACCGCATGCTGAAGTCGATGGGCGCCAACGTCGAGTATTTGCCCGCCGACTTCCTCGGCTGGGAACGCTACGCGCACCTGGCCAGCCCGCGGGTTGTGGTATCGGCCCTCGCTCCGATGGACGAGCACGGCTACCTCAATTTCGGGTTGCACGCCGGCGCCTCGTTCAACGCCTTCCTGGAAGCGGCGCGCGATCCGAACCGCCTGGCGATCGGCGAGGTCAACGCTGCCATGCCGCATGTGCTGGGGCTGGGCCGCTACGGCGGCAACCGCATTCACGTGTCGGAGATCGACTGTATCATCGAGTCGGACCGCAACGTGTTCGAGCTGCCTGAGCAGCCCGTTACCGATGAGGACAAGGCCATTGCGCAGCACGTCGAGCATTTGATCGACAACGGCGCCACGCTGCAGATCGGTATCGGCGGCGTGCCGAACATCGTCGCGCAGCTCTTGGCGGCCGGGAAGAAGGGCGACTTCGGCATCCATACCGAGATGATGGTCGATGGCATCATGCATCTGCATCAGGCGGGGAAGGTGAGCAATCACAAAGGTGTGTATGACGGTTTTTCGGTCGCGACGTTCGGGGCCGGCAGCCAGGCACTCTATCAGTGGATGAACCGCAACCCCGAGGTCCGCATGCTGCCGGTCGCGCAGGTCAACGATCCGGCCATCATTCGCTTGAACCGGCGCATGGTGAGCATCAACGGTGCGCTGTCCGTAGACCTGTCCGGCCAGGTCATGGCCGACACCGTGGGGCGGCGACAATACTCCGGTGTCGGTGGGCACGAGCTGTTCGTCATCGGTGCACACGACAGCGAAGGCGGCAAGAGCATCATCTGCCTCCATTCGACCGCACAGGTCGGAGGCAAGACGGTCTCGACCATCGCCAAGGCCCTCCCGTCCGGCACGCCGGTCAGCACACCGCGGCACCACGTTCAGTACGTCGTCACCGAGTATGGTGCCGCAAACCTCGGCATGCTCACTGACGTCCAGCGCGTCCAGGCCCTCGCCGAAATCGCCCACCCGGACTTCCGGGCCGAACTGCGGGACGCGTGATTCGTGACTGGTGACTCGGTGGTGGCCGACTCGGATGCATCTGCCATCTGAAAGCATAGCGCGAGCGCAAGCGCCGCGGTTGACGAGTCACGAGTCACGAATCGCCAGTCACGAGCTCTTCGCCATGTGGGGCAATACGCGGATGGTCGTCCTGACCGCGATGAGTGCGTCGCTCTACGCCGCCATTCTGATTCCCTTCAAGGTGTTGCCGATCATCCCAGGCGTGACCGAATTTCGGCCGGCCAACGCGGTGCCCGTCGTGTGTTCCTTCCTGTTCGGGCCGGCGGGTGCGTGGGGCGCGGCGATCGGCAATGTGATCGGGGATTTTTTCGGCGGTATCGGCCCGGGCGATCTCTTCGGCTTCGCCGGGAACTTCCTGTACGGGTTCATCCCGTACAAGGCGTGGGAAGCGCTCACGGATGCCGACCCGCTGCCGCGCCATCCCGTGGCCTGGATCGGATTCGCCGCCGTCGTGCTTCTGGCAAGCGCAACCTGCGCGCTCACCGTTGGGTGGGGCATCAACCTGCTCGGCTTCGTTCCGTTCTCGGTTCTGGGCAATATCATTCTGGTGAACAACTTCGTGGTCGCGGTCGTCTTGACGCCGTTCCTGCTGGCCGTGATCTATCCACGCGTACGGCGCGGCCGGCTCCTGTACCGCGACATCATGCCGCGCCCTCTGCCACGGCGCCGCGCCAAGGGCCGCGTCGGCCTCGCCGTCGTGGTGGTGGCGACCGTGGGCGGCATGGTGTTGGGAAATCTGCTCTCGACTGGTCAACTCCAGCTCCCCTTCCTGGCACACGCCGACCCCACTGCCGGCACGCATGCCGCCGCCGTCGGCATCGGCCTCTTGCCCGTCATGGGCTTGCTGCTCATCGGCGTAGCGCTGTTGTAGCGTGCCTGCCGCTGACCCCGTCGAGGCGATCCGCCTCGATCATCTTTCCTTCGCATACACCGACCAGGACGGCGTCGCGTTGGACGACATCTCGCTCACGGTACAGCGCGGCGAGATGATCGCCGTGATGGGTGCAACCGGTGCCGGGAAGACGACGCTGGCGAAGTGCCTGAATCGCACCGTCCCCGCCTTTCACAGCGGCACGCTGAACGGCACGATCGAGATCTTTGGGCAGCGCTTGCAACACGAAGGGGTCGCCGACATGGCCGGGATCGTCGGCCTCGTCTCACAGGATTTCGAAGCCCAGCTCTTTGCGACCAACGTCGTGCAAGAGGTGGTGTTCGGCATGGAGCAGCTCGGGGTCGCGCCGGACGAGATGCGCCGCCGTGTTCCACGCGCCTTGGATGCCGTCGGTCTGCAGGGATTTGAGCGCCGCGACCCGGCCACTCTGTCGGGCGGGGAGAAGCAACGCCTGGCGATCGCGGCTACCCTGGCGTTGCAACCGCGCATCCTGGTGTTCGACGAACCCACGACCGACCTCGATCCGCTCGGCAAGCTGGAGATCTTTGCCGTTCTCGGAGCGATGCGGCGCGAAGGCTATACGCTGATTGTCATCGAGCACGAAATCGCCGCCGCGGAACATGCCGATCGGCTCATCGTCATGAGTGCAGGGCGGGTTGTGTGCGATGACACGCCGGCGCGCGCGCTGGCGCAGGTCGATCTCTTGGAGGAGCACGGCGTGCGGCCGCCGGATATCAGTCGTGTCGCAGCGCGGCTGCACCTCGTTCCGGTACCGTGCTCGTTAGACGAGGCGGAGGCTTCGTTGCGAACGCGGGCACGGAGGCCCGCGCCACGCAGTGAAAGCTCTGGTGGCGCGGGCCTCCGTGCCCGCGAGTCAGTCGGTCGTGCTGACGCTGCGCTCGTAGAAGCCGCGTCGATTGCGTTTCACTACGACTCCGGCTTGCCAGCACTCAACGGGGTCTCGTTACGAATTGATCCTGGGGAGTTCATTGCGTTGATCGGCCAGAACGGTTCGGGAAAAACGACCTTGGCGAAACATCTCAATGGTCTTCTGCGACCGACGGCGGGTCGTGTCACGTTGTCCGGTACCGACCTCAGTGAGCTACCGATGAATGCGGTAGCCGCGGACATCGGCTACGTCTTTCAAAACCCCGATCACCAGATCTTCGCGGCTAGTGTCGCCGATGAAGTAGCGTTCGGGCCGCGCAACTTCCGGGTCGCACCCGCAGAGGTAACGGAACGCGTGCGAAGCGCGCTGCAGGCTGTCGGGTTGCAGGGCTTGGAAGAGGCCGACCCATTTCTGCTGAGCAAAGGGCATCGCCAGCGGCTGGCGGTGGCGTCGTTGCTGGCGTTGCGCCCGCGTCTGCTTATCCTCGACGAGCCGACGACCGGGCTCGACTACACCGAGCAACGCCACATGATGGACCTGCTGGCGCGGCTGCACCAACACGGCATGGCGATCCTGATCATCACTCACAGCCCGTGGGTTGTCGCCGAGTACGCCGACCGGGGTGTGCTGATGAGCGCCGGGCAGATCCTGTTCGACGGCGCGCTGCGCGCCCTGTTCGCTGAGGAAGCGCTGCTCGCGCACGCCCACTTCCAAGCGCCGGAGGTCACGCGCCTCGGGCGCCGTTTTGATTTCACGCCGCTCTCTGTGGAAGAGTTTGTGGAAGAGATGGGACATGAGTGAGCCAAAAGTCGGCACCGGCCAGAGGCCGGTGCCACCAGATGTGAGTTCATGGCTGATTGCTGATAGCTGACGGCTGAGAGCTAGGTCCATGTCTCTCTTCCTCTACATTGACCGCTCAACCTTCCTCCACCGGCTCAATCCGATCGCGAAGGTGCTCGGTATGCTCTGTTTCTTCGTAGCGGCGTTCGTCACGCAAACACCAAGTGCGGCACTGCCCGTGGCTGCGGCGGTGTGCGCGTTGATCTCGGCGGCGGGGGCATGGGCGAACGTGCGGCGGCTGCGCCTCCTGTTCGTCATGGTCTTTGCGATGACGTTCATCATCTGGACACTGTTTTTCCGTGGCGGCGATTCGCTGTTCACATGGGGGCCCATCCGTATCAGTGCCGCCGGCCTGCGCTTCGCGCTCGGCATGGCAATGAAGCTCGATACGTTCCTCGGCGTGGGCATCGTGTTTCTATCGACTACAAAGATCGAAGAGTTCGCGTACGCGCTGACGCGAGTGGGAATGCCGTACAAGTTGGGCTTCACGATGACGTTGGCTTTCCGGCTCGTGCCGGTCTTCGTCGAAGCCGCCGCCACCGTTGTGCAGGCGCAGCGCTGCCGCGGCTTCAACTTCGACGAAGGCAACCTGCTGCAGCGCATGCGGCGCTACGTCCCGGTGATCGTCCCGGTGTTCATGGGCGCGCTGCGTCGCGCCGACGGTATGGCGATGGCGTTGGAGGCCCGCGGTTTCCAAGCGCGTACGCAACGCACGGCGTTCGAGCACTTTCCGTTTCGCAGCAGCGACGGCCTAGCACTGTGCGTCGCGGTCACGGTTGCGGCGCTGTATGTTGCGTTGGCCTACTTCGGCCTCACCAGCGTAGCGGCTACCTAAAGCTGGCGAAGCGTAGGAGGGAGCTTCAAAGCGCTTGCGGCGCGGGGACGGTGCGGCCAACGGCTAGCGCGTCACTTGAGAACGATCGTGTAGGAGTCCTTGGATGAAACGTTCTTGATCTCTTGGACGGGTTGGTCATTCGCATCAAGCATCTTCGCAGTCTCTTTGCGCTCGCTCCAGGGCCACCAGCTGGTTGGAGATTCGAACGTAACGCGCACGCGGCTATGGTCCAGCGGCAGGAACGTGACCTTGAACTTGGCGTCGTCGATCTTCGAGAGGGTATAGAGGGAGGTCGTACCGACAACATCGGGGAGTTTTCCGGATCCGGTGACCTTGAGCCCGTAGGGCCGCTCCTTGGACGTCCACTTCTGCTCCACCGTCCACTTATGTTGGCGTAACTCTTCGATCAGGCTGGCAACGCCCTTCTCAAATTGAGCGAACTCCATCGTTTTCGACTCATCGGGCTCTGTGACAGTCGATTCGAAACCGACGAGCCCGTCGTTGGTGATGGTGATGGAATCCTCAACCAAGCACCCTGCGAGCGGGAGCAGGGCGCAGAGGAGAAGGGCTTTTGTCTTTGGCCAAGTCGTCATCGGTCTTCTCATCCCTCCGTGGTGATCGTTCGTGGCGCCCGCATAGAATCATGCCCCGTGCGCGACCGCAAGGCTGCTCTGTGCGGTGTGGCGGACTTGATGCGGCTACGGGCTCTTCAGAATTCTACCCCGGCGCGGTGGCGCAGCAACAGCGCGACCACGCTCGATACAACCAAGAAGATCACGATCCAATGGAGCGACCACCCGAGCACCACGAATCGTTGCGCCGGATACTCGACCTCGATCGCCGCGATAGTGCTGCCACTGTCGATCGGCGCTTCAGTCGGTGCACTGAACAGCGCTGGCAGGGTTGCCTGCGCGCGCTGCGCTACCGCACCGCTTAGGCCACCTACCTGGATCCTCTTCCGTACGTGCTCGGTGCCGGCGAGCAACGTCAGGCTGTACGAACCCGGTGCCTCGGCGCGTACTCGCCAGTCGATCTCGTGGCGTGACGGCAGTCGCACGGCAACCGAATCGACCGCGACCCCGGACGGTGCCTCCAAGCGCCAGTCCTCCGGGGTGCCGTGCGCGGCGATCGCCTTCACGATCGTGCGCTCGCCGGGCTGGAGGGGCCGGCTCGCATAGCGCGCGTCGAGGTGAGCGAACAGCAAGCCGAACGGTATCAATAGCACGACGAACGGTCGCAGCATCTGCATCAAGTAGGGGATGAGTGCGATGAGTAATGCACCCAGGCTTCGCCCTACGGTACTCGGTTCGTGCCGATAGAGACGCGTGGCCAGCAAGTGCGCCTGTACCTTGCGCTTGGCTGCGCGGATCGCCTGCGGATCCGAGCACAGCCGCATGCCGGCGAGCAGGATGATGCCGGCCGCGACCGAAACGAGCGTGAGGCCAGTGAGCGGTGGGAGGGTCGCGAGCGGGTCAAGCAACACGGCAAATATTGCTGCCATGAGGCGGTGCAGCGTCGCCATCAGTCAATGTAGCCGAGTCCCTCGAGGCGCTTGCGAATAGTCTCCTCGTCTTTCGCCTCTTCCAAATGCCGCACCTGTTGCTCGAGGACGTGCACGACGAAATCCCGCACCGACGCGTAACCCGCCTGCGCCGCTACACGCTCGATGCGATCGTACAGGGCTCGATCCAGACTCAGTTTCTTCGAGTTGAACATTGATGATCTAGCTACCTTGCGGAGGAGCAAGAGGCAAACGTTCCGGCCCCAGGGCTTCACTGTCGGCGCGAGGCGGCCGCGCCGAGGAACGACTTGCCGACCATCTCCGTGGGGGGCACGATGCCGAACTCGCCCAAGACGGTTGGCGCGATATCCACCAGACCGACATCGCCCGACGCGATGAGGCGGTTCGACAGCAGGACGCCCGGCACCTCGTCCGCCGCCATGCAGTGATCTCCACTCCACTTGCGGTGATTGTCTTCGAGGATCTTGTCACCGGCGGCGCCGAGTGCGGATTCATTGGAGATGCGGTAGCCGCGTGCGTACCCAACGATCAGATCGGGCGCCAGCTCGCGATGCGCGGCGCTGTAGACATCCTCGGGACGGTAGACGCGGGCAACGACGGAAGCGCCATTCTGCGGATCGCGCCACTCCAGCAGACGGGCGGCGATCTCTGCTTGCAGCCGCTCACGGTCTTGCACCGGCACGCTACCGAAGCGCTCACGGCCAGCCAGGTTGAGGTACACGCCGTTGAGACCGAGCGCGTAGGCCCGCGTGCGCGGCCAATCGGCGTCCGCAAACAGCTCGCGGCCCTGCGCCACGCCCGGCTGCAAAGTCAGATAGCCTTGCGAGCGCAGCCAGCCGTTCAGATCGGCCGCACGCGTCCACGGTGCGAAGCCGTGGTCGGACATCACGATGAGCGTTGTGTTGGCGTCCACAGTGGCGAGGGCTTGGCCGAGCACGGTATCCACCTGGACGTAGGTGTCGCGGATGGCATGGCGATACGGGTTGTCGGCGTGATCGAGCGTGCGCCAGAACATATGCGAGACCTGGTCGGGGCCGCCGAAGTAGACGAACAGCACCCCGCTGCGAAAGCGTTGTAGCTGGCGTTCGAACAGGCGGCGGCGCTCGCCATAGATGTCGTTGGCTTGTGCGAGCCACTGTGCGTCGTTGAGGGCGTCGGCCGTTAGTGCGGCGGTGCTCTCCGGCAACCCTTGCGTGTAGAAGAGCCCAAGGTCGTCATACAGCTGGCGTGCGAACTCGGGCGGCGTGGAGATCGGCAAGGCGGGATCGGCCGGCGACATATTGACCGGCGTCGTGAAGAGCCGCAGGTGGGGGTGCACCGCCTGCAACTGGAACCGTACCTCGCCGCGCACCGTGGCGACGCCGGTCAGTAACGGAAAGCGTACGGGAACCCACCCGCTCCACTCACCGCGTTGGAGGAGCAATTCCTCTCCATCCACTTCGATCTTCACCGCGTCATGCTGCGGATCGAGATAGACGTCGAAGGGGCAGACGGCCCGTTGATCCTCTCTGCGAAACGGGTTGGTCGGCCCGGGCAGCGCTCCGTGTACATGGCCGTCGACCAAATCGACGTGGTGGAAGATGCCTCCGGAAACACTGCGTCCCTCCTCGGCGGGATCGGTGGTGTAGAAGGAGAACGTCCCATACGTCCCCCGGATGTCCGGTGTCCCCATGTCGGACAGCGTCTGCGCTGTACTCGGCTCCGGCGGAAAGTTCGCCGGAATTTTCACCATGGTCGCGGGCACGCCGTGCGCTACCAGCGTGTTCCAGAAGGCTTTGCCATGGCGCAGCAGCTCGACCTTGCCGGCGCGCAACGGTAGGGCATAGCCACCGAGCGGCACACGGAACTCGTCCTCGCCGACGCGCGAAGTGGACAGGAAGGGCTCGACGGCGCCACCGCCTGGCGGCGCCGGATCGCGGTGCACGAAGTCGAAGATGCCGTGGCCTCCCGGGTCTAGCCCGGTGATGAAGGTCGACCACGCGACGGGGCTCTGTGGCGGAATGGTGGTGGCGAGCCGCCGATAGCTGCCTTCTCGTGCGAGACGCGCAAAGCTCGGTAGCACCCCCTCCGCCATGAAGCGGTCGAGTAGATTGGGATCGAGACCGTCGAAGCCGAGCACGAGCACGCGGTGTTGCGTCGCCGGCGCCGGCCGGCTGCAGTCGGCAGCGAGGAGCGCGCTGAGCAGCAGGGCCGCCAGGCGGCACCGTAGTCGTCGGCGTACGGCGCCGTGATCCGTCATGAGGTTGCTGTCACCGGCTGGATTCCCAACGAGCGCCCCTCCATGTGAGCTGGTGGCCGGATGCCGTACACTTCGAGCAGGCTCGGGGCGATGTCGACGATCGAAGGCGTCGCTGCGCGCATCGGCCGGTTACAGAACAAGATGCCGGGCACCAGCTCGGGATCGACGCAATGGTCGCCGCTCCAGCTCTTGGCGTTGTCCGTCAGGACAGTGTCGGTGACCTTGCCGACGGCGGCGTCCCACGACACTCGGTACCCGTCGGCGTAGCCGACAATGAGGTCAGGAGCCTCATCACAGTATGGCCCACTGTAGCGCTGCGCGACATCGACCGCGTCGCGCACCACGGGCCGATCGCCGTCGGCATCGTGCAGCGTCAGCAGCTTCGCTGCGATCTCGCGCTTGAGACCGTCGGCTGTAGCTCCCGCAGCGACGATGCCCTGGGATTCTCGGCCGCGCAGGTTCAGATAGAGGCCCGCGAGGCCGACGGCGTACGCCTGCGTACGCGACCAATCCACGTCGCGCAGGTACTCGGCGGTACCCGTCGCGCCGTCCTTCAGCGTCAGATAGCCTTCTTGCCGCAACCAGGCGTTGAGGTCGACGCAGCGGCGGAACGACGCGAAGCCGTGATCGGACAACACAAAGAGCAAGGTGTCACCATCGAGCTGAGCGCGCACACGACCGAGGAGCGTGTCCATGCGCACGTAGAGGTCTTCAATGACGCGTGCATAGCGGGCCACGTCACCGGGCCGCGGTGCCCGCGGATCGGGATCGGTGTAGCGATAGAACATATGCTGTACCCGGTCGGTGGCGTCAAACACGCACACCACGACACCCGACGGTGTCTTGTCCAACGCGTCAAAGAGCTGCTCTTCGCGCTCGGCGTGAATCAGGTAGGCTTGCTCCAGGAATCCGTCCTCGTCGAGGACGCGTTCGTTCAGCGCCCAGGTGTCCTCCGCCAGCCCGAGGGTTGCGAAGCGACCGAGCAGCTTGGCGAGGTACGTTCCATAGGCACGCGGATGAGAGATGGGCAGGGCAGGGTGCTCCGGATCGATGTTGATAGGGGTCATGTAGAGGCCGAACGACGGCTCGGTGCTAACGATGCGGAAGCGGGCGATGCCGCGCGGCTTGATGGCGAAGCCGGCATCGAACACCAATGGGATCCAGTCGGAGTAGACACCCGGCTGCAAGGTCAGCCGTTCCGTACCGGCGCGCAACTCGATCGTGCCCGAGGCTCCGATCTCCACCTCGATGGGCAGCTGCATCGATTGTCCGCGGTGCAGCGGATGCTCCGGCCCGGGTATGGAGCCGTGTAGCCGGTTGCCGGTGCGTGTCAGCGGCACCCGCATACCGCCAGTGTGCTCGCCATCGCCGCCGCCTTCGGTGAAGAATGTGAAGCTCCCCTGCGTGCCGCGCAGATCGGGTACACTCATCCCGGAGAGGCACGTGCCGTGAAAGCGTTCCGGCGGAAAGGTCACCGGCACCCGCAGCACGGATGAGAAGACACCGTGATCGCCGAGGATCTTCCAGAAGGGCGGCGCCTTACGAAAGAGCCGCAACTGCGGTCGCCCGAGCGGCACTTGAAACTTCCCGATGCTCAGGCTCCGGCGCGCCGGTTCGATAGCGGACGAGGACAAAAACGGAAGGTAGCTGCGCGCGTCGCGCGCCAGAAAATCGAAGATACCGTGTCGCGCCGGATGCACACCGGTCATGAACGATGACCACGCCACCGGCGACAACGGCGGATGAGTGGTGCTGAGACGGCGAAATGCTCCCTCCGCCGCCAGCGCGGTGAAGTGAGGCAGCTTGCCCGCCGCCATCCAGCGCTCGGTGAGCTTCGGATCCATGCCGTCGAGACCAATGACGACCACGCGGCGTGGCGCGCCAGCCGGTAAACGGCGCCGGCGAAACAGCCGCACTAGAAGCCGAAAGGGATAGGACACGAGCGTAAACAACGCGAGCAGCAGGGCCCAGAGGAGGACAAAGAACGCCCCCACGAACGCGAAACCAGCTCCCGGCCCGACGTACGCCGCTGCCGGCGCGGGACACATCCAGGCCACCACGAACGCGGCGATGAGGGCGCCGATCCACGGCGGCGCCTTGCCGTGGGTCCTGTCCGACTGTCGGTCTTGCTCCATCAGCTTTCGCCAGCGATAGCCAGGCATCCCATGTAAGGCAAGCCAATTCCAGTGAAAGATGACGGCCGGTCGCCTCGGCTGATCGAGTCGGCGCGACCCTACCGCGATGCCGCTCCCAGGGCTGGAGACCGATGCTGGGCGAGATGCTGCAGGATTGCTGTGGCCATGATCGTGTTGCCCAATGCGTTGAAGTGCGCGTCCACGTGATGCGTGAATTGCTCCGAGCGGTGGGCAACGAAAGTGTCGAACAGGTCCAGCACGTCGATTCCTCGCTGTGCACACAGATCCCGCATCAACTGGTACGGTCGGCCGATGCGCTCAGCGGTCATCTCGGGCGCGAACTGCCGATACTCATCGAAATAGATCTGCTCTCGATACGGAATGAGAACGATCAAGAGCGGAACACCCGCGGCATCTGTGAGCCGCTTGGCACGTATCACCGCCTCGCGTTGTACCATCCACCCCTGCTCAAGCGCCTCGTCCGACAGCCAGTGTGAAATAACGGAGGCGTCATAGAACGTCTTGTGGCTCGCACCGACGTTCGTCACCCAGAGGTGGCTATTGCCGGAAGTGTCGCCAGACATCGGACGATCGAAGAGCCGTCGGAGGGCACCGAACACAATGCTGCGACGCTCCAGCCACGTCCATTGGTCCACAGTCACCACTGCATCTGGACGAGCGTTGTCCCAGAGATCATTCACGTAGAACGCCCAGACTATGCGCTGCGGATGGAGGGCAAGAGCGTAGTCTTCAAGGATCTGAGATTCCTGCAGCCCGCCATACCCGGGCACGCCCAAATTGACGAAGGCCTCGTTGCTCATCTGTGCCAAGCGGTGCACCCAGCAGTCTTCCTCGGGAGTCCAACAGAAGGTCAGACTGTCGCCGATCGCAACATTGATCGGCCCGTTCGGAACCGGGCGTGTTCGAAAGCCGATGTCCATGAAACCCAGCGAGAGTGTACTGATCGTGAAACCTGAATCGGCTCCGAACGGCGCAAAGAGCAACGACTGCAGATCCGGTCTCAGCTTGAACTTGAGCCGGTCATCATAGAGGTAGAGATCATTCAGTGCGGGTGCTCCCTGGTACAGGGCTGGCAAGCTCTGCCAAGTCTGCGGCAGTACACTGCGTCCCAAGCGTGCTCCAATTTCGACCAGCAGACAGCCAGCCGCGACGCCAAGGAGGCTAGCCATGAGATACTTGAGTAGCTGCATCCGTATTGAGGCGCATAGGGAATGGCGGATTTTGGACGCACGCCCGGCGCGTCCAAGAATGGTCATACTTACAACAACGGTAGATGAAGCGGTTGACGCGTGTCAACGTGAATCGTGGAAGCCGCCTTGTCCCTGGTCTTCGTGGGCTAGGTTCTGCTAGTGAAAACCACTGTGCGCCACGTGATGACCGAGTGACCATGGGTCCTTCGCACGTTGGTATCGTCGTCCTCAACTGGCACGGGCGCAGCGACACCCTGGCCTGCCTCCGCTCGCTGGCGGCAGTCTCGTATTCCAATTGTTCCGTGATTCTGATCGACAATGGCTGCCACGAATTTTCCCCGACCGAGCTGAATGCGCTCCTGCCTGGCGCGCACTATCTGCAGACCGAGAGCAACCGCGGCTTCGCCGGCGGTGCGAACCTCGGCATTCAACACGCCATCGAGGCAGGCGCGGACTACGTGTTGCTGTTGAACAACGACGCAGCCGTTGAGCCCGAGGCACTGAGCGAGATGGTCCGTGTCGCCGAGGCGGAGCCGTCAGTCGGCGTCGTTGGTGCCCTGCTGCTGCAGATGGACCGCCCCGGTCGGCTCGAGGCGGCGGGCCTGCGTGTGGACCTGCGCTGGGGTCGGCTGTTTGAAGCCGGCTTCGGCGAAGACGACCACGGGCAGTACGATCGCGTCACCGACGTGGCAGCGGTCAGCGGCGGTGCCATGCTGCTGAGGCGTGCGCTCTGCGAACGGCTTGGAGGATTCGATGAGCGCTACTTTTCGTACCTTGAAGACATCGATCTCTGTCTACGCGCCCGCAAGATTGGCTTCGGTGTTCACTTGGCACCGCTGGCACGCGTCCACCACAAGGGGAAGGGATCGAGCGGCGGGACGCAATCGGCACTGAGCTTATACTATGCGACCCGCAACCACATGATGCTCATGGATGAGCACGGGGTTGGTTCGCCT
>JBGQHM010000019.1:0-34389 GCA_041497995.1 Binatia bacterium | reverse complement strand
GCGCGTGCTGGTCGGGCAGATACTGGGACAGAAGACGCGCCGTGTCTGCGAGGCGGGCAGCATCCCATGCGGACGTTCCCCCGCCGGTCGCCGTCTTCGCATCGGCATACTTCGAGCGCTCGCTGTAGTAACGGTCGTACTGTTCCTGCGTGTCTGCGGTATCGGCGTACACGAAGCCGCAGCGCATGCAGCACGCGACGTCATAAGCCCCGCGCAGCATGTAGCCTTCCGGCACCACCGCGCGCTGGTGATGCAGCATGTCAACCTGCGGTTCGGCACAAATCGGGCAGCCGCGGTTCGCACTCTTGCGCATCGCAGCGTGTTCAGGGAGCGTCAGGCCCCGACTCCACGTTGATGGTCTTTTCGACGAAGTACAGCGGCCTGCCTTTGGCCTGCGTGAAGCAGCGGCCGAGGTATTCCCCGATCAGCCCGAGGAAGAACGACGTCAACCCGATATTCGCCAGCGCCAAGATGAACACTGTCGTGATGCCGCGCGGCGCCGGGTAGCCCAGCAGTCTGCCGGTGCCGTAGATCACCGCCAACAGGACCGCAACCAAGAGCACGACGAGCCCGAAGACGCTGATCAGTCGGAGCGGCTTATCGGAGAAGTTTAGGATCGCCTCCCAGGTCAGCCGGATGGAATGCGCGAGTGTGCCCTTGGATTCCCCGGCGACGCGCTCGGCGCGATCGTACTCGAAGAACGACTTCTTGAATCCGACCCAGTGGACCAGGCCGCGGGTGAACCGCGGCCACTCGCGGCAAGCACGCACCGCATCGACCATCCGGCGATCCATGAGCCGGAAGTCGGTCGCGTTGGCGGGCATCTTGGACTCGGCGAGCCACTCGATGAGCCGATAGGCGATCTTGGCACCCAGTGTCTTCACCAGTGTGCTGTCGTGTCGCGTTCGCACGATCCCATTGACGAGGTGAAAGCCTTCCTCCCACTTCCTCAACATCGAGGGAATCAACTCGGGCGGATCCTGCAAGTCCGAAAACAGTACGATCATCGCGTCGGCGTCGCAGAAGTCGAATGACGCCTGCGCCGCAGCAGCCTCCCAGTTGCGGCTCAACCTGACGTAGCGGTAGCGTGCATCTGCCTGTGCCTTCGCCTCGCACAACTCCTGGCTCCGATCGACGCTGCAGTTGTCGATGAGTAAGAAGGTCCACTCGTAGACCGGCTCGCTGGCGACCACAGCTTCCACCCGACGGAACACCTCGAGAAGATTGCCCTGCTCGTTGAAGAGCGGGATGTAGATGCATACGGATTTCTTGACGGTCATCTGCACCCCGGCGTCACAGCTTGATCACGAAGGCCTGGCCGGTCGGCAGGACGATTGGCTTTTCTCGGATGAGAGCGAAGAACTCGTCGACCGCCCGACGCTGCGCATGTTCGTAGATCCGATGGCCGTAGTCGTCGAAGAGCAGGATGCCCCCCGTGTGCAGGCGCGGGTAAAAGTACTCGAGGCAATCGTGCGTTGTCGAGTAGATGTCTACGTCGATGTGCGCGAAGCAGTAGGTCGTGTCGAGTCCCGCAAAGGTATGTGGGATGAATCCCCGGTGCAGTGACGCAAAAGTGAAGTCGCGCAGGAGCGCCACCACCCCTTCGTAGGAGACGTCGCCAAAGTCACCTTGCGCGTGACTATCGCTCTCGGGCCGCGCGGTATCTGGCATCCCTTCGAACGTGTCGAACAGGTGCAGGGTGGCGGCGGAGCCCGCCGCCCGCATCGTCTCCGCCATGAGGTAGGCAGAGCCGCCGCGATATACACCGCATTCCGCGAAATCCCCCGGGAGCTGCGCGGCGTAGCGGACGAATTGTTGGACGAAGTAGCAGCGATCCTCGGTCAGCAGGGTGTTGTCGAGGACGCACCCCTGCAGCAAGCGGCGAAAGTCGTCCTCGAACCACGGCGTATAGACCCGATAGAAATTCGGGACGACCAGCGAATACCGCCGCGCCAGCAGCCGCCGCAGCAGCGCCCGTCCGCCGCGCTGCACTTCCAAACGGATGCGGTTGCGTATCCCGCCTTGTACCTGCATGTCGCCCGCTTCGGCTACCGCAATTCCCGACTGGAGTCCACCGTCGCGGGCGTGCACGCAATTCATCCCGGATGACCGTCCACGTCCAGCGAGGACTTGGGAAGGTCGAAGACAAAGAAGCGATTCAGTAGATAGGACACAATCGCCATAAGGGGCATCATGACCGCCGCGACGATCAGCAGGTTCCACTGGTACCCACGCGACAGCCTGAGCACGGACACGCCGAGCAGGTACGTGATCGCGTAGACACCGAAAAAACGCACCAGTAGCGAGTTGTCACGATTCCCAAATACTATCCTGCCCGTCGTCTTGAAATTGAAGACGACACCACAAACGGTCGAGAGGAGGGCGGCAACGGCGTAGTGGGTGTGTATAAGGACGAAGAAGGCGAAGACAGAATAGCCGAAGGCCGTGTTCAGCAACCCAACTAGCAAGAAACGAATGAAGCGATTGTCGAGAGAGAGCGCCATCAGGTTCCAACTTGTAGCCTTGAGCTCTCTCGATGCCAGGCAACCGTCCGGCGAATAGATTCCTCCAGGCCGATGGCCGTTCTCAACCCCAGTTCCCCTTGCGCACGCTTTGTAGAAGGGACGTAACGCTCCGGCGGTTGCTGCGGGTTCGGTTGCCGAGCGACCACGACCTGCACGTGCGGGCCGAACATCTTCGCGACGGTCGTCGCGAGTTCCAGGATGGTCGTTTCCGCCTCGGACCCGACATTGTACGGGCGGGCCGAAGCGCCGGAAAACAGGATCGTCCATAGCCATACCGCAAGGTCGGCCGCGTACAGGTATGAGCGAAACGGCGTGCCATCGCCATTCACCCGAATCGGTCCGCCCGCGAGGCCGTCACGGATGAAGTTGCCGACGGCGAAGTGCACATCCAGCGGCAAGTACGGTCCAACAAACGCAAAGCACCGGGCAATCTTCGCCTCGATCCCGAACTCGTGCGCGTAGATTGCGCAGAACAACTCGGCCACCCGCTTACCTTCGCCATACGTGGCCCGCAGGTCGAGGGGCTCCGGGGCCCCCTGGGAATTCTCAGATACATGCGTGACGTCCACCGGTTGTCTGCCATACACCGCCCCAGAACTGGCGAGCAAGAACTTCCTTGCTCCGCAATGCACCGCGAACTCCAGCGCACGCCTGGTGCCTTGAATGATGGTATCCAGGAGAACTCGCGGTGGTTCCGGTGACGTCGAGGGAGTTGCCGCATGAATTACATGCGAAAACGTTCCACTCGGAAAGCTAAACGACCGAACATCGCCGACATGAAACTGCAGAGCGGGATGCGATGCGAGATGTGCAGCTTTGAGCCGAAAGGCCCCACCGTCGCGTGTGAGCACGACCGCGCTCGCCCCAAGGTCGAGTCTGTCCACCGCATACACAAACGTTTCCAGCAACCAGCACCCGAAGAAGCCGGTTCCACCGGTGATGAAAATCCGTTGCCCGCGGAGCTCATCCCACAGTCCACGCGTCTGGCTGAGCACGTGATCCAGATCGATCGTTAGTGGATTGGACATCGACATACCTTGAAGCCAGCACAATAGCGCGGCTCTTGTGGGCTTACCAACGATCAGGAACGCAGTTGGGGTCGCGCCCCTCACCGCGGCGCCGGCATCTCCCTCAACTTCGGAACGGGCTCAGCGCTGAAGCGGCGCATGAGCTCCGGCATGATCGGGGTCATGTCGAAGACGCTCCAGCTGCCGCCACGCAGCAGGACCGGGCAGGCCGCCGGCTCCTCGCCCCTGAACGCCCGCACTGCACGTCGTTCCGCGTCGTCCGAGGGAAGCGGATCCAGGCTCCCGGTGGTCAGGATACGCAGCAGGGGATCCTGCGCCAGGGTCGCTGCGATGTTCTGCGGGGTTGGGCCGAAGATGCGATACAGAAACACCAGATGCGGCAGCTTCTCCGCATACAAGCCGCGCAGGTAGCTCATGCTCAAGTCGAACGAGGTACGCCTGACCGGGATGCCGGGCGGGACGGTGTTGAATGCCGTGTACGTCGGCCGCCGCGACCAGTAGCGGATGAACGGCAAGCGGTTGTGATTCGTGAGAATCACGCTGTCCGCCGGCAGGCTCCGCAAGCGGCCGAGATCGACAGGCTCTGACCATGGCGCTTCCATGATGACCGGGTCGCGGAAACGATGGTCCCAGTGCATCCGCAAACCCGCCCACATCCCCGCTGCTTGCGGCACCATGAGCGCCACCGCCACGAGCGGCAGCAACACGCGCCACACCACGAAGACACGCGGATCGAGCGCCACACGCACGCCGTGGGTCCACACGACTGCGAGCAGCAACGCCCAGAACGGTAGGAGCTGACGCAGGGTCGCCGGATGCACGGCGGTCTGCTGCATCATGGTGCCCATCCATCCGAGCGCCGCCAGCAAGAGGATCAACAGCAGCTTCACCTGAGGCGGCCACTGCGTTGGCGGCGCACGCGGCGTCCCCGCGCCGACGAAACCGATCAGGATCAGCAGCGGCACCACCCACGCCGGTACACGGTAGAAATCATTGAAGCGGTCAACCATGTAGCCCGGAAAGGTCGCCAGCGTCAGCCTCTTTCCTTCGGCGTCCCTCGGCGTATCGATCGCGTCTGCAAAGCCGATGGAACGCCGATACAGGTTCTCGCCAAAGCTCGGCCGCTCCTCGGGGGGCACCGGCGAGCCGATCTTGCCCTGCAACGACTGCAGCGCCACCCCGACCAACAGCGGAGCGATGAGCACCGGCAGCCACTGCCAGCGCGCCCGCGGACTGAAGAGCATCACGTAACCGGCCACGGCGATGATCAACCACGCGTGCAGCTCCACGGTCAGCAACCCGACGACGAACAGGCAGAGCGCGCAACCGATGAGCCACCGGCGCGGTCGCTTCGTCTCCGGAGCCAGTGCGCTGACCAGACACACCAGCGCGCCGAACTGCGGTGCCATGGGATACGCCTGTTGATGAATGTTGTCGGCGTAGCTCAGAAAGCCCACCGACGAAGCTAGCGCGATCACCGCAGCCATGCCGGTGGCGCGATCGACGACCTTGGTCACGAGTTGGTACCAGAGCCAGAGCGCCGCCAGCGACGCCAAGATCGCCGGCAGGCGATACAGCCCGTACGCATCCGCACCCAGCAGATGAAGGACGCCGTAGAGCACGTTACTCAACACCGGATAGTTGGCGTAGAGGTAGTACGGATCGACCGGTGGACTGATCTGATGCTGCGGCAGACCCGCGTACGCCAAGAAGCCGCTGGCAGCGTAGCCCCAACCGGAAATGATCACCTCTACCTCGCTCCATGAGTCGGGGCGCGGGCCGGGGGGATCGTTGAGGCGCGCCAGCAGGACCGCCGCCACCAGCACCATGACAGCTGCCACGATAGTGGATGCAACCGGTGCGGACAGCGACGCGACCATCCACGGCACAGCTGGCGGAGCCGCCGGCGACGGCCGATCCCTCTTCTTGTGCGGCACCGGTGCTGTCTTGCGGTGAGCCATCGAGCTGCTGCGCTACCACGGTCTAGGACAATTGTGAATGCTGAGTGCATCAATGCATCCGCCAGCCGGCTGCTCTGGCTCTCCTAGCAGCCTTTCGGACTTGGCACTCAGCAGCGACCAACGGGAGCGGGCCATAGAAATGACGCTGACCGCAGGTCCCAGCGGGACGGCATTGACAGCCGTCACCTCGCGGTGGCAAAGGCTGGCACACCGACACCGGGAGCGAACGGCAATTTCGAAAAGGTCGAAGGAGAGGTTGAAGGCCAAGCCGGCCGCTGCGAAGCCCGCACCGGTTACACCGTCTGCGCCGGCCGCTGCCATGACCAGGGCGCCGAGCCCGGCACACGTCCCGCGAGCGGCGCCGGACACACGACTGTCCGCTCAGCTGTGGGTGTGCATGGCGGTGCTCTTGGTCGTCACGACCGCTGCGTTCAGCCCAACCTTCAACGCCGAGCTGCTGTCCTGGGACGACCAAGCGTACGTTTCCTCCAACAAGCTGCTGCGCGACGGCGCCGGCCTACGGGCGATCTGGAACCCCGCCACCCCCGATCTCAGCCAATACTATCCGTTGCTGTTCACCTCGTATTGGCTGGAGTACCAGCTGTGGGGTGCGAACAGCCGCGGCTACCACACAGTCGGCCTGTTGCTACACCTGCTCAATGTCGTGCTGGTGTTGGTGTTGGTGCGCGAGTTGGGCGCCTCGCCCTGGGTCGCCTTTGGATCGGCCGCGATCTTCGCGCTGCATCCGACGCAGGTCGCTTCGGTCCTGTGGGTGGCGGAGCGCAAGAACACGCTCTCGGGCTGCTTCTTTCTTGTCGCGTTCCTGCTCTACCTGCGTCACCGCCGCACCGGCAGCGGCGCCGCGTACGGCGGCTGCTTGGCAGCCTTTCTCGCCGCGTTGTTGAGTAAGACGCAGACGCTCACGCTACCAGTCTCCATCCTTGCCGCAGACTGGCTGTTGCAACGGTCTCGACAGTTACGCAACGTCGGCCTTGCTCCGGTCGTCATCAAGCTCGCACCGATGTTCGCGCTGGGGTTAGTGGCCGTATTGGTCACATCGTATGTCGAGCGGCGCGAAGTCGCCGTCGCAGCGTTCCGCCTGCCAACGCTCGCCGAACGTCCGTTCATCGTGGCCAACGTACCGTGGTTCTACTTGTACAAGTTCCTGTTGCCCATCAACCTGTCGCCCCTCTATTCGAAGTGGAACATCGCGGCGACGGATCCGGTCTGGTGGGTAGGGATCATCGCATGGCTGGTGGTCGTGGCAGCCGTCGTCAAATGGTGGGAACGGATCGGTACACTACCCCTGTGGGGATTGGTGCACTTTTTCGTCACGTTGACGCCAGTGCTCGGCATCATTCCGTTTGGTTACCAGCAGAACGCGTTGGTGGCTGATCACTATCTGTACCTGGCCATCATTGGCGCGGGATTGGCGCTCGCCGCGTCGGCGGAGCGCGTCGCCGGCAGCCTACGGATCAGCAATGGCCGCGCCCTCGCTTCGGCGCTTGGCGTCCTGCTGTTGGCCGCGTACGCGGTGCAATCGTACCGCGAGTCGCAACACTGGGTCGATACACCGACCTTCTGGCGTCGCGTCATCGAGCGCAGCCCGAACACCTTCGCTGCGTACTACAGCCTCGCCAACTACTATCAGGACCGCCGTCAATGGGCGGAGACGTTGCCGCTGTACCGCAAGGCATTCGAGATCCGCAGTGACAGTCCAGGGGCGTTCAACGGCTACACCGAAAC
The DNA here is from genome assembly GCA_041497995.1 of Binatia bacterium. Lineage (GTDB taxonomy): Bacteria > Desulfobacterota > Binatia > HRBIN30 > HRBIN30 > DATKMS01. The sequence goes on along the minus strand of JBGQHM010000019.1, from coordinate 27,129 downwards.
CTTGCGCCGCATCCAAGGCGAGGCCGGCGCGCTCGAGGCGTGCAACGCGGCGCTGCAACAAAACCCGCGGTTCGTGGCCGTCTACCTGCAACGCGCGCGTACCTACGAGCGTCTCGGTAAGCGCGACGACGCGCTGAATGACCTCCGCCACGCGATGGAGATCTCCTCGAAAGGATCGGAGGGCTGGACGCTCGCCAACCGCGCACGGCAACGCCTGGAGGCCGCGCCGGGCAACTAGGGCCTGCGGCCAGCGTCATTTCTATGGCCCGCTCCCGTTGGTCGCTGTTGAGTGCCAAGTCCGCAGGTTGCTAGGGTAGCCCTCACGTAGGACACCACGCCGCAGGTAGTTGCTCCGGCTTGCGGCGCGCAACCGGTTCTGGTTTGTAGGCGCGACATGACTGCCCTGTTCATGCTCGGCGCTGCCGGCGTCTGGGCGGCTGTTCCCCTAACTGGCTTTCTGGTCTTCGGGTTTACTCCGCACACCTCGAGCAAGGAGAGTTGGCCGCTGGTGACAGTCGTTGCCGTCATGGCGGCTGTGGGGCTCGCCGTCTGGTCGCCGATCCTCCTGGGAGCCGCGATCGCCGGCGTGTACCGCGCCGACCTCCTGGGACTCTTGGGCTGGGCGGTGAGTGCCTGCGCCGTGGCGCAGATGTTCACGCAACGTCAGACGTTGGCGGCCGCAATCCAGCCGCTGTCCACCTGGGACTGGGTGCTGGCAGGCGGGCTGTTGCTGGCCGCCGCGCTCTACCTGGGATTCCCGAGTGAGAGCATCTATGGCGGACGCGACGAGGGAGTCTACGCCAGCCACGCGGTCTTTGTGGCACACCATGGGACGATCGACGTCCCCTATCCGTGGCCGCCGGATGCGCAGTCGATCTTCTTCGACAAGTGGGTAGGATTTCCCGGCTTCTACAAGACGGCCAACGCCATGACCGTCCAGTTTGGGCATTTGTTGCCGATGTGGATGGCGCAGGCCTACGCGACGCTCGGGGCCGCCGGTCTGTTTCGCGTCAATGCCGTCTTCGCACTGCTCGCGGTCGCGGTGTTCTACGGCGCGTGCCGGACCGTCTTGCCACCGCCGTATGCCGTGGCGGCGGCGCTGTTCCTGGCGTTCAATCCGAGCCAACTGTGGATGGCGCGCATCACACTGAGCGAGATTGCGGCGCAGCTCTTCATCTGGTCCGGCCTGCTGCTCCTCTTCGTTGCGCTTCCAAGTGGAGAGCGTGGCCCGGCACGCTGGGCAGGCGTCCTGCTCGGGCTGTCGGCTTTTGTGCGCTTCGACAGTCTGCTGATGGTGCCGATGCTGTTTCTCGCACACCTGGCTACCCGACTCATCGAAGAGCCGACCGGCAAGTCGACGCCCGTGTGGCTGGCGCTCTATCAAACTGCCGTGCCCGTGTTCGCACTGGCCCTCGCATACTTCGCGGTCTTCAGCACTCCGTACTTGATGCAGCGGCCCTACCTCGGGAAGCTGGCGGTCGCCAGTATCGTGACGGCGCTCCTGCTGCTGGCGTGCCGACCGACCCTCGTACAACTGTTGCGCCCGTGGCTTGCCGCGCGCACGACACTGATCGCCGTTGGCATCGTGTGGTTCGCTGTCGCGATCTACGCCTACTTCATCCGTTCGGCGCCGAGCCCGGCGCCACAGATGCAGTACCGCTGGCCCGGGTACTACATCGACACGACGCGAGACTATAGTCGCGACGCGCTGGTCAATCTGGGCCGCTACCTTTCACCACCAGTGGTGTGGGCAGCCATCGGCGGCTGGTTTGGAACGCTGGCGCTCCTCGTGCGGCAGCGCCGTGATCTTCATCTGTTCGCCGCGCTCGTCATTCTGCTCGGCTTTTCGGTGGCACACCTCACGGAACCAATCCCCGAAGATCATTTTTGGGTCGTCCGCCGCTTCACGCCGGTTGTGATCCCTGGCTTCGTACTCTGCGCCGCGCTCGCTGCGCACTGGCTCATCAGCAAGGTTCCCGCGGGCGCGTCGGTGGCGGTGGCCGGCCTGACCGCCGTCGCGCTCGCCGGGTTCACCCTGTGGGCCAATCGGCTGATCCTGACGTCGGCGGAAAGCAGCGGCTACTTCGCACAGATCGAGGCATTGGCTCGCAAGCTCCCGCGCGACGAGCTCATCCTGGCGCGCGGCTTCACCGAATGGATCACACCGCTCTACGTCGCCTTTGACCGTCACGTCGTTCCGCTCAACCTCGACCCCAACAGTCCCGGCAGAGCAGCGTTCCAAACCTGGATCGCCAAGCAAGCGGCGCAAGGCAAGAAAACGTACCTGCTCATCGAAGGGGCCACCGATCTACGCGGCATCCAGCACCGCAAGCTCGACGACTTCGTCATCACCCGCGAGTTCACCGAACCAACGGTTAACCCGCTGCCGCAGAAGCTGGTCACCAAGCAACGCCGCATCGAGCTCTACGAGATCACGGCAGGACCGTGACGATTGCGGAATGCGGACTGTGGATTTGCGCCCCGCCCGGCCTCAGGGCCGGATCTGCGCCGCCCACGTCGCGTAGTTGAGAAGGAGCCAGATCGCCGTGCTGTGATCGACCTCCCCACGTCGATGCTCCGCCAGCCAGCGCGCCACCGTGGTGCGATTCAACAGCGCCGCCGACGTGCTCTGCGACGTACTCTGCGAGTCGAGGTAGTCGCCGACCATTTCGTTCAGCGGCCCGCGCAGCCACTCGCGCAGCGGCACACTGAATCCCTGCTTGTGCTTGCGCAGCGTCCGCGGCGGCAGCGAGCGCCGCACCGTGTCGCGCAGGATCGCCTTCTTCTCCCACCCGCGCAGCTTGAGGTGCGCCGGCATGCGCGCCAGGAGCTCGACGAGGCGGTGATCGAGGAATGGCGATCGCACTTCAAGCGCGTGCGCCATGCTCATACGATCCACCTTAACGAGCATATCCTCGAGCAACCGGAACCGTAGTCCGGCATAGCTGATCCGATTCACCAGTGGCCAGTCGCTGCGTAGCGCGGAGGCGATATCCGGCGGACACATCGCCGCCGGCGGCTGATCGATGTCACGGTACAGATCGGGCGCTACCAGCGCTCGCAGCCGCGCATCGGTGCACAAGGCGAGCTTGCTGAAATAGCCCTGCTCGAGTGGCAGCGCTGCGTCACGCAGCAGCCGGCCGGCGCGCTGCGCTTGATAGCGCGCGCGCCGCGGCAGCAACCGCGCCATCGACTCGGCCACCGCCGCGGCCCCCCGCCACGCCGGCACGCACCCGAAACGCTCGCCAAAGGCGAGGCTGTGGTTCAGCGGGTAGCCGGCCAGCAGCTCATCGCCGCCGTCGCCACTGAGCATGACGGTGACGTGCTGCCGCGCCAGGCTGGACACGTGATACATCGGCAGCGCCGACGAGTCCCCGAAGGGTTCGTCGAAATGGTGCACCAGCGCACGCACCGTCTCGGGGAGGGTGCGCGTCAGGTCCGCCTCGTGCAGCATCAGCACGTGATGCTCGGTGCCGAAGTGTCGCGCCACGCGCTCGGCATCCGCCGACTCATCCCATGCCGGGCGATCGAAGCCGATGGTGAACGTCTTGATCGGTCGCAGGCCTGCTTTGTGCGCGTACGCGACGATCGTACTCGAGTCGAGTCCACCGCTCAGAAACACGCCCAGCGGAACCTCACTCATCAGGCGGATGCGTACGGCCTCTTCGAGCGCCGCATCCAACTCGTCGCTCCACTGCTGCGCGCTGCGCGGCGCCGCACCGTCGTCGCCGAACTCCACGTGCCAGTACGGCGCGATGCGCACCGCGCCGTGCTCGTAGACCAGCCGGTGCGCCGCCGGGAGCTTGCGAATGCCGCGGAACATGGTGTGCGGCTCGCAGACGAAACCGTTGCGCAGATAGGGCACGAGCATGTGCGGATCCGGGTCAGCGAGCTCCGGCGCCGCCGCCAGGATGGCCTTGATCTCCGATCCGAACAGCAAGCGACCGGCGTGGTGCGCGTAGAACAGCGGCTTCTTGCCGAGCCGGTCGCGCGCCAGCACGAGACGCTGCGCCCCGGCATCCCACAATGCGATCGCGAACATCCCGCGCAGCTGTGTAAGGCAGTCCTCGCCGTACGCTTCATACGCGTGCGCGATCACCTCGGTGTCGCTGCGGGTGCGGAACGTATGACCGAGGCGCTCCAGGTCGCCGCGCAGTTCCAGATGGTTGTAGATCTCGCCGTTGCAGATCACCTGCACGCCGGCGTCCTCGTTGGCAATCGGCTGGTGGCCCCCAGCCACGTCGATGATGCTCAGCCGGCGCATGCCGAGCGCCACGCCGCCGGCGACGAAAAACCCGTCGTCGTCCGGCCCGCGATGCACCAGAGTCGCCGCCATGCGGCGCACCAATGCGTCGCCGCCGGGTGCATCCAGGCGCGGATCAATCACGCCGGCAATGCCACACATGGGGAGATCATTTCGGATTGCGGATTTGAAAACGCGGAGGCGAGGAGCGTTGCAGATTTCGGAACGCGGGTTTGTGGAAATCCGCAATCCGCAATCCGCAATTCCTCAGTACGCCCCGCGGCGCCAGATGACAGCGCCGACGGTTTTGATCAGCACTATGATGTCCAACCAGAGTGACCAGTTGCGCACATAGTACTCGTCGAGCCGCAGGCGTTGGTCGAACGTCAGTTCGTTGCGACCGCTCACTTGCCACAGCCCACTGATGCCCGGCGGCGCTTTGAGGATGGTTTGGGCGAAGTCACCCATACGCTCCGCCTCACGCGGCAGGTACGGGCGCGGACCGACGAGACTCATCTCACCGCGCGAGACATTGATCAGCTGCGGCAGCTCATCGAAGCTGAAACGTCGCAACAATCGCCCCACCCGGGTCACGCGCGGGTCGTAGGACTTGAGCTTGGCAAAGCGGCGCCATTCCTCGCCGGCTGCCGGGTTGCGCTCCAGGTAGGCACGCAAGCGCTCCTCGTTGTCGCGATACATCGTGCGGAACTTCATGCACCGGAACTCACCCCATCCCCGGCCAAGCCGCCGCTGGCGGTAGAGGATGGGGCCGGGCGAATCGATTCGGATCGCCACCGCCGCCAGCAAGAGGAACGGCGACAACACCAGCGCGGTCAGCGTCGCCACGGCAAGATCGAAACCGCGCTTCAATGCGATGTTCCACGGCTTCGCCAGGTTCCAGCGCATGTTGAGGAGCAGCATGCCGTCGAGGTCTTCGGTCTCCACACCGACGGTGGCGAGGCCGAACATATCAGGCACCAGCCGGATGCTCTCGACATGGCCCTCGCAAGCGGCGATGACATGCAGCAACTGCTCGCGCGGCAGGCGCGGCATCGCGACGACGATATCCCTCACGGCGAGGGCGCGCACGAACTCAGGGATCTGCGCCACCGGACCGCACACCGGGAGGCCAAAGCACACCCGACCGATCTTCTCGGGATCGTCGTCTACGAACGCGACCGGCTCGTAACCGAGGACCGGGTGGGCACGGACGCGCTCGCACACCTGCACACCCGTTTCACCGGCACCGACGATGAGGACACGTTTACCCCACAGTCCCACGGCCACCATGAGCCGCTTGGCGTTGTAACGCAGCAGCGGAACCACGATGAGTGTGGTCGCCCATACCCCGGCAATCACCAGACGTGAGAGGCCACCGGTCGAACGCACCACGAATGACAAGAAAACGGCAAATAGTGCGGCCAGCGTACAAGCACGCAGCGCATCCTTCGTCTCGTCCCAGAACAAGGCGCGTCGCGTGTAGAGGCGGGACTCAGCGAATGCAAAAGTCCACGGCAGGAGGAAGTAGAGATCGGCGAGAAAGACCGAGAACGGCGTGATCGGATCGAGGTTCGGAAACACGTCGGAGACTAGCCATCGGCGCAAGCTCCACACGACGGCCAGGCACGTGAGGACGGCCAGCCAATCTACGACGATGAGTACCCCGGCAGCGAACAGCGACCGCCAGGCGAAGCCGAAGGAGACTCGGCTTGTACCGAAGAACCGGCGGACGACCGTCTCCCTCGGTGGAGTGGGCCTCACGCCAGACGGGTCTTTTGCAAGAGCCGACTCGCCGATGACACTGCGCTGCTCCATATCGTGCTTGCTTCGCGTCCCTCGCGCGTGGTGCTCAACCGGAGACCGCGCGCCTACGTCTCAAGTACGGCGGTCAGCCGCGTACTTGCAAGCCGAACACTCCCCCCGGCTCATGCCCCGGACCAGGCCGTCCCGCGGGCCTCCGGCGCGGCGGCGTTGCAGGCCTTGCCGCGTAGCCGCTGGTAGAAGTCCCCCGAGTCACCAACCGCTCCCATGGGCGCTTTTCTCCGACAGGCTCCTCGCATCTCGTATAACAAACGTTCCATTTTCTCGCTTTTCTGCGCAGATCTCGGTCCGCCACTTTCAGCTTTCCACTTTGGCTGCGGGCGAAACCCGCGCTCGGTGTTCTTCAATCTCAACCTGCAGCATGACTACGAACGCACCCGTCCGTGGGCGAGAGCTGACCCAGGGCCCGTATGGCGCGCGTTGAGGAAAAACACCACGCCGACAAGCGCCGCCATCATCGCGTGCAGAAGGGCGAACTGCAGCGCGTCCCCAGGTCCCACGATCGTGTACATGTGATGAAGAGAAGAAACGCCCAGGGCGACGAAAAGCACGATCAGTTCCGGGCCCGTCATCCGGAACGGAACGACCCGAGCCACCGATGAACAAGCGAAAGCGACTGCAAGGAGGGCGGGCACCAGTCCCATCGTCGCGAGCCGCCCGGCGGTTCGCCCCGTTATGATGGGTCCCGCCAAGAACGGTTGCGCGCAAATTCCCGCGGCGATCAGAAGCGAGGCGTAAAATTCGCCCGACAGCCGCCGGCTCTTCAGTACTTCCTTTCCCATCCCCAGCCACAAGCCGCTTAGGATCGCCACGGGCAGCGCGAAGGGCAAGAAAACGCGGCTGCAATGTTCCAGCAAGACGCTGAGGCGAAACTCCCCGTGAAGGCCCCACTCCAGGAGGCCCAGAACATGATCCTGGTTGATCGAAGGATGGGAAAAACGGGCGGCGATGGACCCCGTTGCCAGGTAGATCACTGCAACCTCCGCGGCGACCGCGCCCCCCAGCACCACTCTCCAAGACAGCGTTCGTCTCTGCCATAGCGGAGAGGTCAGGAGCCAAAACAAGATCCCGGGAATGATCATCAGCGCCGTCTGTCGCCCCAGTGCCGCGATGCTAGCGCCGCCCACTACCATCCAGGCACGCTCTTCCGCCAAGCCTACGAGCACCATGCACACACCGAGGCAAAAAACGAGATCCTGCAGCATGCCAGGTACGATCAGAAAGTACCGAAACGAGTAGGGATTCAGAATCAAACCGGCCAGTAGGATCGCCGTCACCGTATCAGGCGCGCGCGCGGCAGCAAGCGCGCGGCGGGTCAAGAGCACCACTCCGGCGGCGCAAAGGGCGACCAGACCCCAAAAGACCGCCGGATAGCCCAACTGCAGGTATTTGGAAAGAAGGCCCACCACGTAAGGAGCGAAGATTCTTTGCGCGTGATGAAACGGGATCGGCTCTGCCGGTAACCCAGGGGCGGCCGCAGCGATCGCCTGGTAAGAACCCACGTCCTGAAAGAGCATGAAGCGAAGGCCGTCTGCCCAGCTCATCCACCGATTGGACGCCAACAAAAACAGCCCGGAGATCAAGATGGCGTAGTTCTGCATGGCACGAGTTCATGCGAGAGGCGTTCAAAGCCTGCGCGCCCCCTCACAAGTGCTCAGCCTCCCCCAACAGCCACGTCGCCGGGTCGCACACCGACCGCTCTTTCGGGAGAATCGACTCGCCGATTCCACTGCGCTGCTCCATATCGTGCTGGCTTCGCACTCCTCGCGCGTCGTGCCCAGCCGGAGCCAGCGCGCATACCTCCCAAGTACCGCGGTCAGGCATGCACTTGCAAGCCGTACGCTGCCCTGCCCTTGCCCACAGGCTCAGGCCTCGGACCATGCCGTCCCGCCGGCCTCCGACGCGGCCGCGGCGCGGGTCTTGCCGCGCAGCCACCAGTAGAAGTCCTCGAGTCGCGCGGTGAGCAATGGCCACGACAGCAGGTGCTCCGCCACGTAACGGGCGCGGCGCTCGCAGCGCTCACGCAAAGCGGCGTCGTTGAGGAGCGTCGCGAGCTTGTCCGCGAGGTCACCCGCATCGCAGTTCGCGACCACCGCCGCACCCTCGCGTTCCAACAAAAACGCGAGATCACCAATCCGGGTGATGACCGGCGCTCTCCCGGCTGCCAAAAAGAGATTGACCTTCGATGGCCAGCGCGCCCGACTGGCGACGGTATCAGCCAGCGGCATGACGACCGTGTCGCACGCTGCCACCCAATCGCCCAGGACGTCGTTTGAGACGAATCCGGTTTCCAGTAGGCACCTCTGCTCCCGCAGCGCAGCTGGGACATGCACCTGATGGTTGCCGATCATGACCAACCGGCAGTCGGGACGCCGGGCGAAGAGCCGCCGTGCGGCCGCGAACAGCAGCGTCGCCTCTGGGGGAAGCAGTTTCCCGAGGGTGACCACCAGAGGAGCCCCGACGGGAAGCCCCAGGCGGGCACGTGCCTCGGCACGATCGCCGGCGATCGGCACCTCGACATCGCAACCTTGCGGCAGCAGGATTGTCCGATCGGGCGGCACGCCCAGCTGGATCGCCCGCTGGTAGAGCGCAGCGGAGATGATCGTGGTGCCGTCGGCCCGCCATCGAAACGCCTCTTCGAAATACGTCTCGACGGGCGCGTACAACAGTTTCGCCAGACGGCTGGGACGCTCTGCCTGGATTCCGCCGCGCCCCCACCAGTCGCACCAGTCGATGACCAGCTTGCCACCGCTGCGGCGCGATCGCCGGCGCGCGTAGAGCGCGGGCAGGATCACCGCCGGACGGCTGTCCCAGGCGTGGACGATGTCCCAGCTCTGGTCGCGCAAGAAGCCAATACGCCTCAACGTATCCCACGGGTCCCAGCCAGAGCGCGCCGTCCCCCAGAAGAGGTCCGGGGTGTGTACGACGACCACTCCCTCATGACGTTCCGACCCAAAGGTCCACCGGCGGGATGGGGAGATGGTCAGCAACGTCACCTCATGCCCGCGCCGAACCAGGTGGCGTCCGAAGTCGAACGCACGATAGAACGTACCACCGCCCCAGGCGACGTTGTGGTTGAGCATCAGGATGCGCAGGACGCCAGGGGTCGCGGGCAACACCGCGTTCATTGACCGGCCTGTTGAGGTTTCGAGACGCGATCACGCTGCAACGACCGCAAGGCCACGCACACGAACCCCGTGGAAGGCAGACGTACCGCCGCCAGATCGCTCAGGGATGGGGATACAGTTCGGTAGTTCACCAGCGCAATCGGGAGACTTGTCGGTCCCAACAAGGCGCGCACGCTTTCTGGCAAGTGCGAAAAGCGCTGCACCCAGCTCACCCTCTCCCACCCGACATCGATACGCTCGACGACCGCATTGGCGGCAACCGTTTCCAGAAGCGCATGCAGTGCGGAGCTGTCATAGACGCGCTGAAAGAACAGCGGCTCGCCGCGATACTTCCGGGCGTACACGTCGGCGGAGCGGTACTCCTCCGCGAATCTGTTGCCGAACGGCAGGGTGAGCACGACGCACCCTCCGGGTTTGACGACACGAACCAGCTCCTGCAAGGCGGCGCGGTCCCCGTCGTCCGGTATGTGCTCGATGACCGAGAGGGAATAGACGGCGTCGAAAGATCCATCGGCATAGGGGAGCTTGCGAGCGTCAGCCGCCTCGAACCGAAGCGCCTCCGAGATGTGCCCAGTCAGGAGCGTCGCCAGGATCTGGTACTCGGTGAGGTACTCAGACACCAGGTCCGTTGCCACGAGCTCTCCCATTCCGACGCCACAGTGGGCGGCGTACAAGGCGAGCAGCTTGGGGCTCGCAACATCAAGGATGCGCCCATTCCCCAGCCCGCGCAGATGGCGCCAGACACAGAACGATTCGAGAAATCGGTCCGGTGAGTTGATCGGCTGCACGATCTTTCCGAGGGCCTTCTTCGCGCCGAGGCGTGCTCCGTGCGCGGCGACGTTGCGCACGCCGAGCTGCAAGCCGAACCAGTAGTAGCGCATTGCGAAGCGGACATACTCGCGCCAGAAATGCCGATCTTCCACGGGCGAATGCCTCACAGGTCGCGGTTCAGAGATCAGCGACCGCAATCAGGTTGGGAGTGAGGATCGCGGAGCGGTTCGGCTGATCGATGATCAGCACGACACGCAGGCACAGATAGAAGACTGCCCGCAGCGCTTGCCGCAGAAGCTGGAGACCATGCGGCGGATAGTTCTGCGGAAACACTCGGACCTCGCGGAAACCCGCGTTGCGCAGCAGCTGCACCATGCTGTGGTCCGTATATCCCCGCGTGTGCGTCACGTCGTGGTACAGGTTGGAAGCGGCAAACGGGCTCGCCATGTTCGGAACCTGGACGATCAGGCGACCACCTGGCGACAGAGCGTGGCTACGCACGAGATCGAGTAGCTGCAGCGCCTCCTCGGCAGAGAAGTGCTCCAAAACATCGATCATGGTCACGACGGACCACTCGTTTTTCTCGGCGCCGAGAGCCGCCATCAGATCGTCGATTGGGCGCACACTGAGGCCGCGTGCCCGGCAAGCCGCCACGAGCTCCTGGCTCACATCGACTCCTTCGGCCTCGACACCACCGTCGCGGCACAGGGTCAGGAGTTCTCCCTGTCCAGGACCTATGTCGAGCAACCGCCCTCCGCCACGCTGCGCGCCGCGGAGATGGGGACCGATGTTGTGGGCGTGCGCGTCATACTTGCTCTGCAGAAACTGATTGAACTCCGACACCGACACGTACGACGCGTAGATGCGCTTGCGGAAATCAGTTCGCAACGACATGGCTCCCCCGTACAACCTCCTCGTAGACCGAGAACAGCTGCCGCGCGACTCCGTCAGCCGCATAGTTGTCGGCAACCCGTTGGAGACCTGCGGCGCTCAGCGCCGTCCTCCGTTCGCCTGAGACGATCTCCTCCAATCTCGCTGCCAGCTCGATGGTGTTTGCCACCTGGAAGACAAGGCCCGCGGCCCCAATGACTTCCGGGATCGCCCCCGAGGTAGATCCAACCACCGCCACCCCGCACGCCATCGCTTCCACCAGCACTTTCCCGAATTGCTCCTTCCAGCTCGCCACCGTCCGCGATGGCAATACCAGCGCATCCATCGCGTGATAGTACGGCAGCAGGCTGTCCACGCCCCCAGGCGAGAAGGTCTGCACCCCTTCACAGGAATCGAGGAGCGCTTGTAGGGGGCCGACGCCGACGCAGACAAGTCGAGGCCGGGGCGGTTGGTGACGCTCGCACAACAGGCGAAATGCCGCGAGCAGATCGGCGACACCCTTCTCCTCCACGAGGCGGCCGACGTACCCGATGACGAGATCGCCGGGAGCACAACCGATCCGTTGCCGCGCAGCGCGACGCTGCGCCGCATCCGGCGGTGCAAAGAACTGCGTGTCCACGCCGAAGGGTAACAACACCCGGGAGCGGTTCAGGGGCACGCCGGCCTGAGCCAGCAGGTCCCGCCCGTCGGTATTGGCGCAGAGAAAGTAGTCGATGGCTGGGCGCGCGAGCGCCGCGAGCGCCTTCAGTGCCGGGGCCATCCATCCGCTCGGCGGTTGATTCGCCCAGAGCGAAACCACGACCTTCGCCCGCGGTGCGTAACGGCGTCGGCAGAGCAAACTCTGCAGCACGACAAAGCTGTTCACCTCGTTCTCTATGTGGATGATGTCCGGCTGCGTGGTTGCGAACCCGAGGTCTGCGCTGCGGAGAATCCACCTCGTCGTCGTGCGGATCCCCAGCGGGAAGATGCAGGGATAGGCACGGACCCGATAGGCGCACTCGGCGGAGAACTCGGCGCGCAGGACACCCCACGGAAACGCGAACTCCTCGGGGCAGACGAGCGTCAGATCGACGGAGTCCGCCAGCACGTCGAGGGTGCGCCGGTAGCGCCTCTCGAGCAGGGACTGCGTGACGTGGCAGACACGCAATCGCGGCACGGTGCTCATCTGGGCGCGCTGGCGAACCTGTAGGCGCCGAGCCCGCAGTCGCGCGGCGGTATGAGATTACGGTCGAGCATCTGGATCTGCAGGCGACAATGGTACTCCGGCGGCGCGCCGATACACGCCTACGGTGTTGGCCGCGACGCCCTCCCACGAAAAGGCACCCAGCTGCCGGTAGCCCTTCTCGACAAGAGCGCGGCGCGTCGCCTCGTCGCTCACGATCTGCTGCATGGCACGCGCAATGTCAGAGGGGTCGCTGGCGTCGAAGTAGAGGGCGGCGTCGCCGCCCACCTCGGGAAGTGCCGCGCTGCGCGAGCTCAAGACAGGTACACCGCACCGCATGGCTTCCAGGATGGGAAGGCCAAACCCCTCGTAGAGGGACGGGAAGACGAAGGCGATCGCCCGGCCGAAGAGGGCTTTCAGCTCCGCGGGGGACACGTACCCACGAATGACCACCCGATCGGCAATGCCGAGCTCCTGCGCGCGGCGCGCCAGCTCGCCCTGCGTCACCATCCGCCGCCGCGCCTGTTGGGGAATCTCGCCGGCGATCACCAAGCGGAGCTCGGCCGGCAGAGCTGCTTGCGCATACGCTTCCAACAGACCGAGCAGGTTCTTGTGCAGCATCCCGCTGCCGATAGTGAGAAGGACATCGCGTTGCCCGCTCTCTCCCACCGGCCCACCGGATCCATCCGCCGGCGTCGCGAGCTCCGATTGACCCGGGCCCAACGGTACTGCGGTCACCTTGTCGGGCGCGATCTTGAGATGTCTGATGACCTCCTGTCGCGTGAACTCGCTGATGGCTATCAGATGCGTCGCTCGACGAAACATCAGCGGTTGGAACCCTCTATAGTACCGGGCCTTGATGTCGGACTCCGTCTGGTGATGTTGCTGATAGTAGAAGTACGCGAGATCGGTGACGGTGCCGACCGTGGCAACGGCGGGATGGAAGACCGGCGTCGTGTTGAACGGGGAATGGACGACGTCCAAACCCAGGCGGCGCGCCACGATGGGTAGCCCGCACTGCTCCCACACTGGTCGCAGCCATTTGCGCCGAGCATCCAGCGGCACGACGAACTGACGGCAACGTGGGCCGCTCGGGAACCACCCCGCTGCGGCTGCGATCGGGTTGACGAAGACGACGTATTCGACGTCGTCCTGCAGCGTCAGCAGGTGCCGCAACAGTTCGACCACGTACCGCCCAGCGCCCGGTCCGCTGCCCTCGCCGAAGATGGTTTCAAATACGTTGATACCGACGCGCATGGAGGACATTTCACCGCCGCGGCGACAGCTGTCGGCGCACGCGCTTGAGCACATAGTCCGCATCGCCCTGCCAGGCGAGGTGCGCGAGGCGCCGGCCTTTTGCCAGCGCGACGAGCGGCAGCATGCACCAAGTCGGCAGGCTCGCCCAGCGGCCCAGATGACGCCGGCGGAGGACCCACGGGTCTGGCAATTGGTACTCACCGGAGAACGTCATGGAGCCGGCGTGCCGCCGATAGTTGCCCAGAATCTTGCGGATGAAGTGCGGGTGTCCGAGGCGCGCGGCGCGCAACACGATCTCCGGATCAAAGAAGCGCTCCTCCGATACAATGCCGCCGATCCGTTCCCACAGACTCCGACGGAAGAAGGCAGCATGGTTCTGAAACGGCAAGTCGCCGAACAGGCTCGCCCAGTAGCTCATGGGTGTGTGACGCAGCTCGTCGACTGGGCGTCCGGCCGCGTCGACGATTCGGATGTTGCCGTATACAAGATCAACCTCGGCCCTATCGTGGAAGACGCGCATGACCTGACCAAAGACGTTCGGCTCGTAGTAGTCGTCGGCGTTTTGCCAGGCAACGACCGCACCCGTCGCGACAGCAAAGCCCTTCCGCAACGCGTCCGCCTGGCCGCGATCGGGTTCGGACACCCAATAGGCGAGGTGTGGCGCGTAGCGACGAATCACGTCGAGGGTGTCGTCGGTGCTGCCGCCGTCGATGACGATGAGCTCGATCGGAGCGTAGTCTTGATTGATGATCGACGTGATCGTCTGCTCGAGGAATTCCCCATCGTTGTACGTCGGCGTGACGATCGACAGGATGGGCGGTGCGGAGGAGCGCGCTGCGGACGCCGCGGGAGCTGCGTTCATTGTGCCACCGCTACGGGCGCATTCGGGAGGACCCGTGCGACCTCGGCTGCCAGGAAACGGGCGAATTTGCGGCCAGCGGCCGGACTCAGGTGCATACCGTCGGTCGTTTCAGATTCGTCTGCCGTCGCCCGCGGCAGCCACAAATGGTGCTGCGGTGGAAAGCGCTCGACCAATGCCGTGCGCACATAGCGGCGGCTGGGGGAATCCCCGAGCAGGGGCGCGACCGGGGTCTCGAAGAACGCCACCACGACGCCGCGGCTCTCGAGCCGTTGCGTCGCCGCGGCGAGGCTCCGCAACCATTCGTCCACGTTCTCCGGGTCCGGCAGCTTCTCCTGTGCGGCCTTCTGGACGGCAACCATTTCATCGAAGAGCGCTGGCGGGGCAGCGAGTGGGTGCACGCCTCCTCCGGGCATGTATTGGCGTACGAGCCGCAGCGCCACACTGACGGGCTGATAGGCATCGCCCAGCACCGGCACCCACGAGCGCAAGCGGAAGCTCACCGGCTGAAACAGCGGGTCAATGAGCCGTGCGTCGGCCGGCCTCGACAGCGTGTCGTCGGCTTCCACCAACACCATTCGTGGAACCGAGCGGCTGCGAGCAACGATCTCCATTCCAGTCAGCGCCCCGCCGCCGGACATCGCGAGGTTGTAGAAGCCCTCGGGCAGCTCCTCGTTGGCCGCCCGCGCAGCCATCGATGACCCCGTCACCACCACGGAGTACGTGGCCGAATGATGCGCGTACCACTGCGCGCGCATCAGATTGTCCTGCCACTGGTCCTGTGCCTCACCGCCCGCCGGCAGTAAGCGCGTCGCCAGCGCCGCATAGCAGGCGAACAACAGCAGCGCAGACCCGAACGTGTGCACGAGGAAGCGGCGCTGCGCTGCGGCCGCAGCGCGCACGGAAAGCGGTGGCCCGTTCATGCTGAGATCAGGACCAATCTGCGGGTCTGATGCGTGCAGCAGATCAATCTTCTCCTTACGGTGCTGTCGATTTTCTCCGAGACCGCGCTCTTCGAAGCAGCCGCTAGAACTGGAAGTAGATGAACGCGCCCGGCGCTCCGCTGTTGACGACGATGAGAAACAACAGCAGGCCAAAGGCCCACGGCTCCAGCCGCTGGAACGTCGTCCCTTGCAGCTGCGCGCGAAAGACGTACCGCATGTGATACGCAATCACGGGCAGCGAATAGATGCCGATCGCCAGCACGATCTTGCGATGCAACGGCAGGTCGGTCTGTGTGCCCAGCGAACGCAGGAACTCGATCACATCGTGGAAGTTCGGCAGCTTGAACAACAGCCACGCCAGCGTGACGAAGGTGAACACGGCGGCGGCGCGCAGCAGCTTCACCGGCAGCGCATCGGCGCGGATCGAGAAGCGCTCACCGAGAAACCGCTCCACCGCCAACGCCGCGCCGTGCCACGTGCCCCAGACGGCGTAGCTCCACGCGGCGCCGTGCCACAACCCGCCCAGGAACATGACCATCATCAAGTTGCCATACGTGCGCGCGCCGCTGCGGCGGTTCCCACCGAGCGGGATGTACAGGTACTCGCGCAGCCACGTCGACAGCGAGATGTGCCAGCGGCGCCAGAACTCCGAGAACGATTGCGCGATGTACGGAAACTGAAAGTTCACCGGCAGGCGGTAGCCGAACAGCGCGCCGATGCCGATGGCGATCAACGAATAGCCTGCGAAGTCGGCGAAGATCTGCATCGAGTAGCCGAACAGCATGACCAGCAGCGTCGCCGTGGAGCACGAGCGAAAGTAGGGATAGGCGATCCAGTAGGTCTGGTCCTTGAGGTGATCCGCCACCACCATCTTGAAGAAATAGCCGAGGATGAGATGCCGGACGGCGAGCTCCCAATCGATATCGCGCCACCGTTTCTTCCCGATCTGCGGCAGGAACTCGTGCGCCTTCACGATGGGACCCGACACCAGCTGCGGGAAGAACGCCTTGAAGAAGGCGATGTTCAGCAAGTGCGACGAGAACTGCCGATCCACCTGCACGCTGCGACTGCCGCCGTGCTCACCGCGGTACACGTCGACGACCAGGCTGATGCCCTGAAAGGTGAAGAAGGAAATGCCGATGGGCAGCGGGATACCGTTGAGGAAGGCTGCGACCGGATCATTACTGTCTGCGTGGCTCACGATCGTGCGGTAGAGCAGCGAGCTGTACTTGAAGAACACCAGCAGCGCGAGATTCGCGACGACCCCACACGTGGCCCAGAAGAGGCGCAGTGAGGGCCGCCCGTGAACCACCAGGAAGCTGGTGACCGCATTGATGGCGATCGAAACGATCAGCAGCAGCACCAGCACGGGGCGCTGGTAGCCGTAGAAGACCAGACTCGCGCCCAGCAGCACCGGCACCTGGACACGTCGTGCAGGCGCGGCGTAGTACAGCGCAAAGGTGATCGCCAGCAGCGCGATGAAGTCCCAACTATTGAAGAGCACCGCAACTCCTCACGCGCCGGGTCGCTGCCGGCGCGTTCAGATGTGCCAAGACTTAGCGACCCAACAGCCGACTCGATGTCATCGCCCCCAACACCGCCGCACGCTCTCGAATTGGTCAAGCAGTCCAAACACGCCGCGCACGAAATGTCGGCCGGTCCACTTGCGGGCGCGTTCCAACCCCTTCTCGCGCAGCGTCTCACGCAATGCCTGATCCTCCCACAATGATTGCACCGCCCGGGCGATCTCTTGCGGGCTGCACGGATCGACCAAAAGCGCCGCGTCTCCGAGTTGCTCTTGGGCGCCCGGAACGTTCGACGCCACCACTGGACATCCGAGAGCAAAGGCCTCGAGCGGCGGCAGGTTTTCGGGACCGAAGAACGTCACGTACACAAGCGCAAGCGCGCGTCGATACAGCGCCACCAGTTCCGCGGCCGGCACAAAGCCGAGAAAGCGGACCTGGGCCGACAGACCCAACTGACGCGCGAGGTCTTCGATGTAGGTGCGGTTGCCTTTGTCGGATCCCACGAAGACGACCGGCATGGCGAGCTGGTGTTTGTCGCGCAGTATCTGGACGGCAAGCAGGAGGTGGGCGTGATTTTTATGGGACCAGAATTGCGCGGGATAGAAAAGGTAGTTCTCCGGTAGGCCGTATTTCGCCACGACCTCGTCGCCGCGACTCGGCGGTGCGTCGAGCGCGAACCCGGGAGTCGGATGCGGTAGCAGCGCGATGCGCTGCGGCGGCACCTGATAGAAGCGCTCGATCTCTTCCTGGCCGACCTTTGTGCCAGCGATGATGATCGCCGCGCGCCGCAGAAACCATGACAGGCCTGCTTCGCGCGTTTTCCACTCGCGGCTCGCGCCAACTTCCGGAAACCAAGGCTGCAGCCGGTGTTGCAGGTCCCAGACCACCGTCAGGTACGGCAGGTCCACGAGGACCGGCACCGGCCCCACAAACCACATGAACTCTACGCCGCTTGCCGCAGCAACACGGTCGAGGCGATTCGGCCACTTCCACCAGCGGTGAAATGTGGGCGACTCTTGCTGCAGCATGCCGATCGCCCGTTCGACGAGATTGCGCGGAGCGAACCGCGCCACCTCGATGCGATCGTCGCGGTGCAGGTTCGCAGCCTCGGGGCTAGAGGAGAACAGCACGAAAGTGTGCCGGCTCTCCGCCGCCAGGCTCGCGAGCGACGCGGCAATTTCCGCTTCGAAGGTATGTCCGCCGCCGACGTCTGCGGACCAATCCCCAAAGTATACGCCTACCCTCATACTGAGACGCCGCTGCCCCGCCCCATTTGATCTCCGGCTTACGGTCGGCGCGCCACGGCGACGACGTGCCAGACCTCGTCCGTGATGCGCTCGTCGGGAGTGAAGCCAGCGAACCACTGGAGCGGCACGAAGCCCGCGGCCATGAGCCAGCCGGCCATCTCTTGCACCAAGAAGTAGCGATTCACGTGCGTCTCGGTGCAATGTGCGTAGGTGCCGTCGTGGCGAAGTTCGTAAACGTTGTACGTGACACAACCGAGTTGCCTGGCGCAGTCGAGTGTCGTTTCCGACAGGCGCAGAATTTCTCCTTCCGGAACTTGCCAACGGCGCATGCGCAGCGCTTCGTGGCGCGACAACATCGCCGCCGCGTGCCAGAACTCGAAGACGAATAAGCCGCCGGGCCTGAGATGGCGAAACACTCCATCCAGCACTTGCACCAGCCCCTCATTCGTCGCCACGTAGCCGATCGAATCAAACAAACAGACGGCAGCATCGAAGGGCCGCTCCGTTACGTCGAGCGTCCGCATATCCTGGCAGCGGAAGTCGACCGTGCTCGACACCTCGGCAGCCTTGCGGCGCGCGGCTGCCAGCATGTCGTCCGAGCCGTCCGTCGCAATGACCTCATATCCCAATCGTTCCAGCGCCAACGCGTGCGAGCCGGTGCCGCACGCCATCTCCAGGATCCCGCGAGCCGTACCGCTGCCGTACTGCTGCAGGCAGCGATGCACGAACGCGGCTTCGTCGTCGTACGCCTTGTCGGCGTAGAAGACGTCGTAGAGGTCAGCGAACCGCGTGCGGTAGGGATGCATGTGTCGCACTCAGGCCCGCGGCGAGACGCTGCGCACGCAGTCGGCAATCATGCGGATCGTTTCTTCCGACAGCGTGTGCGTGGACGGCAGATAGAGCCCGCGCTCCCACAGCCGATCTGCCACCGGGCACGGGATATCGGCGAAGCCCGGTGAAGAGCGCAGGAACGGCTGCTGATTCATCGGACAGAAGAAGGTGCGTGTTTCGATATCGTGGGCGTGCAGCGCTGCGGCCAGTTGATCGCGCGACGGGCCGAACTCCGGCTGCACGACCAGCGCGTACATCCAGTAGACGTTGAACGCCCACGGCAACTCCGCTGGCAACTGCAGGCCCGGCACGTCGTGCAAGTAGCGGTTGTACGTCTGGGCGACGCGCCGCTTCTCCGAGATGATGGCGTCGATCTTGTGCAGCTGAGCGAGCCCCATCGCCGCCTGGTATCCCGTCATGCGGAAGTTGTAACCGGCGACCTCGTGCCGAAAGCGCGGCTGGGTGAACGCCAGGTTGCGCAGCAAACGCAAACGCGCCACCAGCTTCTCGTCGTTGGTCACCACCATGCCGCCCTCGCCGGTGGTGATCACCTTGTTCGCGTAGAAGCTGAAGCAGGCCATGTCGCCGAATCCGCCGATGCGTCTACCGCGACACGTCGCCCCATGGGCCTCGGCCGCGTCTTCGATGACGATCAAGTTGTGCCGCCGCGCAATGTCCGCCAGCCGGTCCATGTCGACCGGGTGGCCGTAGAGATGCACCGGGATGATGGCCCGCGTTCGTGACGTTACCAGCCCCTCGATCAGGTCGAGGTTCAGATTCCACGTCACGTCTTCGGAATCGACGGGGATGGGCCGGGCGTTGTTGTGAAACACGGCCAGCGCCGTGGCCACATTCGTACTCGCGCTCACCAACACTTCGTCGCCGGCGCCGATCCCGGCGGCGGCAACCGCCAGTTGGAGCGCCGTGGTCCCACTGGTAACGGCCACGCCGAATTTGCAGCCGCAAAAGGCGGCGAACTCCTGCTCGAACTCTTCCAGAGCGCGACCGAACGTGCCCGATATCTCGCCGCGACGTAGCGCGGCCACCACTGCGTCGATCTCTTCTTCACCAATCACAGGCTCAAAAACGGGAATCATGACGTGACCTGTACCAGCACCTTGTCCTTCTCGGTTCCCAGAAAGGGGCCTTGCTTGACACTGATGCACTGCATGTCTTCGATCACTCGAATCGCGTGCACCCCGTGAATGAGCACAATCGCGTCGCCCGCATGGAGCACGACCTCGCGGAGAAGCTTGCCGTCGTCACTGTACAATTGCACCGCCACGACCCCGCGCTGGACCACGAACATCTGTTGCAGATCATTGATGGGCCGGGTGATGGCATGGTGATAGTGCGGCGGCTCAACGAACCCAGCCTCGTGGGCCAGCAAACCGAACTGAAACGAGGACTCGGGCGGCGAGAAGAAGGTGGTGTGTTCGACCCGCGTGTCGGCCCAGATGACCTCAGCATACTTGGTACCGTTGTAGTCGATCATCTCAACGCTCATGGTTCACTCCTTCGACTCGTGCAGCGTTTGCTGGCCAGGGCGTTGATCGTCACAGCACGTCTCCATCAGTCCCGAACTGCCGCCAGCGTGTCTCGCTCATGCGTTCGGGCGAGTTGGCGCACCTCCAGTACGCTTCCTCTCGCGTGGACTCGCCTTTGACACCAATGCGGTAGGTTGTGGAGCGGAACTCGACGTGTTTGAACTTGGGCCGCATGATTGTGTGAAGATCCTCCAACGAGTGGAAAAACTGCAAGTGGTCCGACCCTTCGATTCCCAAGGATTCAGAGCCCACGAACACGCCTTGAGCAGCGAGCGATCGAGAGATCTTCTCGAGCAGTCGTGCGGTGGTGTCCGGCGGCAGATGCCCGAGCGCTCCGTCGAGCACGATGACGTCGTAGCTTTCCCGCGGAAACGGCTGCGCGATGCCATCGAGGAGATGGTAGGTGATGTTGGCGGCGCGGTTGCGAGCGGTGGCTGCCTCGATGGCGCTGGGCTCGACGTCGAGCGCATCGATGTGGCCGCACCGTTCGCTAAAGAAACGTCGCGTGAAGAAGCCATCACCACAGCCGATGTCGAGCAGAGAATCACCGGGGCGAATCACTTCCGACGCGAAGAAGCCGCGGTAGAACGGGTAGGGGCCGCGCCCGCGCTCGCCGGTTGCAAACTCAAAGATGCCGATCCGTTGGTCGTAGAAGTGTGGCGGCTCCTCGCTCCATTGCCACTCGCGTCGGAACTTGCTCGCGTAGTGGTGTCCGAGAAGCGCCAGCAATGCGCGCTCCCTGAGTTGTCCACCCCCTACGACGCGGTCCGCTACGTACAGCAATCTCCGCAGCCGTTGCTTGAGCCCCGGGCTCAAGAGGCGGGTCGGCGCACCCCTCACGTCCATTTCGTCTGTCCTTCCGCTTCCATGTCCGACGGCTGTGGTATGTGGAGCATTCGCAATCGCGTCCGGCAATGTGCCCTAGGCAGCCGCGACTTACTTTGTGAGCTCCAGGCAAGCTAGGGCGCGCTCACCGGCGGGATAGTCCTCAGGGTATTCAACGGTCGAGAGGGGATCAAAGTACTTGCTCGCTCGGACATCGAAGAACTGGCACTGCGCGCAGGCGGCGCGATTGCTGAGGGTCCAGCCGCTCGGTTCGTACTTAAAGATCGTCTCGGCCACAGTGCTCGGGGAGAAGCCCTGCACGAGTGCATCGACGCGTGGCGCATCGAACTGCTGGAACCACCCGTGATCTTCATAGCAACCGAACGGGAAGGTGATGAACAGCTTCCCATGAGGCTGCAAGATCCTCTTCATTTCCTGCACAGCGACCAAGAACTCTCTGCTGTCTCCCCGCTTGGCGGTGTCAGACTCGCCGGCGTAGAGAGCGTTGTTCATTCCGACATGCTCGATGGTCGAGATGCAGACTACGGCGTCGAAGAGCTCATCACGGAAGTCGAGGCGACGGAGGTCGCCGAACACATATGAGATGCCAAGCCGATAGTGACATTCGGGCTCCGGCGCCAAGGTCACGATGGACATTCGCTTGTTGGCCAAGGGCGGTGAGGTGAGAACGAACTCCGAATTGAGCGCAGAGCCTGCATCGAGTACGCGAGCTGCGTGGTTGCCGAGGCGCACCAGGACCCACGGTATCTCGACGACGCGCGCGTCGAGCCGGTAGCCGTAGCCCGCCGGCAGTGACCGTGGTTCGTGAAAGAGATCGAGCTTGGCGGAATCGTGCAGGACATCTCTCAGGTACCGGTTGCGGAAGACCCCATAGCCCGCGCGCCACGGGCGTCGGTCCGATTTCAGGTAGCTCCGCAGAGCCAGCTGGTCGCGCGCATCGATGGCTGCTTGCTGCAGGTGTGCGACGAATCCGAAGGCGCTCCTGCCAAGCTCCGTGATCGACAACCGATTCACTCTACGCCGCTCCTGCTCCTACTTCTGGAATCACCGCGCTACCGCTCGCCTCAGACCTGCGACCTGGGACTAAACGTACTGGCGGACAATGTCTACGAACTCCTGCATGCGGTGATAGTACGTATGCTCGCGCAGCGTGCGCTGCTGGCCGGCATGTGCGATCGCCTCGCGTTCAACGTGGTGCTCCAGGAAATGGCGAATCAGCTCTGCACACTCCGCGGGCGTCCGGTAGGCAGCCACTTCCTTGCCGGGTTCGAAGAGCTCGTGCAAGTTCTCCTTCCAGTCGGTGATCAGCAACGTGCCGACACCCGTCGCCTCGTAGAGACGCATGTTGTTGGCGTAGGGTGGAACATTGCCGTGATGATTCAGGGTGATCTTCGAGTCGCGCAGGATCTGAAACATGGACCGGCCCCACGCCGGGCCGACGTAGTGCGTTCGTACGTTGGACATTGGCGGCAGGTGATCGACATCCGGCCCCCAGATGTTCAGCTGGGGAAACTGTCCGCACAACGCATCGAGCAGTTCGGTCCTGCTGGTGTGCACGGGCATGAAGCTGCCGATGAATGACAGCTCGTGCCGTTGCTCGCTGGCGGCGAGACGGGCGAGCACGCTGGGCTCGAATCCCAACCGGTTCAAGTGGGTGCGCAGGCCCTTCTGGCGCAAGTATTCTACGGTTGGAGCGAAGGAGGACACCGCGAGATCGTAGCAGCTAAAGTCTTCGGCTTCCGGTAGACGAGTTGCCGCGTGCTGCCCAACGACGACGCGCACGTAGGATTTCATCTCTTTCAAGAAGCCGCTGCTGACCCATCCGATCACCTGATTCCACAAGACGTCGGGCTTGTAGTACTTGATCTGTGCCGCCAGCGTTTCGCGAATCCAAGCAGGTTGTTTCTGGAAGGTGCCGGCGAGCGGGCGGAGCAAGGGCTTCAGATGTCGCAGCGGCGTGCGATCGAGTAGCTCGCGCGCGTGTTGCACAGGGTCGCGTCGACGCGCGGCCGCGGGCGGCAGACCTTCGATGGGGAGTCCATGCTCCCGCAGCCAGGCGCGCTGCAGGAACTGGTTGTCCGCATGGATGTCCCAGGCCTCGTGGCCCAGTTTGCGCAGATTGCTGGAGTAGAAGTCGGCGCTGCCAAACAGACTGTCGTTGCGCACGCGCATTTGCTCGTCATACGTCTGGTTCTCAAGGCCACGATGCTGTGCGTACAGCGACTGGAGGAACTTCGGATAGTCCGTGTTGAGGATCAAGAAACGCATGCGTTATCGTTGGGTGCCGGAGCGGAGCCCATCGCTGCTGTGCAGACCATGCTCTTTCCGGAAGGCGGCAACCCAGCCGTCCGTCTGGCCAAGCAGGCCACCACTCAGCCGGAACAGCAGTGCGAAGGCGACGTTGAGCAGGGCAGGAAGCTGCGAGTACTTCCTGAGGTAGAGGCCACGGAAGAAGTTGAGTCGCCACGGGGAGCGGCGGAACCACAGATCGTCCAGCGTGATGCGGTTGCGTCCGTAGTATTGAACCTGCCCATCCCGCGAACCGAACACCATCGTAACGCCGGCTGGATGGTAGGGCCGGACGTGATCGAAGTCGTCGTGGAAGTAGCGTGAGTGCAGCGGTGTGGCGATGAGGAGGTGGCCGCCGGGCTTCAGGCGATCGAGATACTCGTCCATGAATTCGAGCAAACGCTCGGGGCTGAAGTGCTCAATGACGTGGGACATGAGCAGCACGTCGTACATATCAGCAGTCTGCTGAAATTCGTCGCGGGTCAAAACTCTGAAGCCTGCATCGGTGTTGGCTTTCGCGAGCGCGGCGTTCGCTTCGACGCCGACCACATCGAATCCACGGGCTCGCAGCAAGCGGAGCTTGCTTCCGTATCCGCACCCGACATCCAATATCTTATCACCGGGTCGCAGCTGCAGCGCGCTGATGAAGCGCAGGAGCGTGCGCTCTTCATTGCGTATATCCGCGGCAGCGGATACCCAGCCCCTGACGACCGCTCGTGCTCGGGCGCCCAGGCCCTCTGAGACAACCATCCGATCCCACGCGGTTCAAGTCACTGCAGACCCGTGTTCAAGGCGCCGGTTGTGGATGGCGGCCGCTGTGCGGCGGCCGCCGACACGCCCTCTTGGGTGCACAGAGGCGCTAGCCGGGCGCACATGGGTGAGTAGCGCCTGTAGGTGTTCCGCCCGTCCGAGTAGAACGTGTGCGATCGATGCACGACCAGTACGTGCGTCCCCGTTGCGTCTCCTTCCGCGCGCAACTGCTGCAGCATCTTCTCCGGATCGGCGGCCACTGCGGCGAAGCGCAGCGTGAAGTCCGTGCTCAGATCCGCCCCGGTGTGCAAGAAATGAATGATGCGCCGGAGCTGCCGTTGCAGCGCCTGGCCTTCCTCCTCACCCGCGTCGGCGTGTTGTGCGGCGCGCTGACGCGCCAGGTTGAGCTCGAGGACATCGGCGCCTTTCACGATGATATCTTCGATAGCCCGCGCCTCGCGCGGCATTTTGAAGGGCGGCAGTCCCTCGAAATTCGAGGCCGGCACGACATCGCTCAGATCAAGAGAGTTGCCAAGATGGAGGAGATTGTACCAGCGAAAGGCGTGGGCGATGCGTTCGAGAGACACCGACGACGTCAGCAGTGATTCGAGTGTCTCGAAATATGCCTGCCGCGTTTCCTCTCCTTGCAGGAAGTCATCCTGTGGGAACACACCAACGCCGCGAGTCGATGCCAGCACCGGAGCCCCGAGGCGAGCGAGCTCGACGCCGATGGTACTCCAGCTGGTCAGCACCAGGTCGGCGGCCTCTGCGAGGTCGTAGCTGGATATCGGGTCGGCGGGCCAGACGAAGCGGCAGCGCTCATATGGGCGGTCAAAGGCGGCCTGCAGGTGATGCAGGTGCTGAGAGACGACGGACTCGCGTTTGTTTGCGCCCTCGCGTGGGTGAATACGCACGACGAGCTGAACATCGTCGCGTGCCTCGACGAAACGCGTCAGCGCCGTGAGCCACTTAATCTGATCAGCGAAGGGTTGTGCGCACCTCCGGATCGCAAGATTGAGCCCTTCTCGCGCCATCTGTGAGGCGTGTGCTTCGTCGAGGCTACTGGTGTACGCCACCAGCAACCGCTTGTCGGTAGACAGATTGAGCTTCGCACGGACGCTGACGTGGTCGAAGGTCTTCGCTGGCGAGTACAGGTGCGACCCCTGCGCGCCGAGGCGCACCAAGAGATCGTCAGCGATCGCCTTGACTTGAGATGCAGTGAGCGACAGCTCCCGCCACACCGGCCATTGCGCGATCTGCACGTCGGCATACGCGCGCGCCGTCGTTGGCAGGATCAGATAGCGGCGCCGGTCGATATTGACGTGTGAAGCCAGTGTCGTACTGACGCTCGGAATATTGTGCTTCCGTGCTGCCAGCCGGCCACTCAGCATGAGAGCGTAGTCGTTGAAGTGAACCAGCGCTTTGACCGGTATCCGCGCGCAGAGTTGATCGACGAGCAGGTAGGCGAGGAGGCTACTCTCGATGTATTGGTGCCACGCATCCCGCGTCGAGCTGTCAGGCGCGTCGATATTCAAGATCTTGGTAGCGTAGATGAGATCGACGGCGGCCAGCCGCCCGAAGGCAATCGAATCAAAATAGAACTCACGCCAGTCCGCCGGAAGTTCCTGCAAGGCGTTGCCCACTCGCGACTGGAGCTCTGGAGTCAGGAAGCTGCGAAGATCGACGGCATCGAGTCCATACGCGTCCAACATGGAGAGCGAGGCGGCACCGCATCGCAGACAGATATCCGTCTTGGCACCGGGCGCTGCGTCATGTGGAAGCCGGTACATGTCCATCACCGGGCAGCGCTCAAACAGCTCGAAGCAGCGCACGAAGAGCACGCGATGCCCCAGCTCCTTGAGGGCCTTTGCCATGATACATTGCGCAGCGAAGTGTGGAGTGATGCCGGCTTCCGGAGCGAAGAAGAGCACAACTCCGCCTTCCGCCGGCACGTCGGGCACGGCGACCGGTTGCGCCATGCGCGCCCACACTCCGCGCCGTTGCCACCGCCAAGAGAGACCTCGCAGGTGTCGAACCACCGCGCGGGCCGAAGCTCTGGGCATCTGCCCGAAAGTTCCGATCATCGTTGAAACCTGGCGTAGATCCGAGGGTAACGGTCGGCAACATCCAGCAATGTCCGACTGCAGTGTGTTGGCAACGGCGGACTGCCGTGCACGCCGCCAAACAGTGCGTCACTGAACTCGAGCTGCAAGACCAGTCGATCGCCCGATTCAGGAACCTTGCCCTTGTGAAAAGCGCGCGTGTCCGCCGCGAAGATGGTGCCGCGTGGTCCGGTGAGCTCGACGAATGCCTCGGGTGGATAGTACTGTTTCATCTCGTCGTCCGAGATTCGAACGTATCCGCGGCGTAAGAGAGCGCTTGGCTGCGCCCCTCGCCGGTGCGAGCCCGCCACAATCATGTGCGGTCCATTGGCTGAGGTCACATCGGTCAAATAGAAGAAGATCTTGATCCACTTCAGATGGTCCATGTCGAAGTGGTACATCTGGGCCAGCTGCGATTGCGCCTCATCGCAGAATTTCGCCGACGTGCTCCACCACATTGTCGTGATGGTGGAGACTGGCTGCGAACCGAGATAGCGCTGCGCCAGGGAAAGAATGGAGAAATCACCGACCAAGCTCTGAACCTGATGGTTCTCCAGCAGGGACTGCTCGTCGAACTTGAACCCCTCGGCAACCGGCTCTTTTCGATTGTAGATCGCACGAGGGCATAGACCGGCGCGCGCTGGATACGGAGCAGACTCTGTGTGTTCTGCGAACTCCATCAAACGATCGCATATTTCCGCGGGGAGCAACTGCGGAAAAACGTAGTAGCTTTTCTGCTCGATGTGGGCCGTGATGCTGCTCAGGTCCGCCTGGGAGAGATTGCCCAGCACGCCGTTCGCGTGCGGGAAGGCCGACGGGGGACGGCGCAGCCGCACGATCTGGTGCAAGAGATCGGTTGAAGTGCCGCCGGTTTGGCAGTGCAGGCTGATCAAACTGTGCAGCACAGAGTCCGGC
>JBGQHM010000018.1:0-34561 GCA_041497995.1 Binatia bacterium | reverse complement strand
CTGCTCCTGCCGCAACAATGCGGCGGCGTTGCGCATCCGCTCGGCGCGTTCGCCGAAAGGGGTGATGCGCCAGCGCCGGAAGGTGGCGTGCGCCTCGCTGAGTGCGCTCTCGATCTCCGTCGCGCTCGCCGCCTCGAACCGCCGCAGCACGTCTCCACTCGCCGGGTTCACCGATTCGATCAGTCGATCCGTTCCCATGACGCGCCCTTCGCGGTTTGTAACAGAAGACCCGGTTTCGGCAAACGCGGCCGGCAGCCCGCGTTGTTGACCCGGTCGCGGCCGGTTGCGATAACCGAACGATGGACACATCAGGCAAGTCACTCCCGTACGCTGGCCCCAACGCTGAGCAGATCCAGTACTGGAACGAGACGAGTGGACCCAAGTGGGTGGCGCTGCACGATCTGGTCGACGCGCAGATCCGTCCACTCGGGCTGCATGCCATGGACCGTGCGCAGATTGCCGCCGGTGAACGTGTGCTCGACGTGGGCTGCGGGTGCGGCGCGACGACGTTGGAGCTGGCGCGGCGCGTGGGGCCATCGGGGACCGCAACTGGCATCGACATCTCCAACGTCATGCTCGAACGCGCGCGGCAAATGGCCGCGCAGGCGCGCACCCTAAATGTGCGCTTCGAGAATGCCGACGCGCAGACCTACGCGTTTGCGCCGCAGAGCTTCGACGTCGTCTTCTCCCGCTTCGGCGTCATGTTCTTTGCGGATCCGACTGCCGCGTTCGCCAACCTGCGAACCGGGCTGCGAGTTGGGGGACGACTCGCATTCGTCGCGTGGCAAGCCGTGCACCTCAACCCTTGGATGTTCGTGCCGGTTGCCGCTGCAGCGCAGCACATCACGATTCCGTTGCCCACGAATCCCGACGCCCCGGGTCCCTTCGCGTTCGCGGACGTCGAGCGCGTGCGCGGCATCCTGTCACGTGCCGGGTTTGTCGATCTCGCTTTTGAAGAACTGAACGACACGGTCACCGTGGCCGGTGGTGCCGACCTGGACCAGACCGTGGATTTTCTTCTCCAGATGGGGCCGACGGGCGCTGCTTTGCGCCAGGCGGCGGCCGGCCCTGGAGTGCTCGATGCAATCGTCGCCTCGGTTCGGACAGCGTTGCAACCGTACGTGACACCGGAGGGCGTGCGCATGCAGGCCGCTGCCTGGGTTGTCACCGGCCGCCGGGCGCAATAGGAACCAGCAACCAGTGACCGGTCGACCAAGAGAGCAATGTCGCTACACAGTCAGCTCACGCGTGAGATCGATGCTGGGCCTGATGGTCCGCGCATCGGTGCGTTCTTCGATGTCGATCGCACGTTGATCGCCGGCTTCTCCGCTTTCCAGTTCTTGCGCGACGGACTGGGGAACGGCCTGGTCAGCCCGTCTGACTTGGCGGGGGCGTTGAGCACGGCAGTGCGTTTCCAACTCGGGCAAGTCGGCTTTTCTGGCTTTGTGACGGGCACCGTTGGCATGCTCCGAGGGCGCAGCGAAGCCGACTTCGCGGCCATCGGCGAACGTATCTTTCACGAACGGCTCGCGACCGAGATCTATCCCGAGTCGCGCGCGCTAGTGCAAGCGCACCAGCGCAAAGGACACACCGTCGCCATCGTGTCGGCGGCAACGCGTTATCAGATCGAACCGCTGGCTCGCGAGATGGAGATTCCGCACGTCCTGTGCACGC
Source organism: Binatia bacterium (assembly GCA_041497995.1). Classification (GTDB taxonomy): domain Bacteria; phylum Desulfobacterota; class Binatia; order HRBIN30; family HRBIN30; genus DATKMS01. The sequence goes on along the minus strand of JBGQHM010000018.1, from coordinate 32,887 downwards.
GGCTGGAGGTCCATGGCGGGCGCTTCACCGGTGATGTCATCCGGCCGACGTGCTACGGCCAAGGCAAAGCTCAAGCCGCTCGCGCGCTGGCACGCAAGCACCGCGTCAGTCTACCGAAGAGCTACTTCTACACCGACAGCGACGAGGATCTGCCTCTGCTGGAGCTCGTCGGCCGGCCGCGGCCGACGAATCCGAACCGCCGGCTCCTGGAGATCGCCACCAGTCGGGGGTGGCCCGTGCGCCGCTTCACCAGCCGTGGCACGCCCGGGGTGACCGAGATCGTCCGCACATCGCTGGCGGTTGGCAGCCTCGTGCCGTCCCTGCTGGTCGGTCTACCCGCCGGCATCTTCAACCGTAGTCAGCGCGCCGCTGTGAACCTGGCCATGGCCACTTGGGGCGAGTTGGGCACCGCGCTGGCCGGGGTAGATATGCAGGTCACGGGCGAGCAGCACCTGTGGTCGCACCGTCCCGCCGTCTTCATCTTCAACCACCAGAGCGGCATCGACATGATGCTGCTTTGCAAGCTGCTGAGGCGCGACATCATCGGCATCGCCAAACAGGAAGTGCGATTGAATCCGATCTTCGGTCCGGCGTTCGCCATGGCCGGAACGGTCTTCATCGATCGCTTCGATCGTGAGCGCGCCATCCAGGCGTTGCAACCGGCGGTCGATGCTCTCCGCCAAGGCCTGTCGATCGCCATCGCACCGGAAGGAACGCGCAGCCCAACCCCCCGCCTCGGCCGCTTCAAGAAGGGCGCGTTTCATTTGGCCTTGGCCGCACGCGTTCCCATCGTGCCGATCGTGCTGCGCAACTCGCTCGACGCGTTGCCGAAGCATGCGTATGTTGTGCGGCCGGCAACTGTCGAGATCGTTGTGCATCCGCCGATCTCCACGGCGTCGTGGACCGTCGACACCTTGGACGAGCACATCGAGGCCACCCACAAACTGTTCCGGGACACGTTAGAGGCGTGAGGAGGAAGGGTCGTGCGTGATTTGTTTTCAGTCGTCGGTAAGAGCGTCGTCGTCACCGGAGGCTCTCGCGGGATCGGGTTGATGATCGCTCGCGGTTTCGTCGAGGCGGGAGCAATCGTGTACATCTCTTCGCGCAAGGCCGACGTCTGCGACCGCGTCGCCGCCGATCTGTCGCGCTTGGGTACGTGCGTCTCGATTCCGGCCGACCTCGGCACCGAGGCGGGCGTCAAACATCTGGCCGCCGAGGTGACGCGTCGCGAGCCGGCGCTCAACGTGCTGGTGAACAACGCCGGTGCCAACTGGGGTGCACCGTACGCCGAGTACCCGGAGTCGGCATGGGACAAGGTTTTCGAGCTCAACGTCAAGTCGATCTTCTTCCTGACCCGCGAGCTGACGCCCGCCCTCGAAAAGGGTGCACAGCCGGGCAACCCGGCGCGCGTCATCAACATCGGCTCGATCGACGGCATCAAGCCGCCGCTGCTCGAAACCTACGCCTACTCGGCGAGCAAAGCATCGGTGCATCACATGACGCGCGTGCTGGCGCGGACGTTGGCACCGCGTGGCATCACGGTCAATGCCGTCGCGCCGGGACCGTTCGAGAGCAAGATGATGGCCGTGACGTTGGAGCGCTTCAAAGACGCAATTGTCGCGAGCTGTCCTCTCGGCCGTATCGGCGAACCCGAGGACATGGCCGGCATTACCCTCTACCTAGCCTCGCGCGCCGGTGCGTATGTGACCGGCGCGGTGATTCCGGTCGACGGCGGCATCTCGACCTGCTCCTGAGGCGGACGTGGATCTCATCCTCGTTCGCCACGGCGTCACCGACTGGAACGAGCAGGGTCGCTTGATGGGCCGCTCGGAGATCGAGCTGAACGCGCGCGGCCACGAGCAAGCACATGCGGTGGCGGAGACGTTGCGTGACCTGCCGGTACGCGCTGTCGTCTCGAGTCCGCAGCGCCGGACGCAACAGACCGCTGCAGCCATCGCGGCGATGCACCAGCTCCCGGTGCGCACTGAAGACGCACTGGCGGAAGTGCAGCTCGGCCGCTGGCAGGGAATGTCCTGGAACGATCTGCGGGATGATCCCGAGGTTACGGCGTACCTTGCCGATCCGACCTATGTATGTGACGCGTTCGAGCCGGGCGTGACGGTCCACCAACGCGTCGTAAGCTGCATCGAAGCCCTCCGGGCCAAAAGCGAAGACACGATGGTTGTGGTGTCACATGGCGATCCGCTGCGTATTCTGTTGGCCCACTACCTCGCGATGCCACTTGCGGCGTACCGCCGCATGGAAGTGACGCCCGGATCCGTGAGCCTGGTGCGTTTTACCGCGGCGTTCGGCGCACGTGTGATGCTGCTCAACTGGCGGCCGCAGCGCGACCGTGACCAACTGCGTGCGCTGCGCTAGCCCACGCGGTGCGCGGCGTGTTGTTCTGACTCTGCATGATGCTAGTCTCTGCCCGCACCTGCGGAGTGCGAGCAAGGAGGGGGGGAGATGAGTGCGCTTACCGAACGGATGATTCGTGCGGCACGGCTGGACGTGAACCTCTACGAGGAAGTCGAGGCCGACAAGAACACGATGGGCCAGGCGACCACGGTTGTCGTGTTGTCGAGCGTCGCCGCCGGCATCGGTACCTTCTCCCGGGGTGGCGTCCTTGGCATCATCACCATCACGCTCGGCACGTTCCTCGGCTGGTACATGTGGGCGTACTTCAGTTACTTCATCGGCACACGGCTCCTTGCGGAGCCTCAGACAAAGGCCGATCTGGGTGAGTTGCTGCGCACGATTGGTTTCTCCAGCTCGCCGGGACTCATCCGCATACTCAGAATCGTTCCGAGCTTGCACGGACTCGTCTTCTGGGTTGCCGAGTTCTGGATGATCGTGTCAATGATCGTCGCCGTGCGTCAGGCGCTGGATTACACCAGCACCTGGCGCGCTGTCACCATTGTTGCCATCGGATGGATGGTTCAGGTTCTTCTCGTGCTGTTACTGCTCCTGACGCTCGGCGAACCAAAACCACCGATGTAGTGCCGCTCTCTCGTGGCTGTCCAGGCACGCTCGGCGGCGGCGCGACATTCCCGCCCGCTCACAACTGTCGCGAATACAACCCGCAGTGAGTGAGCGTCCGTTAGCACGGGTTCCGTTCAGCGACGCTTGTCCGCCCTCCGGCGGCGCGCCGTCTGCGCCTCGCGCGGACCATACCTGCGGCGGAGGGTAGATGAAACGCAAGGCGTTGGGCTCGGTGGTGTCCTAGGACACCACTTTGAGCTCCAGCACCGTCGCATTGTGCGATGAAATGATGATAGACGAATCGGTGACGCTACTGATGATACGTAAAGATGCGAAGAGCATGGGGGAACCAGGGTCCTATGGAAGAGATCAAATACTTCTTTAGCTATGCTCGAAAAGATTCGGAGTTTGTTCTGAGGCTGGCTACAGATCTGCGGAAGGTCGGCGTGAATCTATGGCTCGATCAATTGGATATCCTTGGCGGGCAGCTTTGGGATCGCGCGGTCCAGGGAGCGTTGGAGGCCTGCCAGGGCATGATAGCGGTTCTTTCTCCCGATGCGTTGGCCTCCAACAACGTGATGGATGAAGTGTCCTACGCGCTGGACGAGGGGAAACTGGTTGTGCCGATACTCCTCCTCCTTTGCGATCTTCCATATCGGCTCCGGCGCGTGCACAATATTGACTTCACCACCAGTTACAGTACGGGCTTCTCGCTGCTGTTGAGAACGCTGCATATCGATCAGCCCCCTCAGCCAGCGGGGCCTGCTGCACTCGAGGAGCTTCAAGTCCGCAACACTAGGGCACCTTCGGAAGGAGTCCCGAAGAGTCCTCCCGGGATTGAACACCTGCCGCTGAAGACAGCACCTCCTGCATCCGAGAAGCAGCCCTCCCAAGATTCGCCTTCAATGCCCGAGAAACCGTTAGAGACTGAGTCATACCTTCCGACTCGGAGACTCTCATATTGGAAGGCCCTTGGTCTACGTCTTCTACTGGGATGCGGATTGCTTCATGTAGATGAGACGCTGAGAAAGGCGGCGGGCAACAATACCATGGCCCAAGCAACAACTGTGGTAGCGCTGTCCAGCATCGCCGCTGGGGTAGGTAACTTCGCCCAGGGTGGCTTCCCGGGCATCATCGTATTCACGGGCGGCACATTCCTCGGATGGTTCGTTTGGGCATACCTTACCTACTTCATCGGCACGCGTCTGCTACCGGAGCTGCAGACCAAGGCCAATCTGGTTGAGCTCCTGCGCGCTATCGGCTTCTCCAGCTCCCCCGGACTGATCCGCGTCTTGGGAATCATTCCCGGCTGGAACCAAATCGTCTCCTTGGTCTCTGGCCTGTGGATGCTGGTGGCGATGGTCATCGCCGTACGTCGGGAGCTCGACTACACTGGTATCTGGCGGGCTATTGCCGTGTGCGTCATCGGGTGGATCGTCCAGCTGCTCCTGTTGGTGTTGTTGTTCCTGGCCCTCGACCTCAACCCGTGGGCATAGTGTCACCTAGTCGTTGACGCGCCGATACAGATCGAAGTCGCTGCGTTCCACCTGCGCGCGTTGCAGCAACCGGGCGAGATGCTGCTCAATGGTGCGGCGTTCCACGGCATCGATGAACGGTAGATCAACGTGTGGCCGATACAGAAAGCGGTGGCGCACCAGATCGATCATGCTACGCGGCTCCGACAGAAATTCCAGCAACGCCGCCTCGCGTTCGGCGATGCGGGCTACGAAGCGATCGAGCTTGGCGAGGAAGGTGTCTCGATCGTCGATGACGCCGGCGTGATGGAACGACACCCACACGCGCGCCTCGATCTCGCGGACGCGCTGCAGCGAACGCTCGAAGTCCTCCAGATTGGACCACGCGTCGCCGTAGTACGGCCCGAAACCGGTGAGATCGATATCGCCGAGGAACAGCACGCCTTCCGGTTCGGCAAGCAGCACACAGTGGCCGCGGGTGTGTCCGGGGGTATGGATCACGCGGATTTGCGTCCCGCCGAGCGGGAACACCTCGCCGTCCTCGAAGCTGTGGGTATCCGGCCGCGCCACGTAGTGAAACTGTTGCAGTACGACGTGCCGCATCGCCGCGTCAGCGTCGGCGTAGCCGTAGATCGCCATCAGCCCATCGAGGCTGTGCAACCCGGCGGCATCCTCGCGGTGCGCATACACCTTGGCTTGCGGAAAGAGGTGCACACCCGCCACGTGATCCTCGTGCACGTGGCTCTGGATGACGAGGTCGGCACCGTCCCGCAACTCGTCGGCCCGCGCCACAACGCTGAGCGACGGATCGATGACCGCAGTGGCTTCGCGCCCGCAAATCCGCAGTGAGTTGCCGTGTGGATACTTACCGTTCTCCTCGCCGACCAGGACTGTGACCGCTCCGAACTGGCGATCGGTCGTCGCCATCACGTCTCTGCGTAGCGGAACATCCACAAGCCGATCCAAAATGAGACGACGCCGTAGCTCACCAAAAAGACCAACTCAGGCACGATCTGCAGGAAGGTCTTGTCGCGTAGCATCACATCGTGAATCGCAAACATCGACCAGGTCGTCATCACCCCTTGCGCGATGGTCTGCATCCATTTGGGCTGCTCGTAGAAAGGCCACCAACACCCGCCGAGTGCGGCCAGCACGAACACGGCGGACAAACCAACGGGAATGATCTGCTCCCGCGTGCGGGCGACGGCCGCGATGATAACGCTGAAGCAGGCCATCGAGAAGACGATGGCGGCGGCCACCAGGAAGAGCGTGAGCGGCGAATGGCCGAGCGTCAGCCCGTAGGTGAAGTGGCCGAAGAGCAGCAGGATCAGCAGCTGAGCCGTGCCGATCACCAGACGGGCCAGCAATTTGCCACCCAGAATGGTGGCCCGAGACACCGGCGTCACCGACAGGCGGTCGCTCGTCCCCCAGGCTTCCTCGTCGCGCAGGCCAAACGACACACTCAGGATCAGGTTGAGCAACACGAACATCACGGAGAAACCCGGCACGTTCTGCTCGAGCGAGGTGAACTTCAGTCGTTTCCCGGTCAGGCTCCGCTCCTGAAGGTCGAGCAGCTCCTCGCCGAACGGATCGCCCAGCGACGACGCTTCGCGATCGGCGAGCAGCATGATCACCTTGATGGCCTGCAATTCCGTCCACTGTGCCGGGTCGGTCAGGAGCTCGATGGTCGACGGTTTCTCCGTGAGGTAGCGCTTGCTCATCCCTGCGGGCAGCACCAAGAGCGCCGGCGCCTTGTTCTCGACTGCGACCAGGCGCTCAGCGGTTGCCCGGTCCACCTCGGTCACGGTCAAGTGATCGCGAAATACTTTGATGAGCGCATTGGCTACCGGGCCCTGGTCTTCATTTACGACCGGGAACAAAATGCTTTGGCTGCCTTCACCGGACTGTGTTTCCGCGACGACCAGGATGATGACCATCGGCACCAGCAGGAGGAAGACGAGCGCCGAGCGATCACGGCCGATGAGCCGCAGATCCTTCAGCATGATGCGCAGCAGCTTCACAGGTCGTCCTCTGCACCCTTGCCGTTGGGACCGTACTTCTTGCGCATCCGCCCGAGCACTTCCTCCACCGACGACTTCGCCAGCAGGCGGTCGAGCTGGCGGCGGAAGTTTGTCGTCAGGCTGAGGTCTTCGATCTTGATGTCCGTCGCCAGCCAGCGATCGCCCTCGGCGCGCATCTGGTAGGTCACGGCAAACTCGTCGCGCGGCGTGATGATCTTGGTGTCGACCCGTGCCAAGCCGTGGCCGAGCTGTTCCTCACCCACGTACGCAAAATCGGGCCGCTCGAAAAGGAGCAGTTTCTGGACGTATGTGCGCTGGAAGAGCTCACGGAACAGCGACAGGAACTCTTTCTGCTGCGCAGCGGAGAGCTGCGACCAGTGCTGGTCGAGCGCGCCCTTGCCCATCGTATCTGTGTCGAGGAAGTTCTTGAGCAGCGTCGACAGCGCCGCCAGCTTCTCGTCGTGCGTGCGGGTGCTGTCGACGATGGCTTGGGTGTGCTCAAGGGTGGTGCGCGTATATTCGAGCGGCGTCGTGGCCCACGCCACACCATTCAGGCACAGCCATGCGGCGCCACTCACCAGCAGGCGACGCATCTCAGTCGCGCAACTCCTTGCCGGTCAACTGCAGGAAGAGCGCCTCCAGGCTCAACGGTGTGATCTCGACCGAGACCTGATCGGCATACCGACTGATCGCTTGATTCAGCGGCGCCAGCGCCCGTGCGGCACTGGTGACGAACACCCGGGTCACCCCATCGTGCGACTCGACCCGGCACACTCCCGCCGACGTCTGCAAGCGACTGAGATCCGCCGTCGGCGGCAGGCCGCGCACCTGGATGATCTCGGCGCAACCGAGCTGCGTGATGAGATCGTCCAATGTCCCCATGGCGATGATCTTGCCCTCATCCATGATGCCGAGGCGATCACAGAGGCGCTCCGCCTCCTCCATGTAGTGGGTGGTGTACACGATGGCGGTGCCTTCGTCGCGCAGGCCGCGAACGATCTGAAAGATGTGCTCGCGTGAGTGCGGGTCCACGCCCGCGGTCGGCTCGTCGAGGAGCACGAGCCGCGGCCGGTGTACCAAGCTGACCGCCATGTTGAGACGCCGCTTCATCCCGCCGGAGAAGCTGTCGACGTAGTCATCCCGGCGGCCTTCCAAACCCACCAACTTGAGGAGCCCATCGAGACGTTCTTCCAGCTCCGCCTTGGCGACACCGTACATACGTCCGAAGAACCGAATGTTCTCGGCGGCGGTCAATTTCGGGTAGAGCGCGATTTCCTGCGGCACCACCCCAATCATGCGGCGCACGGAGGTGACGTCGGTCCGCACGCTGTGGCCGAAGACGATGGCATCGCCGGACGTTGGACGCAGCTGTGTAGCGACGACGGAGATCGTCGTCGTCTTGCCGGCTCCATTCGGACCCAACAGGCCAAACACCTCGCCCTCGTTGATCTCGAAGGAAATCCCCGCGACCGCCTCGATCGCACCGTAGCGTTTGTGCAGGGCTTCCACCCGTAGCGCCGTGGGCCCCGTGCGCTCGGGCGCGGGATGTAGTATCGGAGCCGGCGGCACCGAAGATCGAGGAAGAACGCTAACGTTGGAAGTGCTCATCTGCCCCGTCGAACCCCCACAGCCTATGAACGCAGTATGAAGCAGATTTGTTTGACCTTAGGAAGGCCTGGAGCCGCTTTCCTCAGCCGAGCGCGGAAGGCACTCATGCCCAAACAGATGCCAGACCACTGGCCGCGGTTTCTATGCGGGGCCGCATTGTGAGCCGAGATTGGCGCAGCGTGACCACGGACAGTGCACGGAGGAGATGGTAATGGGAACGCACGTTTTGCTGGCTGGACTCCTGCTGCTGGTGAGCGGCCATGTCGTCGTGGCCTCGGAGCCTCCGGAGTATGATCTGGCCGCCTGCATCCGAGCGGCGCTGACCAATAGCCCGGATCTCGCCGCTGCGGCTGCCGATCTGGCGGGCGCACGCGCTCGTCTTGGGGAAGCCAAGGCGGGACGCTACGGGCAGAGTGAGTACAATCAAGTGTTGGGCTTCGTGAATGAGGCACGCGGGAATCCGGTGTTCTCACCCGACAACAAGAATGCGGTTTTCTCTGGGCTCGGTCCATTCACGCGGCTCGACCTGAGCATCAACATTCCCCTGTGGACCTTCGGCAAGCTGGATGCCGCCCTCAAAGCAGCGCAGGAAGGACTGGAGAGCGAGCGTGCGCGCACGGACAGCAAGCGTGCTGAGGTCATCCTGTCCACAAAACAGCTGTACTACGGGCTGCTGCTGGCGCGGCAGCTGTCCGGCGTACTGCACGACATGCTCGACACGATGGAGAAGGCGCTCAAGAAGACACAGGAGCGCCTCGATAGTGGGTCCAGCGCGGTCACCGAGCTCGACTTGCTGAAGCTCAAGACGGGCCGCGCACGGTTCGCCAAAGGCGTCGTCGAAGTGGACGCCTCGGTTGGCCTGACACGGAGTGCGTTGGCCCGCGTCATCGGCGTCGGCGCCGATGGCCCTTTCGACATTACCGACCGCAAGTTGTTGCCGGTTGAAGCCACCATCGATCCGCTCGACACCTACCTCGCCCAGGGACCCGAACAGCGGCCGGAGGCGAGACAGATCCAGACCGGGTTAGCCGCGCAGTCTGCGAAAGTCGATTTGGAGGAGGCGGGCTACTACCCCTCCTTCTTCCTGTCCACAGGAGTCCGTTGGGCTCACGCCAATAACCGCACGGAGCAAAAGAACCCGTTCGCCTCCGACGATTTCAACTTCATCCAGCCCGTGGGCGTCGTCGGCATTCATTGGGATCTCAACTTCTTCCTCACCAGCGCTAAGATCGACGAGGCGCGTGCCGACTTGGATCGGCTCGCTGCCCAGCGGCGCGACGCGACCTCAGGCCTGCAATTGGAGATACGCAAGGCCTACTCCGATGTGATCCAGGCGCGTGAGACGATCAAGATCGAGGAAGAAGGGAGGAAAGCCGGGCGCGGGCTACTCATCCTGACGGTCAGCAATTTCGATCTCGCTCTCGGCGAGGCAGAAGAGCTGTTCAAGGCGCTCGGCGCCTACACGGAGGCCAGTAGCGACTACTTCCGCGCCGTGCACGACTACAATGTGGCGGTCGCGGTCCTCAGCAAGGCGGCGGGTAACGAGCTGACGTCCTTGACGTATTGACGCGGTCAGGCGGCGACAGGTGTCAGCTTACGGGCCGCCCACGGCGGTCGCTGCTTCAGGAGTTTGAATGTGCGGGCGATGGCCTGCGGTGTCCCCCAATCGCTCCATGGCACATTCTCGACGCGCAAGACGATCAGATGCTCGGAAATGCGGGCCAGAACCGCCGTCGAGAAGTTCCATGGACGTAGCTCGCGGTAGCGCGCGGCCGCTGCGCGCGGATGCGCGGGCAGCGTGCGCATCTCCTCATACTCAGCCGGCAACACCTGCCGCACGAGCTCGAGCAGACGTTGCAAGCGGAACACCATCACAAACGAGTTCCACAAACCACCACGCGCCAGTATCGCCCGCGCGCGCGACACCGTCGGCTTCTCTTGGAACCCGGCGACGTGGAACGCTCCGGCTTCTCCAGCGCGGCCTAACGGCGGGCCGAGCTCGACATACCCGTAGCTTGGCTCGCATCGGTCCGGTGGAATTCCGAGCAGGACGATCTTCTCAGGAACGTCCGCGACGATTTGAGTCGCGCGCTGGACGTGGCCAACGAACTTGTGGTCATCGCCGACATAGTGATCACTTGGAAACACCGCGATAGTCGAGTCGGGCGCGCGCCGCGCCAGATGAATCAGGCTGTACAGAAGCCCTGGACCGGTATCGCGGTTGCGCGGCTGCACCAAGACACTAAGTGGCGGCAGTGTCCTCAATTGCTCGCGGGCAATGTCGAGATGGTCGTGGTTGACGATGACCAAGGTGCGATCGCGCGGCACGAGGTGGGCAGTACGCAGCAGCGTCGCTTCGAGGAGCGAGCGCTCCCCGACAATGCGGCAGTACTGTTTGGGGATCGGCACTCCAGTTATCGCCTGGGTCAATCCCTGCAGGCGCCTCCCATCCCCACCCGCGAGCACGAGCGCCCATTGTTCTCCTGCCGCCGCGTCTATCATATCGACACCTCGTCGCAGTGCTTTCGCCCTCCGGGAATTCCACTGTCGCGTGAGGAGGGTGGTCGGTCCTTGCCTGGCTGTCGCGCCTGAACACGGAGCAAGGCCGGTGCCACGAATGAGGAACCGGCGGTGGGCGGTGTGCACGCCGGAAGGCGCTTTCAGATGGGACGGACGGTCCCAGGAACTGTAGCTATGTGGGGAAGAATTTCCCAGTGATGCGATCAGCCCAGGCCTGTACGCCTAGGCAACTTGCGAAGGGGTGCTTCACCCACGTCGACGCGTCGACGCCACCGCGGGAACGTCCGTCCGCTCCCAGATCGCAAGCAGCGCCCCATCACGGTCTGACCAGGCATATGACGCCTTCCCGCGAAACGCCTTCGTGAGCTCGCGGACGATGCGATGGGCAAGCTTCTGCGATGTGGTGAGGACTTCGATCTCGTCGCGTACCCGACTCACAGAGACCAACCGGCGCTGCGGCTGGGTGAAGCCGGCCCTTGCGGCGACGTTGTCGATGCGCTGGCGGATGGCGGTTTCGTTGGGACCGACATACGCACCACGCAGGACAACTCGGCCGAAGTATTCGCCTGCAGAAACTTGGACGCATGACGGACAGACGGTCCACTTCGCGCCGGCCAGCAGGGCGTCGGTCACTTTGCGATCGCGGCGCCACGTGCGTCTCGAAAAGATGGCGCCGCAACGCTCGCAGACCGACGGCTCAGGCGGAGTGCCGGTCTTAGCCGTTACCGGAAGGACCTTGCCCGTCTCGCTGCCCTTCCGACTAAGGCTCCGAATCCTTCCCTTCCCCTTAGTGCTCGCGCGCTTTGCAATCGCCATCATCCCTCTCTTGAGCCGGTTTGTCGTAGAAGCGGTGTTAGCGCTGCCCCACCTGCGGCACAAGGCGGCGCACGACCTCGCCCACATAAACATACGCCAAGTCCTGCGAGGTTAACGGTTGATCCACGTGACGCTGGGCGGTGCGATCGATCGACGCGACAAACAGGCTGTGGTCGCCCGCCCCATGAATAGCACGCACGCTGCATCCGATGTTCAGCATCGCCTCGTGCAGGAATGGCAGCCCTTCAGGGGAATCCTCCCAGGCGATGCCGTCGAGGTTGTCCGCACGCCGTGCGGCCGGCGAAAAGAAATAGTCTTCGAGGTGCTTGCCTCGGCGCCCGAGCACGTTGAGCGCGAAGCGGCCGGTGCGCTCCACGATCGCGTGGCTCCAATGCCGCCGGCCGACGGCGGCTACCAGGAGGACGGGATCGCCGGAAACCTGCGTGACCCATGACGACGACATCCCATGGCGCCGGTCGCCCTCGCGTACAGTGAGCACGTAGATCCCGGTGCTGAGCGCCGCGAGCGCTTGCGCTAGTTCAGCGGTCATGCAGGATGACCCGTGGCGAACGTCGCTAGGAACGCCCGGGTCCGAGCTATGGAGGCGGCGCGGTCGGCTCCCACGGGATACGGTGCCGCGACGAAATCTGTCGCGCCAGCATCTGCCAGCCGCTGCAGCTGCTCACCAAGCGCGTCTTCATCACCGGCCAGCGCCACATCCGCAGGGCCCTCGGCTCCCTCACGATCGAGCATCGCGCGGTACGAGGGCAGCACACCGTAAACCTGGAAGGCGCGTCCGGCGGCGGCCTTGGCCTCGGCGATGTGCGTCGTCACGGCAATCGGCAGACCCACAGCAACACGCGGCGCCGCGCGGCCAGCTGTAGCGGCTGCTTCGCGGATGCGCGGAACGATGTGGTCTGCCAGAGTCTTACGACCGGTCATCCACGTGATCGTTCCGTCGCCGACCCTGCCCGCGAGCGCCAGCATCTTGGGCGCCAGCGCAGCAAGCAAGATCGGGCACGCCGTCGCGCCCTCCACTGAGACGTTGGCGGCAACGCGAAACTCGCTTCCTTGGAAAGTCACGCTGCCGCTGCGGATCAGCGGTGCCAAGACGGCCAGGTATTCCTTCATATGAGTGTATGGCTTGGCGAATGACAGGCCCAGCATGGTCTCGATGACGATTTGGTGCGACAAGCCAATCCCCAGAGCAAAGCGCCCGCGGGTAGCTACCTGCGTCGAGAGCCCTTGCTGCGCCATCGCCACCGGGTGTCGCGGGTAGGTTGGTACGACGGCCGTCCCCACCTCGATGCGTGTCGTCTCGCGGCCAGCGATGGCCGCAGCCGTCATCGCGTCGATCCCGAAGATGTTCGGGAACCACGCGGTCGCCAGCCCTTCGTTCTCTGCCCGCCGTACTTGTGCGACCAACCCATCGAGCGTGCTACCTTCACCGCCCGCCTCGCCAACCATGATGCCGATCTTCATCGGGTGTCCTTTCTTCAATGATAGGAATTCCGCTGCGGGTGATTCTGGCAGACGCCGCGGGTCATTCAAGCCAGCAGAGCGGACGCTATCGAACTCTCCATGCGCTATGCTATGCGCTCTGCAGCGGCATGCTCGTCGCCACGGCAGGCGCGTCGAGGATACGCGCACGACGAGATCGTAGCCGTACCGAACACTTCGCTAGAAATCTGACACCTTCGCAATGACTGTGCGCAAAGGGATAGCCACGCAAAGAGCACAGGATCTTCGGTACAGCATTGGCACTAGGTGGCGTCATCGAGGGGCACTCACAGATGCGATTCAAATCCTTTTTCCCTTGGGCAGCATGCGGCTTGGCCATCTGCGTGACCTATTCGGCGGCGCACGCAACGACCTTTGTCCTCATGGACGAACGTGAGCTGGCAGCTGCTTCGACGGCGGTCGTGACAGGTTGGGTGACGGGCGTCGAGTCACATCCCGATGCGGGTAGCGGCGGGGTCAACACCTACGTGACCCTCGAACCTACGGCAGTCATCGCCGGCGCCCTTCCGGAGGGCGAGATCGTTCTGAGGGAGCGCGGCGGCCAAGTGCAGGGACGCAACGAGAAGATCTTTGGCGCGCCGGAGTACGCGATCGGCGAGGAAGTCGTCACCTTCTTGAGTCAGGACACCGACGGGTCGTTGCACACGACCGCACTGGCGATGGGCAAGTACACCGTCGAGGCGTCACACCACGGCGCGGCCACCGTTTCGCGCAACCTTGGATCGGAGGTCATGGTGCTTGACCGCGCCACTGGGCGACTGCGCACACACGCTGCCCCGGACGTCGTGAGCCTTGGGCAGTTCGAGGAGCACATCCGCGCGGCCGCCGCACACTCGCGCCGCCCTGGGAGTCGCCTCCGTCCGGTTCGCTTGACACCGCCAGAGCTCGGCGTCACGGTGCCGCACTCCTACGCATCCCCCTTCACGTACCTCGGCAATCCCTCACGTTGGTTCGAGCCCGATTTCGGCCAGCCAATCCTCTACCAGATCGATGCGACCGGCGACGCCCGGAATGGCCCTACTGTGTCGCGCAGCTCCGTGGACAGTGCGTTCGCGGCGTGGACGAACGTTCCGAGTTCGAGCTTGGTCCTCGCTGACGGAGGTCTGCTCAGCTCTCCGCTACCGTTCACTGGCTGCAGCGGAGGCAGCCGCATTGTCTTCAACGATCCGTTCAACGAGATCACCGATCCAACCGGATGCGGCGGCATCCTAGCCATAGGAGGCTACTGCACCAGCGGTGAGACCACGACCGTCAACGGCACGACCTTTCAGCGCATCACGCTCGGCAAGGTCGTGTTCAACAATGGTTGGGAGCAGTGCAGTGTGTGGGACGCGTGCAACCTGGCGGAAGTCGCCACCCACGAGATTGGTCACACGATAGGATTGGGGCACTCCGCCGACGACAACGCCACCATGAACGCGCTCGCGCACTTCGATGGTCGCTGCGCCAGCCTGCAGAGTGACGACATCACGGCTGTGCAGTTCATCTATCCCGAAGGCGCCGTGCCGGGACCGACCCTGCCCCCCACGCCACAGCCGACCATGACCTTCACTCCCACTCCGCCGCCAGCACCGACCGCCACCACCGCAGCGGGCCTGCCCAACGATGTGTGCGCAAACGCCACCGCGATCAATGTGACTCCCTACAGCAACACGACGCTCACAACCGCGGCGACGATCGCCACCTCCGACCCAGTTCCGGGCTGCGGCAACGGCAGCCGCGGCAAGAGCGTGTGGTATCGCTTTACAGCGCCGACCAGCGGCACGGTGACCGCAAACACATTCGGCACGAGCTACGATACTATTCTCGCAGCGTATGTCGGCTCCTGCGGCGCATTCAGTCCGGTCCCTGGGGCGTGCAATGACGATACGAACGGCCGGCAATCGCAGGTCTCTTTCCAGGTCACAGCGGGCATGACTTACTACTTCATGACCGTCGCCTACAGCAACAACGGTGGCTCCTTGCTCTTCCAGCTATCGTTCCAAGGGGTCGCCAGCACCGCGACGCCAACCCGAACCTTCACACCACGACCGCCGACACCGACGTTCACAACCGGGCCGCCGCCGACAGCGACTTCGACGCCAGCTGCTCCGACGCAAACGCCCACGTCCCGCCCGCCGACGCCAACGTTCACCGCCGCGCCTCAGCCTCCAGCACCGGCCCCTAGCGGTCTGCAGAATGACTCCGTCACCCGGCCGCTGGATATCGGAACGACTCCGTTTGGCAATGCTGTCTCCACCTTGTCAGCGACTGTTGACGCCAGTGATCCCGCGCCCGCTTGCGGCAATCATAGCCGCGCCAAGAGTGTCTGGTACCGCTTCACCGCACCAACGAACGGTACGCTGACGGCCAATACCTTCGGCAGTAACTACGATACGATTCTCGCGGCGTTCGCCGGCACCGGTAACGCGCTCACCCCAGTGGCCTGCAACGACGACGCGAGTGGCTCGCAGTCGCGCCTGTCATTCCAAGCCAGCGCCGGCGCGGTTTACTATTTCATGGTCACCGCCTACAGCAGCAATGGCGGCGCGCTCGTCTTTCAGCTGACGTTCCAAGGCACGGGCAGTCCCGTCGCGCCGACGGCGACGTTCACCTCGCGCCCCGCGACACCGACATACACGGCGGGGCCACCCCCGACCGCTACGTTCGCGAGTCCACCACAGGCACCCACTGCCACGCCGACGACCGGCGCAGCTGCTCCGCCACCACCGACCGCGACGATTCCGAGTGGATGCGCGAACGGCCCCTGCATGACTGCCATGGACATAAACTCGACGCCGTTCAGCTACTCGATGATCACGACCGCGGCGCCTCTCGACGCCTCCAACCCGGCACCGCCATGCGGCAACCAGAGCCGCGCCAAGAGCGCGTGGTTTCACTTCACCGCCCCCAGCGACGGGGCACTGACAGCCGACACCTTCGGCAGCAACTACGATACGATTCTCGCGGCCTTCACGATGGCCGGAGGAACGTTGAATCCTGTGGGCGGTGCATGCAACGACGACAGCGGCGCTCAGCAGTCGCGCATCGCGTTCCAGGCAAGCGGCGGAGCCAGCTACTACTTCCTGGCAACCGCGTACAGCAACAACGGTGGTACGCTGGTCTTCCACATGAGCTTCCAAGGGACGGGAGTCAACCCGCAGCCAACCGCTACGCCTTCGGCCGCAGCCCCACCCGCGTTTTCCCCGACGCCGACCGTCACCCCAATGGTGCAAGCGCCGACACCACCGAGCAACACGGGTTTGGTGAACGACGTCTGCACCGGCGCAACCGCGATCACCGGCACCCCATTCTCTGCGACGACCAGCACCAGCCTTGCGGCCCCGGAAGCAACCGCGCCGGCACCGGCGTGCGGCAACCAAAGCCGCGGCAAGAGTGTATGGTATCGATTCACGGCACCCGCTAACAGCACGCTGACCGCGACCACCGTCGGCAGTAACTACGACACCATCCTCGCCGCCTACACGGGTTCGTGTGGCGCCCTCAGCCAGATCTCCTGCAACGACGACTCTGTGGGAGCGCAGTCACGCGTATCGTTCCAAGCTGTGGCCGGTACGACCTACTACTTCCTCGTCACGGCCTACCGCGGCGACGGCGGCACACTGGTTTTTCAACTCAACTAAGACGCGTGCTCTCGGGGGTCGCTGGCTTCTGCCAGTGACCCCCTCTCATTGACAATCTGCCGCGCCGTCCTCTACGTATACGCCGCATGTTCGAAAACCTGCTGGCACGTGGGGAGCAGTTGGCGCGCGTGGAAGCCAACCGGGCAGCGTTGCGTTTCGTGAACGGCCTCGACTGGCTGGTGCGCGATTCCAAAGCGCTCGTCGGACGCACACCGTACGACGTTGTGTATCAGCGCGACAAGCTCACCGTGCGACGCTACCACGCCGGGTCTGTGCACGCCCGCTATAGCCTGCCCGTCTTGCTCGTGCCGCCCTTGATGGTCAAGCCGTTCATCTTCGATCTCTATCCCGGCCGCAGCATGGTCGAGTTCCTCCTCAAACGTGGCTTTCGCGTCTATCTGGTGGACTTCGGGGAACCCGACGACGCCGACGCGTACGTCACCCTCGACAACTACGTCGTCGACTGGATGCCTGCCGCTTGCACGGCGGTGAAGGAGTCCGCCGGCATCGGTGAGCTGTCACTGCTGGGCTACTGCATGGGAGGGTTGTTCGGCCTGTCACATGTCGCAGCGAACGACGATCGCTCCGTCCGCAACATCGTCAGCATCGGTGCGCCCGTTGATGCCACCAAGATGGGGCTGTTTGCATGGATGGCCCAGCTCGCCGGCGCGCAGGCAGAGTTCCTCGTGCGCCGCATCGGCAACGTCCCGGGCGGCCTGTCGAGCGCGGTGTTCCGGCTGCTGACGCCGATGAAGAACATCACTCGGTATGCTGACCTCTTCATGAACATGTGGAACCAGGAATACGTCAACGGCTTCGAAGCGATGAATCAGTGGGTGAGTCAGTTCATCGACTATCCGCAGAGCGCCTTCCTGCAGTTCGAGCGTGACTTTGTACGACACAACAAACTAGTGAAGGGCCAGATGACGTTTCGCGGCAAGCTCGCCGACCTGCACCGCGTCGACGCCGCGTTGCTGGTGTTCGCCGGCCGCAGCGACCAGATCGCACCGGTGGCCGCCGTGCGCGCCGTGCTCGATGCCGTCAGCAGCACCGACAAGAGCTTCCTCCTCGTCCCCGGCGGGCATATGGGCGTCTTTGCGGGCGCAGGGGCTCCCGAGCTCGTGTGGCAGCCGACTGCCGACTGGCTGGCGGCCCGTTCCCAAGCACGGCGCCCGGCTGCCTCGACACAGGCACGCGCCACGAGCAAACGCGGCCGCGCCGTACGCCGTGCGCGTACTGCGACCATCGCAGCAAGCGCCTGAGGTGACCGATGCTTTTCGTTGCCGAGTATGAATTGACGTGGCCGACGCTCGATGCCGCCATCGCAAAACGTCTCGAATGGGATGATGCCAAGCCTGACGGCTTCCGTTTCATCGGCGAATACGTGTGGCAGGATGGCGAGCCACCGTTTCGCGGTGTCGCCATCATCGAGGCGGAAAGCGTCGAAGCGCTCAACAGCTTCGTGTTGCACTACGGGCCGACGCTGACGGTGCGCGTGCACCCGGCCAGCGATGTGGTATCAGCCATCTCCGGCGTCGGCGCCACGAGCAACGGCACGCGCGGGGCGCGGCCCCCAGCACCACGTCCGGCTAAACGCCGTCGCTAAGCGCTGCACACCTACCAGTACGGCCACGGACCCCAGACCGAATACCACGGCGGGCCGGCCCACGGTCCGTAGTAGTAGTATGGGGGCACGGGTTCCCGCTTCGGCCAGAGATACACGTTTTCGGCGATCACACGCGGGTAGCGGTACTCGTACTCGCCAATCTTGCGCAGTGTCGTCGCCTGCAGCGTGCCGACCACCGAAATCTCCCGACCCTCCGCGTAGACGGCCGGGTCGAAGAAGCCCGCGGCACACGCGAGAAATCGGCCATCCGAGTCATCGGTGCGGCGCGGCCGCGCCTCGCGATCGAGGGGCCGACTGACAACCTCAAAGCAGGTCTCGTCCTTCCCCGGCTCGGTTGCCACGATGCTTCCACCCCACCGAACTCGCTGCCCAGTCAGGTCACGCGACTGCGCCTCTTCCACTGTGGTTTCTGAGAAGGCGCCGCCGGACAACACCGCAGGCGGTGTCACGCACGCGCCCCACACACAGGGAAGTACGCTCAGCAGCAACCAACGGCGGTTCATTCCGGCACGTGTCGTCTAGCGCTGCTCCAGATGCGCACGCCACCGGCTCCAGTAGTATTTCTCCCACCCCTGGTGCACATCGTCGTAGTCGTGGTCGGCAACGTTGACGTGCACGAGGTCGATGCGCCCACCCACAGTGTGCGGCCAGAACGTCAGCACCAGAATCGAATCGATGTCGTCGATGGTCCAGTGGCTGGAACGCCAGGTTTGTACGATGAGCCGCCGCGGCGCGATCTCCAAGATGCGTCCCGACAACGCTCCGTTGAAGGCGCAAAACTCGGCGCCTGCAACTGGCGCGATCTGCACGGGTGCACCGGTGATCGCGGCGTGCTGTTGCGCGTCGAGGTACGCGTCGAACAACGCCTCCGGGGCTGCCGGCAAGACAACACTTTGTTGGATGGTCTTGGGCATCGCCGCTACCTCAGGCTGGGCCGACACGCATGCGTCCGTCGACGACAATCGCACCCTTTCCGGGCGTGAGGATCTTCACCGGATTGAGATCGAGCTCGCGAATCTCCGGTGCGATCTCCACCAAAGCCGAGATGCGCATGATGACCTGCATCAACGCGTCGCGGTCTCCAGGCAGGCCACCGCGGTAGCCGTCGAGAAGTGGGTTCGATCGGAGCTTGGCAAGCATCTCTGCAGCGTCGATGTCGCTGACCGGCGTCAGGCAGAACGCGACGTCGCGCAAGAGCTCGACAAGAACACCGCCCAAGCCGCAGACCACGAGCGGCCCAAACGTCGGGTCGGTCGTCACGCCGACCAGCGCCTCGATTCCGTCGCGTACTTCGCGCTGCAGGAGGATACCGTCGAGACGCACGCCGAGCGCGCGGACGCGCGCCGTCAACGTGTCCACCGCGCGGGCCACCGCGTCAGCCGATTCGAGCCGTATGATGACGCCGCCCACATCGCTCTTGTGCACGATCTCCGGCGCGATCACCTTCGCCACCAACGGATACCCCATGCGTTCCGCGGTGGCCACCGCCTCCGCTGGTGACGTCTGCTCCGACGCCGCGATGTCGATCCCGACTGCACACAGGAGTGTCGCAAGGTCCCGTGGCGTCACCCAAGCGGGCTCGGTTGCTCCGGCGAGCACGCGATCGATCACCGCGCGGACCGTGCTGCGCGCGAAGGCATCCAGATAGAGGACATTGCCACGCGGCCGGCTGCGCCACCGTCCGTAACGCTCCGCCGCCGCCAGCGCCTGCGCCGCACTCTCCGGAAAGCTGTACGACGGCAGCGCGCCGCGCCGCCCCGTGCTGAGGATCGCAGGTGCGCCCTTCGACGAAATGAATACCGAAAGCACTGGCTTCTCTGCCGGCACCGTCCCGGCTCCGCGGGCAATTGCGGCGGCTATGTCCTCTGGCTTACTGACCAGCGGCGGAATGTAGATCACGACGATCGAGTCAACGTTGGGATCTATGCCCACCGCCTCGATGCTCTGCACATACTGCTCGGGGGTTGCGGAGGCGATCATGTCGATCGGGTTGGAGAGTCCTGCGTGTGCCGGGAGAAACGTCCGCAGACGTGCAACCGTCTCCGCCGTCAACTCGGGTAACTTCAACCCCTGCGCTTCACATGCGTCGGCAAGCAGAATGCCGGGGCCGCCGGCATTGGTGACGACCCCGACGCGCGGCCCTGCCGGCACCGGCTGCGTCGACAGCAACGCCGCCACGTCGAACAACTCTTCCAGCGTGCCGGTGCGAATCACGCCCGCCTGCTCGAACAGCGCGTCCACGGCAACGTCCAGACTTGCCAGCGCCGCCGAATGACTCGAAGCGGCGCGCGTCCCCGCCGCCGACCGACCCGACTTCACGGCAACGATCGGCTTGTGGCGCGCGATCTCCGGTGCGATGCGCGCAAACTTGCGCGGATTTCCGAAACTCTCCAGGTACAGCACGATCACCTGCGTCAGCGGATCATCGGCCCAGTAACAGAGAAGATCATTACCCGAAACGTCCGCCTTGTTACCCGCCGAGACGAACGTCGAGATGCCGATGTTGTAGGTGCGCACGTAGTCGAGGATCGCCAGCCCGAGCGCACCGCTTTGCGACAGCATGCCGATGTTGCCCGCCGGTGGCCACGTCGGCGCAAACGTACCATTGAGCGACACGGCCGGGTCGGTGTTGAGGATGCCCATGCAGTTGGGGCCGACCATACGCATGCCGGAAGCACGCACGAGATCCTTCAGGCGTTGCTGCGCGGCGCGTCCCTCCGCGGAGACTTCGGCAAATCCCGACGAGATCACCACCACGCCGCGTACGCCGACCCGTGCGCACTCTGCCACCGCCGCTTCGACGGCCGGAGCCGGCACGGCGATGATCGCCAGATCGATCGGTGCGTGGACCGCGGTCAGGCTCGGATACGCTGTGAGCCCTTCGATCTCAGTTGCCTGCGGGTTGATCGGGTAGATCGCCCCGGTAAAGCCGCTGCGCTTCGCGTTTGCCACGAGCGCCGCACCGATCGTTCTCGGATGCCGTGATGCGCCGACAATCGCCACCGATCGCGGATTCAGGATCGGGACGAGACTGCGCGCCGCTGCCACCCGCTCGCGGGCCAGGCTCGCCTCCTGAACCTGCTCGGTCTGTTCGGTGGGGAACGTGACGTGAAAGATGCCGTCCTCGATGGACCGCTTCACGACAAAGCCGCTTTGGGAGAACACTTCGAGCATGCGATTGTTCTCGCCCAACACGTCGGCTTCGAACTCCGTAACGCCCTTGGCGCGGGCGATGGGGGCCAGGTGTTCGAGCAACAGCGTGCCGACGCCGCGGCCCTGGTAGTCGTCGGCTACCGCGAACGCCACCTCGGCGCGCACCCCACCATTGTCGACCACTGCATAGCGGCCGACACCGATGATCCTCTCGTCCTCCCGTTGCCCGAGCGTCGCGACGAGGGCCGCGTTGCGCACGAAGTCGAGCTCCGTAAACTGAACCAACTCCTCATCGGTCAATCGCTTCTTGGCACGGAAGAAGCGAAAGTACACCGACTGCGCGCTCAAGCGACCGAAGTGATCGAGCAACCGCTGCTTGTCGCCCGGTCGCATCGCGCGGATGTGAATCGAGCCACCGTCGCGGAGGATGCCTTCAGCGCTGTATCGACGCGGGTCACTGGTGAGATTGGAACTCATACGCGCCCCCTCGCACGAGACGGGCACAAGCTTCTACGCCTCTTTCCGGGTTGTCAACGAGGCGTGCGTCATGCCGACCTGTTGCCGCGCACGCGAACGGACGCTAGCCATGAGCCGACTCTTACGAGATCACATCGTGCCCACCCGGCGTCGACCCATCGCTTCAGCTCTCTGCATCCACGCCTTCGCCGACAGCGACGCGTTTGGACGTACCCTTGCGCGCCACCTGCATGCACCCGCTCGTACCGTCGACCTGCATCGTTTCCCGGACGGAGAGAGTATCGTCCGTGTCCACGCGCCGGTCGGCACCCACGCCGTCGTGGTACGCTCGTTGCACGATCCTAACGCCAAGTTGGTCGAGACCGTGCTGGCTGCCGACGCGCTGCGCCGCGCCGGCGCTCGGCGCGTGACGCTGGTGGCGCCGTACCTGCCCTACATGCGGCAAGATGCGGTCTTCACGCCGGGTGAGCCGGTGTCGCAGCGGGTCATCGGTGCGTGGTTGGGTCGCGCCTTCGATGCGGTACTGACCATCGAAGCGCATCTGCATCGGGTTCCCACGTTGGCGGCCGTGGTTCCCGGTCGTGCACAGTCGCTCTCCGCCGCCCCGGCGTTGGCTGACTGGCTGCGCCGTTTGCGGACCGGGGCCATCGTCGTGGGTCCCGATGGCGAGTCGAAGCCGTGGATTCAAGCGATCGCACGACGTGCCCGGCTCCCATGGGTCGTGTGCGCCAAGCAGCGGCTCGGCGATCGCTCCGTCCGCGTGCAGTTGCCGGCATTGCCCGGCTGCCGGCGCGCCGTGATCATCGATGACATCGCGAGCAGCGGTGCAACACTGGCAGGTGTGGCGCGTGCCCTCCGCGCCGCGGGTGTCGCCACCATCGACGCGATCATCGTCCACGCCATCTTCAGCCCCGGCGCCTTACCACGCATTCGACGAGCTGGAGTCCAGCGCATCCTGTCGTGCGACACCATCGTGCATCCGACCAACGCCATTCCCACGGCGGGCATTCTCGCGCCCGTGATCCGCCGGACCTTCTCCTGAAGCCGTTGCGCCACCGCATCCGAAGTGGCACTACCGGGGCGGATGTTTCGCATCAAGCACCTGTGCATCGACACGCTACGCGAGCACGTCATCATGATCCATGAGGCGGCGGTGCGGGCGGGGAGCCTCGGCTTCAATCCGCTCGACCGCGTCCACATCCTGGGAACTGAGCCCACCACTGGTGCGCGCCGCGAGATCACCGGCGTCCTGAACTTCTGCCGCAATCAGCTCGTGGCCGCGGACGAGATCGGCCTGTCGGACGACGCGTTCATGGACCTCGGTCTCCCGGAGGGTGCGTCGGTGAACGCCACGATCGCACCAGCACCCCAGAGCGTCGATCTGGTACGCGCGAAGCTGCAGGGGCAGCGGCTGGACCGTGCAGCGTTCGACGCCATCCTCGCCGACGTCGTCCGGCATCGCTACTCGAAAGTTGAGCTGACGATGTTCGTCCTCGCGTGCGCAATGCGTACACTCGACCTGCAGGAGCTGGTCGACTTTACGCGCGCCATGATTGCCGCCGGCTCGCGCTTGGACTTCGGGCCCGGCCCGATCGCCGACAAGCATTCGATTGGCGGGGTGCCAGGGCACCGCACGACGATGGTGGTGGTGCCCATCGTCGCATCGCTGGGCGTCATCGTCCCCAAGACATCGTCGCGCGCCATCACCAGTCCGGCCGGGACGGCCGACACCATGGGCGTGCTCGCCGACGTCGCGCTGCCCCCGGCACAACTGCACCGGGTGGTCGATCAAGTGGGCGCTTGCATCGCGTGGGGCGGCGCGCTCGACCTCGCGCCGGCCGACGATATCCTCATCACCGTCGAGCGGCCCATGGAGTTGGATACCGAGACCCAGATGGTGGCGTCGATCCTCGCCAAGAAGAAGACCGCCGGCGCCACGCACGCGGTCATCGACATCCCCGTAGGACAGACGGCGAAGGTGCGCTCGCATGCCGCGGCGGAGCAGCTCGCCGCGCTCTTCAGTGCCGTTGCTGCGCAGATCGACTTACACCTCGAGGTGCTCATCACGGAAGCGCGCGGCCCCATCGGCTGGGGCATCGGCCCGCGTCTGGAAGCGCTCGACGTACTCGCCGTGTTGCGGCGCGAGGCCGGCGCCCCACTCGATCTGCGGGAGAAGTCACTGTTCCTCGCGGCGCGCCTGCTCGAGCTCGTCGGCGCGGTGCCGCCACTCGGCGGCTACCACGCCGCGCAGCAGGCCCTCGACTCCGGGGCCGCCGAGCGGGTCTTCAACCGCATCGTCGAAGCCCAGGGGCCACGGCAACTGCCACCGCCAGCGCCGCATCGCCATGTCGTAGAGTCGGCGGCCGACGGCCACATCCGCGAGATCGATTGCTGGCGCATGGCGCGCGTTGCCAAGCGCGCCGGCGCACCAGCCAATGTCGCCGCCGGCGTCAGGCTGCTACGCACGGTCGGTGACGTCGTCGCCAAGGGCGAGCCGCTGTTCGAGATCCACGCACAAAGCGCCACGCAGCTCGAGTTTGGCCGCAGCTACGCGGCAGCACACCCCAACCTCATCGCCTTCGGCTTCTGACTCGCTCCCCACTCAGTCGAGCCGCACCTGCTCCAGATAGCGCGGCACAGCGGCCGTCCAGCCGAGCTCGCGCTCAATCGCGACGTGCAGGGCTTCAGAAGCGGCCGGCTCGCCGTGCACGATGTAGGTCGTCTCCGGCTGGCGCGCCGTCGCCTTCAGCCAAGCGAGGATCTCGCGCTGATCGGCGTGCACCGAGAACGCTGGGATATCCACAATCTCGGCACGCACCGCGATGTAGCGCCCCAACATTTTCACCGCCTTCGCGCCGTCGGCGAGCGCCCGGCCCCGCGTGCCCTCCGCTTGGAAGCCGACGAGCATGATCGTGTTGCGCGGCTCCGGCAGTCGGTTCATGAGATGATGAAGCACCCGACCACCAGTAGCCATGCCGGAGGCGGATATGATGATCCCGGGCCCACGCTGCTCGTTGATCGCGATTGATTCCTCGACGCGATGCGCCTCGATCAGGTGACCGGGATCGAAGGGATCGTCGCCGCCCCGCAACTCTGCTTGCACCTCCGGGCTGCCATCGGCCAAGGCGCGCCGATAGATTTGCAACGTGGCCAGCGCCATCGGGCTGTCGACGTAGACCGGCACCTTCGGAATGCGCCCGGAGAGCGTCAAGCGGCGCAGGTGAAACAGGATCACTTCCGTCCGATCAACTGCGAACGACGGGATCACCACCATGCCGCCGCGTTCCGTCGTGCGCACTAAGGCCTCTTCAAACCGACGCAGCGACTCGACGTCCTCGTGCTGGCGGTTCCCATACGTCGACTCGACCAGGACGATGTCCGCCGACGGCAATGCTACCGGCGGCCGCAGGATCGGATGGTGCGGGCGGCCGAGGTCGCCGCTGAAGACGATCGTCCGCGGTCGCGCACCGTCGAGCTCCACCGTCACAATCGCTGCGCCCAAGATGTGGCCGCTCGGCTGGAAGGTGACGCGGATGCCGGCGGCGACTTCCTGCGGAGCATCGAAGGGCACCGCCGTGAGGTGTTGGAGCGCGCGCAACGCGTCCTCCTCGGTGTAGAGCGGCAGCGCCGGTGAGTGCTTGGAGAAGCCTTTACGATTAGCGTAGGCTGCGTCTTCCTCTTGCAAGTGTCCACTGTCCGGCAACACGATGCGGGATAGCGCCGTCGTACCCTCGGTTGCGAAGATCCGCGCGGCGAAGCCGTTGCGCGTCAGCGCGGGCACATACCCCGTATGGTCGACATGCGCGTGGGTGAGCACGACGGCATCGATCGAGCCTGGGTCGACGGGAAAGGTTGCCCAGTTGCGCTCGCGCAGTGCCTTAAGCCCCTGGAAAAGCCCGCAGTCCAGCAACACGCGAGCCCGCGGCGTGTCGATGAGGAAGCGGCTACCCGTGACCGTGCCCGTTGCCCCGAGAAAGCGCAGCACCGGTACGGTCGGACGCTTCAACCCGCGCTGTGGCGCCACCGTCGAGGCTGCGCGGCGCGCCGTACGTGGTCTGGCCATGCCGCGCCATATAGCACGTTGGAACTTGAGGAACAGCTCGGGCGCGCCGCCGCGCTAGGCCTGTTGTCGCAAC
The DNA here is from genome assembly GCA_041497995.1 of Binatia bacterium. Classification (GTDB taxonomy): domain Bacteria; phylum Desulfobacterota; class Binatia; order HRBIN30; family HRBIN30; genus DATKMS01. The sequence goes on along the minus strand of JBGQHM010000018.1, from coordinate 6,928 downwards.
TGTTCGGACGCGCCCGGTCGCTTTCGCGCCTTCACTGTCCGCGAAGGCAGCGTCGTCTCATCAACGACGAATGCTTCGATCTCGTCGCTGCGCGCGCTCGCGTCGCGATAGCCGATGTGGATCAGCTCGCGCGTGTAGGCCGAATCGAAGAGTAGGTAACTCATCAGATCGGCGCTCTGCGCGTTGGGGGTTCCCAGACCATCCATCAGGTAGCGCACCACGCGCGGCATCTTGTGTGACATGGACTTTGCCACGATCGCCAAATCTTCAGACGGGTTGACGACCAACGGTGTCACCAGCCGCATCGGCTCGCCTGGCGGCGTGCCGGGCTCCACGGCCGCCTTCGCCGCGCCGTTGCTGTACGTCCGGATCAGCTCGTTCATCCGATTGAGATGATCGAGGTCGGTGTCGAGGTGATCGAGGAAGATCGCATTCAGGAAGACACCGCAGATCTGCGACAGCGGCGGCTGCTCCATCACCGGCGTCTCGTCGCCGCGCCCCGTCAGCTCCGTGAGCGAGAGATCGTCGGCCGACCGCTGGCAGCGAATGCCGACTGCGAACACGCGCGTCGCCCCCAGACGGATCGCGGGGCTGAACGGCGTCACCAGACGCAGGCCGCCGTCGCCGAAGTACACGTCGGCGCCCTGCCCGCGTAGGCGCACCGGTTGGAAGACGATCGGGATCGCCGCCGAGGCGCACACGTGCTCGATGGTCAACGGCACCGCCAACGTCACCCGCCGGCTCTTCGACCACAACGGATGCCCCGGCCGACCTTGGATGAAGGTGAAGGACTTTCCAGAATGATAGCTCGTCGCCGAGACGGCGACGGCGTAGAGGTGGCCGCGCGCGATCGCCTCCCCGATCCCCGCCAGCGGCAGGTGTTGCGCCAGGAAGCTGCGCAAGGGCGCCGCGTTCAGCAAGGACTGCGTCCCGGCGCCGCGCATGAAGCCGCCCAAGGTCAGGTCTTGGAGGAAACGGAGACCGTTCAAGCCGAGCGATAGCGGGTCCGCTTTGAAAACATCGCGCACGGTCAGGTCAGACCAGAGCTGTGCGAGCGCCTGCGTCGCATCGCGGAAGTTGCCGCTCCGCGATGCGATCGCGGCCCCATTGATCGCTCCAGCCGAGGCGCCGGTAATGATCTGAAAGGGCGCCGGCTTCCCACGCAACGCAGGCAGCTCCCCGATCCGCTTGAGGACGCCCGCCTGGTAGGCGCCGCGGGCGCCACCTGCGGTCAGGACCAGACCGAGCATCGAACGACTCGCATGATCGAACTCCCCACATCGCGCATGAGCAGCCCGCATGCCAGCGCCGGCCAACACGTCCAAACGGTGCAGCACGTACCACTGCCGAGCATCACACCGCGTCAGGTGCTCGCAATCCAAGCATGCGCTGCCGCAGCGTTGAGCGGACGGGCGCGCGCCGCTCCGCTCGCGGTGCTTCGCACCTCCGTCGAACTCATTCCGTCCTTGTGATACGCCAGTCCGCAAGGAAGCTCAGGGTGCATCATGATCCTCGCGGGTGACATCGGCGGCACGAAGACTTTGCTCGCACTCTTTGATGACGAGTCGGGAGCGTTGCGGCTGGTGCGTGACGCGACCTTCGCCAGTCCGGATGCCGCGTCGCTTGAGGCGATCATCACACAGTTCATGGGTGCGACGCCCGTCTCGTTGCACGCCGCATGCTTCGGTGTCCCGGGAGTGGTGATCGACGGCCGTTGCCAGACCACGAACCTGCCGTGGATTCTTGATGAACGCACGCTCTGGCGGCCCGCTGGTGCGCCGCACGTGAAGTTGCTGAACGACCTGGAAGCGGCAGCCTACGGCATGCTGCGCCTGCAACCGAACGAGTTGGCGCCTCTCAGCCGCGCCGTGCAACCGGTGCGCCCGGGCAACATTGCCATCATCGCCGCCGGCACCGGGCTGGGTGAGGCGATGCTCATCTGGGACGGGAAGCGCCACATGGCAGTCGCGTCGGAAGGCGGCCACGCTGATTTCGCACCGCACACGGACCAGGAACTCGAGCTGCTGCGCTACCTGCGCGGTAAATTCGGCGGTCATGTCAGTTACGAGCGTGTCCTGACCGGACCCGGCCTGCACAACATCTACAACTTCCTGCGTGACACCGGCTCTGCGCCGGAGGACGCATCGTTGGCGGCACAGCTGACCGCGGGGGACCCGAGTGCCATCATCGCAGAGCACGGCCTTGCCGGCAGTGACCCCCTCTGCGTGGACGCACTGGAGCTGTTCGCATCGGCATACGGTGCTGAAGCCGGCAACATGGCGCTGCGCTGCGTGGCCATCGGCGGCGTCTTCGTCGGCGGCGGCATTGCGCCCAAGCTGTTGCCCGCCCTGCGCACAGGATCTTTCATGCGTGCCTTCATCGCTAAGGGGCGGTTCGCCGAGTTGCTGGAATCCATCCCCGTCAAGGTTGCCTTGAACCCGCGTGCGCCGCTGCTCGGTGCCGCGCACTGCGCGCAGCGCTTGCTGTCTGTGGCGTAACCACGAGGAGGAATTGCCGATGGCCAAGAGTCCGTCTTCGAAAACCCATGTGGCGCGCAAGCGCGCGCTGGTTACCGGCGCATCAGCCGGTATCGGCGCCGCCTTTGCGCGTCGTCTGGCGCACGAGCACTACGATTTGATCATCGTTGCCCGTGTGCGCGAGCGACTCGAGGAGCTCGCGGCCGCGCTGCGGGCCGAACACGGTGGCGAGGTTGAAGTGCTGCCCGCCGACCTTACGGATGCCCCCGAGCTGCGCATCGTCGAAAAGCTCATCGCCGATACCAACCTCGATCTGCTCATCAATAACGCCGGCTTCGGCACCGTCGGGGCGTTCGCGCAGCTCGACGTCGCCAAGGAGGAAGAGGAGATCCGCCTAAATGTCGTGGCGCTCACGCGTCTGACGCGCGCCGCGCTGCCGGGGATGATCGCGCGGCACCGTGGCGGCATCATCAACGTATCCTCCATGGCGGGCTTCCAACCGGCCCCCTACAACGCGACCTATGGAGCGACCAAAGCATTCGTGACCAGCTTTACCGAGGCGTTGCACGAAGAGCTGCGTGGCACCGGTGTGGTCGTCCAGGCGCTCTGCCCGGGTTTCACGCGGACCGAGTTTCAAGCACGCGCTGGCGTCGACGTGTCCAACATCCCGTCCTTCGCGTGGATGACGGCCGACTCTGTTGTCGATGCGTCACTGAGTGCGTTGCGCAGCGGCGAGTTGATCTGCATTCCGGGTCTCGCGAATCGTGCCCTCATGACGTTGACCAGCGCTATCCCACGCAGCCTCACGCGCCGCGTCGCCGGCAGCCTCGGCAGACGGGTCGCTCCCTAAGGCGTGGCCTGCACCCAGGCCGGTACGCCGCTCTGCTGCAGGGCGATCTGGTCGTGCGAGACCAGCAGGGTGAAGTTGTTGCCGTCGCGCAGGTTCTTTAGATAGCGTCGCAGCTCATCGAGCCGCTGCGTATCTTCGGGGACCATCAGCAGACTATACAGGAACGGTTTCGGGATGTTGTCGTTCACGCCATCGATGTTGTTCACGATGTCCCCAGTGAAGATGTAGCCGTGTGCCTGCTCGGGCGTGGCCACCACAGCAACCACCATCTGGCTACCCGGCGTATGTCCGCCTGCCGCGATGACGAAGACGCCATCAAAGCCGGGCACCGGCAGCAGCCTGTTGCCCTTCAGGCGCACCTCCTGGACGCAACTGGTCTGGCGCAGCAGTTTCAGTCCGGGACGCGTCGTGAAGTTTGGTCGTTCCGCTTGCGCGTCGGTCATGAAGACGCGCACCGGGTGACCCACTCCCTCGCAGACCTCCGTGATGCCACCAACGTGATCGAGGTGCAGGTGTGTGAACACAACGCCTTGCACGCGCTGACGCGCGTCACCTAAACGCGACGCCGCCGACCCGTGCGGTTGCATCGGCGCGGCACCGCCCAACCATTCGAGCGGCCGCCCGAAGTCGAGCGCTCCCTGCCGCGTCATGCCGGTATCGATGAGCAGGATGCGGCCGTCCGCCCACTCCAGCACGAAGGACGGATGGCTCATCACGTAGGGCTCGTTGGGCTTCGGGTCCTTCGAAGGGTCCAACACCGCAGAGCGCGGCATGGGCTGGCTGGCGGTGTTGAGGACCGATAGCCGAACCGGCAGGTCTTTGTACATGGCCGCCGCCAGCGTTAGCGTCATGCGGTCTGGCAAAGGCGCACGCTCACGATCGATCGCCAGGTGTGCCCACGACAGCCCGACGGCGACAAAGGCGATCACCGCCACGATGAGCACGCCAATGCCGATCACTATTTTGCGAACCATGGCCGCCGTCCCCCAACTCGGAGGCTACCTATTGCACTTCACTGCGGGCTTCAAGCGGACAGCCCCGCGCGGCTAGCTTGACGCGTGGGGACTACCTAGTGCATGGAGGACACCACGCATGCGCCGACTCGTTCGCATCCTCGCGATCCTGGCTGTTGTTGTCCTCATCCTGTTCACCGGTCTACGTCTACTGGTGGGTGGCGGGAACCGGTTGGAGGATCGCACGACGGTACCCGCCCTCCCGGCTTCCGCCATCGAGGTCGTCGCCAATCTCGACTACCCGCCGGGAAACATCGCGGTCTCGAAGACTGGGCGAGTCTTTTTCACCCTCCACCCTGATGGCGGCCCACCCAGTCAGGTGCACGAGCTGATCGACGGCAAACCCGTCCCGTATCCCGACGTCGCGTACCAGCACGCCGCGCCGGGCACGCCGCACTTCCAGTCGCCGCTGTCGCTGCGCATCGACCAGCAAGAGCGGCTCTGGGTGCTCGACCCCGCGAACTACGGGCGTGGGCAGCCGCGCATCATTGCGTTCGATCTCAACACGAATCACCTCGTGCAGCAGTACGACTTCCCGCCAGACGTCGCCGGATTCTTGTCCATGCTGAACGACTTCCAGGTCGATCCGCAGGGCCGCATGATCTACATCGCGGAAGCGAGCCCGATCCGCCAAACGCCGGCCATCATCGTCTACGACACCGTCGCACGGAAGGCGCGCCGCCTGCTGGATAGGCACCCGTCGGTACGCGCCGGCGACTACATCATCCAGACCCCGGGACGCGACATGATCGTCTACGGCTTCTACACGCTGCGCATCGGCATCGACTCGATCGCGCTCGATAAGCGCGGCGAGTGGCTGTACTACGGCTCGGTGACCAGCGATCGGATGCATCGCATCGCGACCAAGGATCTCAACGATACCTCGCTCTCCCCCGACGTGCTTGCCGCCAAGGTGCAGGACTTCGCAGCGAAGACGCTGAGTGACGGGCTCACCATGGACGTGCTCGACAACATCTACATCAGCGACATGGAGCACTCCGCCATCCTGACGCTCGGGCCGGACCGTTCGCTGAAGACCCTGCTCAAGGATCCGCGCCTGCGCTGGCCCGACGGCTTCAGTTTCGGCCCGGACGGGTGGCTGTATGTCACGTGTAGCTCCCTGCAGCACGTGCTGTTCATCAGCAGCGACCACATGCGCGCCAACGCGCCGTACCAGATCTTCCGCTTCAAGCCGGGGCCGGAAGGCGTGGCGGGGCAGTAGCATGCCGCGCGCAGCGCTCCGCGCCGTGCTGTTCGACGCCGGCAACACGCTGGTACATCTCGACTACGCCTTCATCGCCGGGGTGCTCGCGGAGCACGGCCATCCGCGCGCGCCCTTGGATATCCGCATCGCCGAGTACACCGCCAAGGCGGCTATCGACGAGCACCTCGCGCCGCGCCCCGCGGCAGAGACCGTGGAAGGACTTTTGTGGCGCGATGAGCAGCGTGAGCGCCCATCGTACTTCGGCATCGCGCTGCACGCGTTGGGCATTCCCGACGAGGCGGCGCCGCCGATCCTCGACGCGCTGCAAGCGCACAACCGCGAGCGTTGCCTGTGGCGCGTCATGGAGCCGGATACCCCGGACGTCCTAGCCGGGCTGCAGGCCCGTGGCCTGACACTCGCGGTGATTTCCAACGCTGACGGACGCGTCGAATCCGATCTCGAGCGTGCGGGCCTGCGCTCGCATTTCGCTACCGTCGTCGACTCGCACGTCGTCGGCGTGGAGAAGCCGCATCCGGCGATTTTCACTCTGACGCTGGAGCGCATCCAAGCAACCCCGGAGACGGCAATGTACGTCGGCGATGTGTTCAGCATCGATGTCCTGGGCGCGCGCGGCGCCGGGCTCCATGCTGTTCTGGTCGATACGTTGAGCCGCTACCCGGGAACCATCGATTGCCCGCGCATCAGCCGGCTCGCCGAGTTGCTCGATCTCTTGCCGTAGGGGCAACCCCCTGTGGTTGCCCTGCCACGCGCTGGGCGCACCGTCTCACTGTACGGTCGAATCGTCCGCACTAACCCACATCAGGGCAGGCACGGGGGCCTGCCCCTACGAAGCGCGCAACGCGCGTCACCCGAGGATCATCAGTTTGAAGTTGCTGCTGCGCTTGCCGACGAACTCGGCCACCGCCTTATTGACGTCGTCACGCATGCGGCCACCCTTCCCTTTGCTCCACGTCAGACCGGCGTGACGCCATTCACGCTCCGGACCGACGCCGACGACGGCGAGCATCCAGCCGAGCGTCCGGTAGCGCAGGATCAGGTCGCGGGCGCGGCGATCCAGCTTCACACCGCTGCGCCGCGCCAGCTCCCCCTGACCGCCGAAGTACTGAACGTGCAGCCCGGCTGCGTGCGCCGCCTCTCTGGCGACCGAGAAATCCACGAGGAAGGTGATGTCGTCCTGACCGGGGGCGCGGTAGACACTCGCGCCGGAGCGCGGCGGGCCGGCGAAGATGCGGTGGTGCTCCGCCGTGCGCAGATGGAACTGTCGGGTGTCGCCGTAGTCGATCCACAGGCTCTCGGTACGGCCGTACAAGCGCGCCGTGTTGCGCATGAGCGGCTCGATGGCCGGGCACGCGAAGTACGATTT
>JBGQHM010000017.1:0-34858 GCA_041497995.1 Binatia bacterium | reverse complement strand
TTAGGAATCCTGTGCTCTATCCACCTGAGCTACGAGGGCAAGAGGTGTAACTATCGAACGTCGTGATGAGTACCCGATTCACTGCGCGGATGCCAGCAGCTGCGGAGCGACCCGCAGTGAACTTCACCGCGACGCCACCGGCAGAGACCGGGTTGCCGGGCATCGTCTCGTAGTGGACGTTGACGATGGCGTCGAAGGTATGGCGCGCTCGTTGTAGTGACTATGCACGTCCATCCATGCCTTCATGGCCGGGCTAGACGCGCAGTGTCTAGTTCGGATCGGCGAAGGTCCCTGTTGGCAAAATCCGTAGATCTACGAATTGCGGCACGATCCCGCTCGGGCGTAAGGAATGCAGTGATGAATGGCGATGGCCGATGGCCTACTGTGCTGGCCACGATGGGCGGTTTGCGGCAGTGGTTCGAGGATCACGGCTATGCAGTTGCGCAGTATACCGATGAGCGAATCGCTACTGCGCTCCTCGCTGCCAGCCCTGCGAGTGGCCCACATCTCTGGCTGAGCACCCGCCACATGGAACAGACCTTCAAGTACCTGCGCACGCACTGAGACTGCTGGTTCACCCTCACCTGCCACGCCAGCTCGCGGCCTGTGAGCAACTCGACGCGCTCCGCAGCGGCTGGAACCAGTCGTCTGGCAAGATGACGAAACGAGGCAACAAAGCGATTGTCGGACCCAGCTTCCATAACTCTGCGGAAAAGGGAGCGCGGCTCCCGTCTCGGAGTGTAGGCCACCGCGAGGGACGTGCCGTGGAATCCGAGGAATCGGGCACAACTCCTCGCAAATCCACGCCACGCCCCCCTATCGCCTGGCAGTCCCACCCCAGAGCGTCCGGTGGGCTCGTTGCTTTCAGTCCGCTAGTACCTGACCGTACCGACCGAGGTCGTCATCTGCTTGGGGCCGCAAGTGTAATTGGCAATCCATGGCAGGAGCGCCACGACCTGAGTCGTTCCGGAAGCACCCGCAAAGCGTCCGGTCCCGCCAACAACGGTCAGGGTACCCTGCGCCACACACGGATCGCTGCTGACGTCCGTGCTGCCGGTGACAATGTAGAAGATCTGGTCGCCGTTCGCGGCGGTCACTTCGCCTTCGCTTTCAAAGTCGAAAACCGGAAACATGCCGCCAGTGGTGATCGTGCAGGTGGAATCAGTGAATAGCCCAAGGTGCGTGGCGTTGCCCGCCCCCTCATACAACGCACCGAATCCTCCCGCACACAGCCCCACGACCATTTCCTCACTTCCGGCGCGGAACGGCCGTTCCGGCTCCTTTGCAAACACCCCGTCTGCGACGAGGCACAGGACAGCGATGGTCATAGCCGCCGGAGCGAGTTTTCCAAAGAATGCTTTCATGGCTCTTCCTTCCTTTCTGCGCCCAACCCCTGTCCGGAAGTAGGGACTGCCCGTTCACTCATTGCGGAATTTGGAACTCAGCCACTGGCGCAAGGAGTGATCGCCTTTGCTCAGTCCTCTTTCGTCTCCGCGTCAAGAGCGCTGGGCCCGGTGTGGGTGGTGCGCGTGCGCAGTCGTGACGCCGCGGCTGCGCTTCGAGGTTACCGACCTGCTCAGCACCAACGATCGTCGCAATGTGTAACTCCGCAGCTCGAGGCGCTGCCGCGGTGAGCCCACTGAGCCGCTTCTTTGTCAGCTTGTGGCGGTGGCCAGGCAGCGCTGCGCGTCTCCCCGCATGGCGTGTATCTTTCACCGCATGGACCCGGGCGGGTCCAGCGTCAGTGGCTAAGGTTGGAACGAAGGCGGTCTGCCTCCTGCCCTGGCCAACCTCCACGCCCCTCGCCGGCGGGGCGAGTCTCGCGCACGTCGCACTAGCGGCGACGATCGACGACGCAATCCTGCTCCACGCCTGCATCGCCTGCCCTCATGCGTGGTCATCGGATGCAGCGACCCACAACTCACTACCACGCCGCACTAAGGATGGGCTCCCAAGTTGACTTCGTCCATGACGGACGACAGGGTCGACCGTGATATTCGGCCTGGGATAGATGCCCGTTGATGATCGGCCCAGCCGCTCACGCGCTGCTACCCGTTTGCAGAATCAGCTCCACCAGGTTGTCGAGCGCGAAGTTCATTCTGCGGAAGACACGCTGCGCCGCCGCGCGGCGTTTCCTGGCGGCTGCCGTTCGATCGGCGGCCATGACCTGCTTCGCGTGCCGGACGGTACGCGCAACCGACAGGCTCTTCACGGCCAGATGGTGGTCAAAGAGCCATTCCATGTAGCGGCTCGGCGCCGGGCGCGTGGCGATTACCGGCGTGCCATAGTACGCCGCCTCGATGCACATCGTGCCACCGCCAATCAGGAGCTGCGCGTTCGCCAGCAAGCTGGGGATGTCATAGTCGCGATGGGCTCGGTAGCGCGGGATGTTGACGATCTGCCAACCCGGATGCCGACGCCGCAGTGCGGAGGCGGCGTCTCTGACGATGTCACGCCCTGCATAGGCCGACGGCCATTCGGTTTCTCTGCACACGATGATTGCGCCCGCAGCTGGGCAATCATCGGCATGAAGAAGGGCACTTGCTTCGGCGTCACGAGATCGAAGGCAATCGGCATCGCTAGGCTCGTTTCTGCCGCAGGAGCGAGAGGTCGTCGCAGTCCACAGGCGCGCTTTCTCGGTAGGTGCGGTGTATCGCCGAGCAAACAGCGTGAGTCAAATTGGACACCGGCGAATCACGATCGGCAACCACCGCGCGGCGCACGAGGGCGTTGCCGGTGTGCTCCGTGAACTTTTCGGTAGAGCCGGTGGGAGGGTTCGGGCGCGCGAACGCTCGGCAACGCTTGATGCACTCCGGCACGCCAGTGTCAAAGAGCGGAATCGTCGGTCCAAAGACGACGTCGGCTTCATATTGCGTGAGCGTAGTGAGCGAATTGCGTAGCCATTCCCGATCGGCGTATTCGTCATCGTCGATGGTCGCGATGTATTCCCCCGTGGCGTGTGCAAACCCTCAATTTCTGGCGAGCGAGACACTCCGCTGGGGCTCAACGTCATAGACGATCTCGACTGCCCGCGCTCCCAACCTCCGCACGACGGGTTCGGCGGTACGCCGCGCGTCGTTGCCGATGACGACGATACGAAAGCTGAATTGGCCGCGGGTCTCCTGTGCGAGCAGCGATCCGAGCAGCGTGGTGAGTAGCTGGGGGCGCTTGTGGGTCGCGATGCAAATGTCGATCTGTGGTCTATCGCAATTCACACCCCGCATGGTTCAGCCCGCCGAGAAAATCGTCTGGGGTGCTTTTACCGCGATCTGGGCGTTGCGAAAGTCAGCTCTCCGAGACTAGGTACCCTCGCCTCGCGCATAGGTTTCTGATAGACGCCGCGCTCGGGTTTTGGATGAAAGTGTCTGCGGAACGTGAATACGATCGCTGCGACGCGATGATACCGTTCGTCGGCGATCCGGCTACCACACGGGTGCTGATCTTCAGTCATCCGAATCACGAGTTGGCCGTCTGCGGACTCATCCAGCGCCTCCGCCCGCACCTCATATTCCTTACAGATGGAGGCAGCGCAAAACGCGTGGCGCAAACCGAGCAGGGCCTAGAGCGCATCGGTCTGCGTGATTGGGCGCAGTTTCTGGATTATCCCGAGGCGTCCTTCTATGACGCGCTACTGGAAGGCGATGTGAGTCTGTTCCGCGAGGTGGCACACCGTGTTCGCCAGAAGCTGGACCACATCGGACCGGAGCAGGTCCTCTGCGACGCTGTCGAGTTCTATAACCCAGTCCACGACCTCTCGTTGCCGCTCGCCCTCGCCGCGCTCGCAGATACGGAGAGCGTTGCAGTCTTTGAGGTGCCGCTCCTGTATCAGGTCCCAGGCAACACGGAGCGCTACGCCGTGCAGCGCCTGCCCGCGTCGCGAGCCGCGGACAGGCGTGTCCTGCAGCTTACAGAGGCCGAGTTGAAGGCGAAGCTCGCGGCGCGCGATGAGGTGTACTCCCTGCTCCGCGAGCAGCTCGGCCCCGTGCTTGGTTTCCCGGACGCGCATTTTGCGCGCGAAGAAATCGCCGCCGCACCACCGAGACTTCCGACGCCGGACAACGAGCGCGTCCTACGTTATGAGTGGCGTGGGAAACTGCGTCAGCAAAGCGGTGCGGTCGACCGCGTCATCACCTACGAGGAGCACTACCTGCCGGTAGCGTCGAGCTTGCAGACGGCGGGTGGCTTCTCGGCCTGAAGCGTCACGCCCCGGAACCGGGGGTCGAGCGTTCGAGCCCACACGAGTTCACGCCCTTGAACGGGCTGACGGTTTTGTGACGCCAGGCTCCAACGAACCAGCCATGTTTCACGAGCCCATGTGGCACATGGACAGTGGCCACGCCGTTGCTGTTCCGACTGGCAGGAGCCCACGCCACGTTGCTTCCACTACTCAGCCGCCGTCTGAACCACCTCCCTGCCGCTCTGCTCTGCGCGCTTGTCGCACTGTGGGCTCAGCCGTGCAGCGCCTACGACGTCCTCCTCCGGTGGACGGTGCCGGGCCCACAAATCGATGGGTATCATCTATATACGGGGTCAGCATCTCGGACGTACGGCCAACCGATCGACCTAGGTCGGCGGGATGGCTCGACGCTCTCGGGCATCGTCTACTATGCGCTTCGCGGCCTCCAACCTGGGACCGCTTACTACGTGGCTGTCACTGCATACGCTGCGGGGATGGAAAGCACTTACTCGAACGAGAGGCTGTTCAACCTGTCCTCCGTGACGCCACCTCTAGTAAGCGCAGGTCCCGATCTCACCGGTGTAGTCGGGCAAGTGTTCATGCTGGGCTCCGAATCTGGACTAGGCATCAACTACTTTTGGGAGCAAACTGCCGGTCCCCCAGTGAACCTGTCCAACCGCACTACGAGCCTCACCCAATTCAGCGCCGCAACCGCAGGTGCCTTCCAGTTCACCTTGACTGGCTACGACGGACAAGGAGTGGCAACACAGGATGTGGTGAGCGTGCTGGTGACCGCGCCATCGACCTCGACCCCTACAATTCCAAGGGCGACAGCGACACGGACGCCAACCGCGATCGCAACTCGCACGCCGACAAGAACGCCGCCGCCCGTGCTCACCGCAGCATCGACCCCAACGTCTTCCCGAACGGGCACACTTGTGCCGACCCGCATGTATACCCCGACGCCACCAACGGCTCCAACAACCACACCGACGTCGGCCCTGCCGTCCGAAGACGCGGACGGCGACGGCGTTCCGGACGCATCGGACAATTGCCCGAACGACTTCAATCCCGCACAAAGCGACATCAATGAAAACGGTATCGGCGATGTGTGCGACAGCGGCACGCCGAGAGCACTGACGTTGAGCCGACTGCGGTTGAAGGCCGCACCAAACGGCGTCATCTCGATTCAAGCAAAGCTCGACGCCACCGAGTGGAGCTCGCTCGAAGATGCACTTACAGGCGGCCTCACTATTGGCGTCATCGGATCGGGACTGCCGGCGCCTGAAGTGTTGTCGTTCCCGTCTGCCCGCTGCGTTGCGTTCAGCGCATCGCGCCTGAGGTGCACGGGAGTCCGTGGCGAAACGGCACGCTTCACCAGGCAGCGAGCCGGGAGCATCTTCAAGCTCACCATCAGCGCCAAGAAGCGGACGTTCGCGCCGCCGCTCCAACCCAACGCGGTGCAAGTCGTGCTCTCCGCCGGCGGACTCGACCGGCGTGACGGCATCGAGAGGTGCGCCGTACGCCGATCAACCAAGTCGGCAACCTGCACGAAGTGACTGGCGATGAGCGGCTGCTGATCCTGGCGAGGAGCACACGCATGCCGATTGGTTGCAGGAGCCTACGGTGTCGGCGTTCTGGTTGGCGTGTTGGTGTTCCTCGCGGTTGGCGTCGACGTCCGCGTGTTCCTCGGGGCACGCGTGGGCGTCGGGATTGGCGCTATGTAGTGGTACCCGATGTCAGGCTGCGCTGTGTCGAGGCTGCCGTCCGACTGAGTTGTCAGCTCCTGCAATTGGCTCACCAGATCGGGGTCGATGCCGTCGGTCCCACCGTCGATGGCCTGGCTGCCGGGCGCCAGATGGAAGTCACTCCCGGTCGGGAAGATGAACAGCGGGTCTACCGCGATGTCGTTGACGCCTGCCGGCGTGCCACTGTAGCCGTCAATGTTGAGGTCGAAGTTCCCATCGAAGCCGTCGAGTGAGCTCGGCGGTCCGAGGTCAACGACGATACCGGTCGGGGTGTTGCCGTTCAGGATGTTGTTCCGCAAGAACGCATCGCTCGAGGGATTCTCGGTTCCACCGCGTGACAAGACGATCCCGCCGTCGCGGTTTCTGTAGATCGTGTTGTTGATCACCTGGAGGTTGGTGGCTCCAAGCCCCCGGATGCCTGCACCCTTGTTCCCCATCACTAGATTGTTGAAGACCTGCGCGTCGTCCGAGAGCTCGAACCGCAGCGCGTCGCCACCGCCGCCGGTCACCGTGCAGTCTTGGATGACGATGCCTGAGCAGTCGGAACACAGGAAGCCGGCGCGCGTCCCGCCCCGTAGCGTGAAGCCGTCGATGGCCAGCGCACTCTGACTGAAGGCTGCGAAGGCGGTTTCATCGCTGCCGGTTGCAACGATCGTCACCGCTGCCGGCGCGCTGTTGCTGAACTCGCCGGTGACGTCGGCAAATAGGGTTACCGGTCCCTGCAGGTCGCCGGGTTGGAGGACCACGGGACGGTATGTACCCGGTGCTACCACGACGATACCGCCACCCGGCAGCTTCTTTGCGGCGCTAGCGATGCTGGCTCCGGAAAAGACGGTGACCTGCGCCGGCGTCGCGGTGGGCACCTCGGTAGGCTCGGCAGCCGTTGGCGTTGGAGTTGGAGTCGGCGTACCGCCTTGCGCTGGCTGCGTCCGCGGCGGGCTCGCCGGTGGCCGTGTGCTGGTAGGACGGGGAGTCACCGTGGCGCGTGGCGTCAACGTCGGATTGCCGCCGCCGTTATTTCCCCCGTTGCCGCCGGTGTCGCTCGTGGTGCCAGCCCCCCCGCCACAGCCCTGCCCCAGCACGGCAACCACACACAGACTCAAGCACACCGCGCCAGCGCGGAGACGCCGATGACCATACCTCATTCGCGTATCAGCTCCCTAAAGTGATTTTGCAACGTACAACAATTACGCACGTCGCCGGTGATTGTCTATGACATTCGTGGCGCGATCGTGCGCCGTGGTGGGTTGGCCGCGTCAGGCCTCGCCGCTTGCGATCTTCTGCAAGGCCGCAAGGTCAGTCAGCCCCAACTGGTGTCGCGACGAGCTGATGATCGCAGCTTGCTGCCATCTGCTGGTGACGCGGATCGTCGATTCCACGGTGGTACCGATCATATCAGCCAGCTCCTGACGGGTGACGTTCAGGACGGTGACACCGTCCTTCTGCTGTCCGATCTTGCCGGCGAGGGTGAGGATCATGCGCGCCAATCGCTGCTCGACGCGCTCGAGAGCAACCGAACGCAGGCGCTCGTGGGCGCCGCGGAGGCGGCTTGTCACCTGCTCCAGAATCGCGGCCCGCAGCGTTGGATGCTTCTGGCAGAACTCGCGCGCCACCGACGCCGGCAAGCGCCAGACGACGCTGTCGTCTGCGGCGAGCGCTGACGCGGGGTAAGGACGATCCTCTAACGCGACAACCGCACCAAACAGCTCACCGGGCGGGATGACTTCGAGGACCATCTCACGCCCTTCCGGCCCGTGCTTCACGATGTGAACCAGCCCCTCTTTCACGGCCCATAAGCTGTCGGCCGGTTGACCTTCAACGAAGAGCGTTTTCCCGGCCGCCGCGCGTTGCTCACGGGTTGCGGCTGCGATCTGTGCGCGATCCTCCGCACGCAACGCGCGAAATCCCTTCAGTCCGTCGATGCTGCTCGTCACTATGACGGGCATCATACCGCATTCGCCGCGCGTCCCCTAGCCTTGCGTGAGTCAGCGCGCTGTAGCGCCTGCAGAAAGGGAAGGATGGCAATGACTGCGACGATCGATCTGCTGAGCATGCAGCACCAGGACGTGTTGGCCCAACTGCGCGCGGTCGAGGCCGAGATCCTCCCGCGGAAGGATGCCGACCTTGCAGAGTTCGCCGCCTACCTCGCGGACGAGGTTGCTTGCCACTTCGCACTCGAAGAGCAAGCTCTCTTCCCCCTCTTGGCCCGCCACCTCAGCCTCGCACACGGGCCGCTTGCGGTGATGAACGCCGAGCACGCAGACTTCCGCGAGGGATTGGCGGGTCTCACCGCCGCCCTACACGGCGCAGACCTGACTGCACAACATACCCATGCCGCACAACTGATTCAGCTGCTGCGCACACACATCGCCAAGGAAGATCACGTGCTCTTTCCCATGGCCGCACGTCTTTTGAGCGCGGCGGAACAGGACGAGGTCGACCGCTGCGCCGCAGTGCTCAGCGTTTCTCCACCGGCGCTCCACGCCTGAAGTCGTCCCGCCGCTGTTCCCGCTTCACCCGGCGTCCCGACTGCCGCATGCACCGCAGACGTCGAGCGCATCGACCGCAAACGGTGGCATTTGTGCCGGCTGACGGGCAGGTACTCGCGCTGCGAGGAGCTGCACCGTCGGGAGGAGATACGATGGACCTGCGGCTTCCAGACGCTGCGCGAATGGCGCGACGAGTGCGGCGAGGTGCGATTCAATGAAACCGCGGCGGGCAACGGCAGTGGTCGCAGCGGCTTCGCCGTTACCTTGCGCCAGCGCGAAGGCCTCTTTGAGAAGCAAGTAGCCGACGAAGGCCACCTCGACACCGACGTGATCGATGGGATCCTCGACACACGGCCGAAACACGAAGGCGTCGTAGATTGTAGCCAGCTCGGCTAGCAACCTTCCCGGGTCGGCGAACGGTTGATACGTCACCTCGCGCGGCGACGCCGCGCCGCCCGGGCCGAGCAGGTGCAGGTAGGCCCCCTCGGTGGCGCTGTGGGCGGCCGCAACCGCAGCACGGAGCGTAGGGTCAGGCAGCTCCTTCCCTAACCGCACCACTTCGTCGTGCCAGCCCTGACGCGGCCGCTCCAGTAGCAGCCCGATGAGCCGCCACTCGGCGGCTTCCGCGATCAGCGACGCATCTGTTTTCTTACGGCTCATGGCTGCTCCTTGGGCGGTGCACACACAGGGCGGGTCCGAGACCCGCTGCTACTTCTGAATCAGCAAGGGCACCCACACGGAGCGCATCTTGCGCGCGCCAACTTCCTGGTGTGCTCCCTGCCAGACCGCGAACGCGACTTGCGTGCGGCTGCCCGGCTCGACCCCGGTGGGTAGCGGCCGCGACAAGATGACCGACCATCCCTGATCGGTGCGCGTGCCGCGCCCGACGGACCGGTTCTCCGCTGCCGGGCGGATAGTGCCCGGCCCCTCGGCGATCAGGTCTTGCACCGGCTGCTTGCGCGGACCCGCCATCTCGTTCCCCAGCGCGCGTGCCGGCGCATAGCGCTGCGCCATCTCGTGCTGCGCCTCGGAACCAGGTTGCAGCGACGCCGCCTCGAACGGGTAGTGATCGACCGTCGCGTTCGGGAACAGCGCCTTGATCGTGTCTTCACGGCCATCGACCATCGATTGCCAGAAGCCACGCCAGTAGGTGATTTCAACCGGGCGCTGTGTCTCACCCATCTGCGGGGCCGGCACGTCGGCCTGCGTGCCTACCGGCAGCTGCACTGCACAGGCATCCGAGAAGCGCCCCAGACCAGGCACGTCATCCACCGTCGGGTCCGTCCACTCCAATCGGAAGGCGATGTTCTTCCCGTCAGTCAGCGCACGCACCTGCACCTTGTCCGTCGACGGTTCCAGGAGTCGTGGCTCGACCATGTCCTGCAGCACGAGGGCCGCGGTGTAGACCGGCGCATCACGCCACGCCGCGTCGCCTGCATCACTGGGTAGTTGTGCGCTACGCACGGCGACCACCTCGGCGGACGGCGCGGAGGCGGGTCCGCCTTTGCACGCGGCAATGAAAGCCACCATTGCTATCGCTGCAATTCGCTTGTGAGTCATCGTGGGCTCCTCATGTTCTGTGCGGCGGAGAACACCGCTCCGCTCACGGGCAGTTCGTCCTCACCACGCCGCGCTGCACATCCAGCGCCTCACGGATCTGCACGGGCTCATACATCGGCACGCGCACGATCTCCGCGCCGTCTTCCTCCAAGCCCAGCACCATGTCGCCTTCGCGCTTCCAGCGCGGCACGACATTTTGCGTCGAGCCGAACAGGCTCAACAGTCCCGTGAGATCGGGGTCATCAGCTGACTTGCGGTAGGTGTCTATCGCTTGATCGACGTCCGGGCCGAACATCTGCCGCAGGAAGGGCCGCGGCGCGTGCACCGGCGGAATGTAATACACGTTCGGCTCGAGTCCGAACTGCGGGAACAGTGGCAGCGCGACTTTGCGCACATGCACCAAGTAGTCGATCGGATTGTCCGCGCGTGCCTTCTCCGGCACCGAGATCCAACCGGCGAAGCGGATCTTGCCGATGCAGTTCACGAAGCATTGCGGCTGCACTCCTTCCTCGATCTTCGGGAAGCACGCGATGCACTTCTCCGATGTGCCGGTCATCGGGTTGTAGAAGACCTTCTTGTACGGGCAGGCCTTCACGCACTCCTGGTAGCCGCGGCAGCGCCCCTGATCGATGAGCACAATACCGTCTTCCTGCCGCTTGTAGATCGAGCCGCGCGGACACGAGGCCAGGCACGCCGGATACGTGCAGTGATTGCAGATGCGCGCCAGGTAGAAGAACCACGTCATGTGCGGCACCTGCAGGTCGGCGCCGTTCTCGATCACTCCGGCACAGTCGTCCTCACCGACGTTCGGATATGTGTAGTCGAGCTCGTCCGGCCGCCAGCCGAGCACACGCTCACCCGCCTCTGCCGCTTCGAACAACGTGCGCCCTTCGTACGGCCCGCCCTTCCACGGCTGCGGACCGAGCTTCTCGAGCAGCTTCACGTCCCACGCCAGCGGGTAGAAGCCGTACGGTTTGCTCTCGACGTTGTTCCACAGCATGTACTCCTGCCCCTTCCCCGAGGTCCACGTGGTTTTGCAGGCCAGGGTGCACGTCTGACAGGCGATGCATTTGTTGATGTCGAAGACGGCGGCGAACTGCTTGGTGGGGCGCGATTCCGGGTACCAGTACGACATCTCCCGGCCGATCTGCCAATTGCGTACGCGGGCCATCAGACCTTGCCTCCTTTATCGTCGCCGTCCGGATTGAACTCGCCCTTGAGGTAGCTGTGCATCGTCTTGTTCTCGTAGCCGGGCCGCAGACCGAGCGCGGCGGGGCGCCACAGCCCTTGGCCACCGAGGCCTCCGGGCTCAGCCTTGGTGATCTTGACGATCGACTCGCGTGGCGAACCGGTTGGGCAGTGCACGTCGGGCATGAAGCCCTTGCCGATGGTCTGCCCAAACATGTCCTTGCGCACCAGGGAGTCGGTCATGAGCGTCGGCTTAAGCCAGCCGCGCGTCGCCGACTGGTGCGAGCCGGAGCGGAACATCGCTTGGTAATTGGTGCGCGGATTCTTGGCGAGGCCATCGGCGCGCGTCTCGCGACCCTCCACTGAACCCGGTGTCGCGCCGTACATGTTGAACCACATCCGCGTCACGCCGCGCGGCGTGCCGGGGTAATAGCGCGCGCGGCAGATGAGCCGTGCGAACTTGTAGTCCATCTCGTTCTTCTGCCAGCCGCGGAACGGCCGATCGTTGGGGTCGGAGTCGATCCACACGTAGTCGCCATCCTCCACTCCGAGCGCCCTTGCATCCTCGGGGTTGATGTCGACGTAGCCCTCCGCCACGAACGGCGAGCGCTTGTCGTGGCGGTAGACGTCGCCGAACGGACCGAAGAGGAACGCGACCATGTCGGTGTCGATGGGCATGGTATGCGCGCCGTGCCGGTACTTGGGTGTGTGGAACACGAACTTGTAGCCGTCCTTCGCGAGCGGATGCGACGTCGCTTTCGTCTCAGCCCACGTCTTCACGACGTTGCGGCCTTGTCGCGTGTCGCACGACAGATCGGTGAGCGGCACACCGTACGCCTCCGGCCCCACGGCGCGGATCGCCTCGTGCTTCGGCGCGACGATCACGTTCGGCTCGTAGAACGTCGAGTCGATCGGCTCGCGATGTACCGGCAGGTTCTCGCCCGCTTCGATGAACTCGTCTTCCTCACGATAGAACTCCAGCCGCCCGCTCTTGGTAAACCACGGCCGCGAGTCGGTCACCTGCTCGAAGCCGACGGCCTTGGGGTTCGTGCGGTTCATCATCAGCACCGGAATCCCCTGCTTCGCCTTCTCCTCCAGCTCGAGGAAGTTGTACCCCTTGGTGTTCGAGGAGAAGTCGAGGATGCGCTGCAGGTAGACATCGGCGCGCCCTGCATCGACGAAGTGCCACAGGTCGTTGAAGCGTATGTCGCCGGTTACCTCGGCCATCTTGTGGCCAACCAGCGCCAGCACCTCGATATCACCGCGCGTCTCGAACACGCGGGGCAAGGGCGTCCGCGGGAAGATGCAGAGGAACGGGTTGGTGACCGAGGCGGTCATGTCGGGATGCTTCAGCTCTGCCCACGAGTCGACGGCGAACACGACGTCGGCCCACTCGCACGACGTCGACCACCACCACTCGTTGACGCATATCAGCTCGATCTTCGGCAGCACGTTGACCACGGTGTTGTAGTGCCACTTCACGTTGCCGAGGATGGAGTTCGCGTTGGCGAACCACAGCGACTTCGTCGGGGTCGGCATGTGCGTCGCGCCGGTGAGCATCTTGTTGCCGACCTTCAACGGGTGGTCTTCGTGGTTGTAGTAGTGTGCCGACTCGGCCTTCCAATACTGCTTCGGCCGCGCCGGCTTCGCCGGATCGAGCTCGATGTCGAAGGGGTTCTCGTTGATATACTGTGGCACACCGTTGAACAGCGCGACGCGGTAGTTGCCGGCATACGAGCCGACGTTCCCGGCGATCTTACCGACGTTGCCGGTGAGCGCAGCGAGCAGGAAGATGTCGCGGTCCTTGTTGTCGTTGTTGAAGAACTGGTTCGGCCCCATACCGATGGCGAACAGCGTGGTGCCGGGTTGCGACGCGATATCGCGGGCCAGACGTTCGACCGCGGCCGCGGGCGCCCACGTGAGCTCTTCGACGGTCTTCGGATCGAAGTGGTCGGCATACTCCTTCACCAGATCGAACACCGGGCGACAGCGCACCTTCTTGCCGTCGTGCAGCGTCACCTCGATGCTACCTTCGAGCAGCGGATCACCGACGGCCGAGCGCACACCGACTTGGTCCCGCGTGAGCGGCTTGGCCTTGTTCTCGACGCGATCCCACCACACGTAGTCGCCCCACTCGCCACGCAGTTTCTCGCTGATTAACATGTCACGCTGTGCGCCGGGGGCTGGCGGCTTCTCATCACCTGTCAGCACGTGCGTCTGGTTGTCGAGCTTTGCCAACTCGCCACCGAAGACGTCACGCGCCTGCAGGTACTTGAGCGTGTCCATTCGCACGAGCACCGGCAGATCCGTCCAGCGCTTCACGTAGTCGACGTCGTAGAGCTTCTCGCGCATGATCACCCCCGCGAGCCCGAGCGCCAGCGCCGGCGTCGTGCCGGGTCGCACGACGATTGCCTGATCGGCTTTGGTGCAGGTCGCCGAATACTCACAGGCGATGACGACGATCTTCGTGCCCTTGAGGCGTGCCTCGGTCAGCCAGTGCGAGTCGGGCATTTTGGTCGTGATCCAATTCATGCCCCACACGACGACGGTCTTCGCCTGCTCGACGGCGTGCATGTCGAACTCCACGGTCTGCTGCCCGGTGACCATCGGATGCCCCGGCGGCAGATCGGTGTGCCACGAATAGTTGTCGAAGCCGCGCCCGCCGACGGCCTGGTCTGGGCCGACGCCGCGGAGCTTGGCGTCGAGCAGCGCCATCGAGTTGGCCATCCGGTACATGCCGAAGATCCGGGTCAGGCCCAGCAGCGGCATACCGCCGCGGAACTTCATGACCTGCGTTCCACTGCCCTTGGCGGCGGCGATGATCTCTTCCTCGTAGCCTTGCGCCCGCAAGCGCATGGCGCCCTCCTCACCCGTGTATGTGGTCGCGATGTTGGTGAGCGCGGCGGCGACGATTGCCGCGGCCTCGTCGTGCGTCATGCGCACCCACTCGTCACGGGCGCGATTGAAGTATTCCTTCGGCGGCCGCCCGTCGACGCCGCGCGGGAAGCCGGCCTCGACCCACTTCTTGTATCCAGCGCGCACCATGCAGTGGCGCAGGCGGCGGTCGCCGTAGAAGCGCCGCGTCAGCGCCAAGCCTTTCTGGCAGATGCGCGGATCCCAGCGATGACTCGAGGCATTGCCGTAGAGGTCGGTTGCCTCGCCATAGCGCATTGTCGGGCCGATACGGGTCACCACACCCTGGCGCACGTACCCGTTGAGGATGCAGTTATGCGTGTCGTTGGGCGCACACAGGAAGGTGAAGGTCGAGTCGTACTTCCAGAGGTCGCGATAGACCTTCTCCCAGCCGCGGTCGGGATACCGCGCCAGCGGGTTGTCGAGCGCGTCGAGCGCCCACGCGCCGGTGGCGGAGGCGATGAACGCGCCGAACCCGGTGGCGGCCACGGACTCCACGAATTCGCGACGCGAGAGCCCCCGCGGAGCGCGTCCGTTTCGCTTTCTCATGATGGTCCCTCCCAACTGCGAATGAAGCTGACTACGGATTCGATCTCCGCGTCGGAGAGCAGCCGGTGCGCCGTCGACGACGCTCCGAAGCTGGGCATCGACGTGCCGCGCCGGCCGCGGCGGATCGTCTCGACCAGATAGCGGTCCGTGGCGTTCGACAGCAGACCCTGGTTGTGCAGCGCGGGGCCTTCTTTTCCTTCCCCGTTCGCCCCGTGACACGAGGCGCAGGCATCAGCAAACAGCTGCGCTCCCGCCTTCCCGTCGCCCTTCACCCAGCGGCGCGGCTCTGTCTCAGCGGGTGACGCCATACCGTTGCCGAAGGATCGAACGTGCGCAACCACCGCATCGATCTCTGCGGCCCGCAGGCCGCCTTCCTTCTCGCCCCACGCTGGCATGCGCCGGCCGGGACGGCCGTGCGTCACGGTAGCGGCCAGAAAGCGATCGGATGCGACGGCGAGGAAATCGGGGTTACCAATCGCCGGGAACGCCGTCACGCCGGGGTAGCGCATCCCCTCGCCGTTCGGCCCGTGACAAGCGGCGCAGAAGGTGCCGAAGAGCGTCGCACCGTCGGTGGTGAACTCACGCTCCGCAAAGCGTTCGGCGCGGATGCGGTCCTTGGGCCAGAAGGCTTCGGGGTAGTCGCTGCGCCGCAACGAGAGCAAGTAGAGCGTCAGCGCGTCGATCTGCTCGTTCTTCAGTCCCAGCACCGGCATCTGCGACCCAGGCACAATTTGCGCCGGTGCGCGGAAGTGCTCGCCCAGCCAGCTCGCCAACGTCTTGTCACCCGGGACGTGCGTGTAGTCGAGCCGCTGCGGGTCCTTCTCCCCTTCGCGCGACAAGTCGGGACCATCGTCACCGCCGACACCACCGATCTTGTGGCAACCGCGACAGCCGAGTGAATGGAACACGGCCTTCGCCTCGACGAGTCCCGGCGCGCCGACGCGTGACGACAGGAACACTTCCATCGCCTCGCGATCAGCCACGGGCATCTCGCCGAACGAGTTGCGCCACGCTCCGTCGGTCGCGGCGGCGCGATGTGCGAGATGTTTCTCGTACCATTGCCGATCGAAGCCCGCGCCACCCACGCGCGAGAGGTCGGGAGCTGCGACACCTTGCGCACCGCCAGGGCGCAGCGTACCGCCGCGCTTGTCGAGGCTGTGACAGGCGAAGCAGTCGTTGCGCTCGAACAGCGCACGGCCGCGCGCCACCTGGTTGAGGTTGGGCACCGCCAAGTGCGTGTGGCAGCTGCCGCAACCGGCATAGGCATATCGTTGGGGAAGCAGCGGCTGCGGCCAGTGCGGCGCCGTGCCGTGGGCGTCAGCCTTGTCAGTCGCCCGGCCTTGCCCGCCGTGGCACACCACACACCCGTACTGCAGCGGGTCGTGGCCGACATCGGGGTGGCCGGCAAACTCGGCCTTGCCTTTGATCCCGTTCTCCCCCGGCGCCATGCCGACGTGGCAGCTGATGCAGCGATCGGTCACGTGCAACGCCGGCGCATACACCTGCCGAAGCTGCACGTTAAAATCCTCGGCCTGCTGCGCCGGCAACTCGGCGCGGTAGGCGCGCTGCACGCGGCGCCATTCGCGCCAGTAGTTCTCGCGGAATGCGGCCACGAAGAGAAGCAGCAGTGTGGCGAGACTGGCTGCGAGCAAGAGCAGTTTGTTCGCGCGGATGCTCATGTCGTTGGCCTACCTTCAGGTTTCTTCTTCTTCGCATTTTCCGATCTCCCCCTTTGAAAAAGGGGGATTAAGGGGGATTTGAGCAGCCGCACGTGAACTCGACGCGTCGCAAATCCCCCCTCGCCCCCCTTTTTCAAAGGGGGGGAAGAGAAGAACCCATCGGCGCAGCTAACCCTCTTCATCTCAATGCACCGGCCACTGCGACGGGGACCAGTAGAAGTCCCAGTTCGGTCCGCGGAAGTACGTGCCCACGATGGTGAGCACGAGAAAGCCGCACAGGAAGCACGTAAACAAACCCAACGCACCGGCGCGCGTCGAGCTGTAGCGGCGCACGAGCCACACCGAGTACACGCCGTAGATGGCGGTCAGCACCGTGCCCGGGTTGATGATCGTGATGAGGATCTGTGGGGCGCCTACCCACCACTCGCGAATCCAACCGCAGCGGATCGCGAAGATCTCCACTGCCAGTACCGCGGCTAACCCGAAGGCCGTCGAACGCAATACGAGACCCGCGCCACCCGGCCCGCCAAACCACTCCCCCGTGCCCTCCGATTCGCGATCGAGATACGGGATCAGCAGCAAGCCGATGATGACTATGCTGGGAATGCCGATGCCGCCCATGAACGCCGAGTATGACACCAGCTCCTGCAGGCCGAGGAAGTACCACGGCGCCTTCGCCGGATTCTCCGGCACCGCTGGGTTGGCGTGTTCCTTCAGCGGCGCGTCGGAGATGAGTGACAGCGCCAGGCAGATGAAGATCGTCAGCATCAACACACCCGCCTCGGCGTAGAAGAGATGCGGCATCGACGGCAGCGTCTTCTCCGGGCCGCGCCCGACCTGCGGCGTGCGCCCACGCACGATAGCGGCGAGGTGATAGGTCTTCGTCGGCGCTTCGGTGAACACCGGGTAGGTCTGCGGATCAACCGGACCGAGCCGCTCGTCGGCATCCGCCGGCCGCGCTAGCCCGCCGTCCTTGCGGATGCGCCAGAAGTGCACGCCCATGAGCGCCGCCAGCGCCAGCGGCAGGATCATCACGTGCAGCAAGTAGAAGCGGATCAGCGCTTCCTCGCCGATCTCTTCCGAACCCAGCAGGATGAACTTCTGCAGGCCGCCCGGGTCGAAGTACTGAGTGATGTGCAGGGCGTCGGTGACCTCACGCGGCGACTGCGCGATGTTGGCGCCGATGGTGATCGCCCAGTACGCCAGCTGGTCCCATGGCAGCAGGTAGCCCGTGAACGACAACCCGAGGGTCACGACCAACAGGCCCATGCCGATCACCCAGTTGTACTCGCGCGGCGCGCGGTAGGCCGCGGTGTAGAAGACGCGCGCCATGTGCAGGAGCACCGCGACGACCATGAGCTGCGCCGCCCAGCGATGGATGTTGCGAATGAACAGCCCCGTGGGGACTACGAAGTGGATGTCCTTGATCGAGTCGTAGGCAACGTCGGGATACGGCTTGTAGTAGAACATCAGCAGAATGCCGGTTCCCAGGGTGAGGAGAAATCCCGACGCGGCCATGATGCCGAGACCCCACGTCGTCGCCCACCGCAGCGTCCAGCGGTGCGCGCGCACCGAGTGCAGATGCAAGAAGAGGTTACCGAAGACGAACGACGAGCGGCTGCGGTCGGTGGTCGGCGCGCCGCTGCGCACCAGGCTCCTGTTGAAGTGCCGCGGCACGTCGCGCAGGTTCTGCATGAAGCGCCGCATGGCGGGCGCACTGGAGGGACTCATGCGACCTCCTTCGTTCCGGCCGGTACCACCTTGCCTTCGTCGATGAGGTACGTCCCCGGACCGACACGCGACAGGGCCAACCACGGCAACGCCTTGGGCGCCGGTCCCTTTACCACCGAGCCGTCCGGCGCGAAGCGCGAGCCGTGACACGGGCAATGGAAGCCGTCGGGCTCGGACTTCACCAAGCACCCGAGGTGCGTGCACACGCGCGATAGCGCGAAGACACTGTCGCCATCGCGGAAGATCGCCACCGAGCGGCCCGGCGGCAAGAACGCCTCGCCAGCCACCAAGGTCTCGGGCAACAAGACCTTGAACTTCCGTGAGGGAACCGGCACCACTGCAGCGCGCGGCAGGCGCATGCTGCCGACGAACGCGAAGAGCAGCGTGACAAACGCCGCCCACGTGGCAGCCAGCCCCAGGAAGTCGCGCCGCGGCAGCGGCTCGGGTTCGAGGCGCGAGCGATCGGCTGCGCTTGCGCTCGCGTCGGCAGTTGCGGGCGTTGTCGTCATGCTTCACTCCACAGCGTGGTGAACTGCACCCGCTCCATGGTGATCGCCTCCACCGGGCAGCGCATGGCGCAGAGCGCGCAGCGAATGCAGCGATCCTCATCCTTCAGAATGGCCGAGCTCTCGCTGCGGTCCGCGCCGGGACCGAGCATCCGTTCGATGGCTGTCTCGACAGCAGCGGACGGTTCGAGCGCGTCGAGCCGCACCAGCTTCAGACAGACCGTGGGACACACGTCGACACAGCCACCGCAGAGTACGCAGCGCGCGCCGTCGAAGACGGGCGTCACTCCGCAGTCGAGGCAGCGTGATGCTTCGCGGCGTGCCTGCTCCTCGGAATAGCCGAGCTCGACAACCGCACCGGGACTGGTCAGACGCTCGGCCGCTGGCCGCGCCGGCAGCTCGGCCCGCGCGATGGCTTCGTAGTTGAACTCGCGCCGGTAACGATCGAGCGGAATGTGCGCCTCGACCGCTTCGGGCCGGATGGTATGACCGGTGACGTGGCGATACACGGACCGCGCCACCTTCTTGCCCGACGCCACCGCGTCGATCAGCAGCCGCGTGCCGTGTGCGAGGTCGCCGGCGACGAATACGCCCGATGCGGTCGTGGCCAGCGTCTCTCCATCCACCTTCGGCCAACCGGGTCGGAGCTCCTCGACGTCCGTGCCCCCTTCCTTCAAGAAGCCCAGATCCGTGGTCTGCCCGGCGGCCACCAACACCGTGTCACACGGCACCGTCTGCCGATCGGTCGCATCAAAGATCGGGTTGAAGCGTCGCTGTTCGTCGTACACGCGCTTGCAGCGCCGGAAGACGACGCCAGTCACGTTGCCGTGCTCATCACGCTGGATCTCCACTGGCCCCCAGCCGTTCATGCGTTCGACGCCTTCCTCGTCGCCCTCACGAATCTCGGCCGTGTCGGCGGGCATCTCTTCCAGCGTCTCCAAGGACGCGAGCCGCACACGTCGCGTGCCGGGAAGACGGGCCGCAGTGCGCGCCGCGTCGTAGGCCGCCTGGCGCACGACCGTGCGCGCAACGTCATAGGCAACGTTGCCGCCACCGATGACGAGCACCTCGTGTCCGAGGTCGATCGGCTCTCCGACCGCGACTGCGCGCAGCAGATCGACGCCACCGTACACGCGCGGCCCACGCTCCCCAGGCAGGCCGAGGGCGCGTGAGCGTTTGGCGCCGACCGCGATGACCACCGCCGCGTACTCCCGGCGCAGTACATCGAAGCTGATGCCCTTGCCGACCGTGACGCCGGTGCGGATCTCGGCACCGAGCGCTTCAATCACCGCTACCTCGCGTTTGATCAGCTCGCGCGGCAAGCGGTAGTCGGGTACGCCGACGGCAAGCATGCCGGCCGCAACCGGCTCACTGTCGAACACGACTGGTTTGAAGCCCATCAGTGCCAGGTCGTGCGCCGCAGACAGGCCGGCCGGTCCGGCCCCGATGATTGCGATGCGCTGCCCCTGCGCCGGCACAAACCCACCACGCTGATGGGCGCGCAGCAACGCGGCCATCTCCTCGGCGTCCGCACCGACACTCGGAACGAAGGCGCGCACCGCGTCGAGCACGGTCTCTGGCGGGCGCACATCGACACCCGCCGACTCGCACGCAAAACGTTTCAGCGCACGGATGGCGATCGGTCGGTCGACGCCGATGAAGTGGCCATGGTCATCCACACGCGGAATGCGTCCGCGCCGGCAGGCTGCTTCGCACGGCGCACCGCAGATGCGCCCACAGATGGATGCAAAAGGATTTGGGCCGCGGGCGATGAGGTAGGCCTCCTCGAAGCGCCCGGCGGCGATGGCGCGTACATACCCGCGCGCGTCGGTGCGCACCGGACAGGCGACTTGGCAGGCGATCAGATTGCGATGGTACCCCTCCCCCGGCACCTCAACGGCGAGACGCGCGGGCGCACCACTCGCCGCGGAATCGGCGTCGCGACCGGAGAAGGCTGAGTCAGACATGACCGTCGATTTCCCAAACGCAAGCGCGGTGCCACGACCGACAGATCCGACGTTGAGCGCGGGTTGCGCCCCGGAGCGCGCGGCGCCTTCGCGGATTCGAGAAGCGCAGGGTGCGACGTTCTCGTTCCATGCGCTCCCACCACATTAGAACGACACCGTCGCTTCGATGTATCCGTAGTCGGCGTTGTTGCCGACGAAGTTCGCCGACACGATCCCCTGCCCCGTCGCGCGCCCGTAGTAGCTGTAGAGCGTGAGGTACTTGTTGACGGCGTAGCTGAGCTCGAGGTCCGTCAGGTAGCTGAGCTCGTGACGACCCTGCACGTTGATACCGGAGTAGCCGAAGAACGTACTGCTGGTCGCGCCGCCGCCCGCGTACCACAGGTCGGTCGACTCCGTAGCGCGCAACCAGTGCCCGCTCACCGTCGCCGTCAGACCCGGCAGGGGCCGCACAATCCCCTGCAGGAACATGTCTTGGTTGTTCATCATGTTGAAGAACGGGAACAGCGCGTAGAGCCGTGCCGTGGGGATCATCTGGAAGAACGTGTTGTGATCGTGGTCGCCCTTGTTCTTGTCCCCGGAGGCGCGCGCAAAGCCGTAGCGCAGCCACGGCTTGAGCAGCAGGTTCGGCAATTGGTAGCCGACCTCCAGGTCGTAGGCCCAACCGGTCTGGTTGAGCGACTGCCAATCGCCGAACTGGCCAGCGATCCAGCCGAGGAGATCGACCTTGCCGGGACCAAGGTCGACGACATGAACCACGTCCGCACCCATGGTGCTGATGGCAATGTTCTTGTGGTCGCAGCTGCGGACCGTATAGCTGTTGTTCCCCGTGGCACAGGTCTGACCGGGTGGAAGATCACGGGTGCGGTTGTCGGTCGGAATCAGGCCGCGCCGATCGCCGTAGTACATGTAGAAGAACTGCGCGCTCGTTGGCTGGACTCCCTCCGGCTCGACGAGTGAGGCGGTCCCGGAGACGAGGTCGACCTTACCGATTTCGTGGTTCGCGTTGACATTGTAGCCGCCGGCGGTGGGGTGGCTCGCCATGAGCGTCAGGTTGAACGGACCGCGGTCGTAGAGCGCCTGCATGCCATCGAAGCTGCGTCCGACGTTGGTGTAGTCGAAGTTGCCGATCAGGCGTTGGGAGATCCGCGCGCGCTGCAACAACAGCAGGGTCGGATCCTTGGCGAGCTTCTCGATGCCGTTGTTGTATCCAAAGCGGCCGAAGCGCGCCGACACCCCGGGCAGCCCGAAATCCCTCACGGTGGCGTAGGCAAGATGCAGAAAGAGCTCACCCTGGTCCCGGGTCATCGTATTGGCGAAGTAGATGGCACCTGGCCCCAGTGGGCCGAGTCCTTTTGTGCCGGCGCCCGAATTGATCGAATCGGCACCCGGCAGATTGACCATTTCAGTGTCCTGCCCCTCGACGACGACCTCGACCATCGGGAAGCTCAACGTACCGCCGAAGCGCAAACGGTTCGCGAAGAAGTTGTAGTTGTTGTTCGACTTGGGCCCGGCGGGGTCGAACCACGAAACAAACTCCCCGCGCACCCGATCGGATGCGGAGAGAGTGAGGTGATCACGCAGGTCGAAGTCGTCGCTCGCTGCGCCGGCCGGGGCACACAGCGCTAGCACCAACGTCACCCCGACCAGGACGCGCGCCGCTTTCATCGGCTCCCCCTTTCGCCCAATTCATGGGCGTCATGGGAGATCACTTAACAATCAGCGACCCTTATCAGTATGATTTGGATCACACGGCGGCAGATCCGCCGGCACCGTGTAGCGCTTGCGTGCGCCGTAGCGCTATTGCAGCCGCGGAATCACCTCGCGCCCGAACAGCTCCAGCATGTCGGGACCGAGGAAGTTGCAGAAGTAGTACGTCACACCGAGGTCACGCGCGCGACGGCGCATCTCCTTGGCGATCTGCTCCGGCGTGCCGACCAGCGTGCTCGGGGACGTGCGCACCGCGGCGATGTTGCTCGCGTCGATGCCCATCATCTGCGCCGTCATGGTCGCTATGGTGTCGGCCTCCGCTTCCGTCTTCGCGATCAGCACGTACACCATGCCGGACAGCTCGATCTCGCCGATGCTGCGACCGACTTCCTTGCACGCCGCCGCGAGCAGATCGACTCGGCGTCGGAACTCGCCTTCGTCGAACTTGAGCGCATCCTCGATGACGATCTTGCCTTTCGCTCCACCCGACGGCGGAATGATGTTCACGATATCCGCCTCGGCGGCGGCCACCCGCAGCAGCTTCGGCCCGCCGCCACCGAGCATGATGCGCGGCCGCGGTGTCGGCTTCGGTGCATGCGGAGCGTTCGCGAGCTGATAGAACTCCCCGGTGAACGTCGCCCGCGGCTCGCTCCACAGCCGCTTGATGACCTGCAGCCCTTCCGCCATCTGCGCGATCCGCACCGATGGCTTGGGGTACGGGAGGCCGAACGCGTCGTACTCTTCACGAAACCAGCCGGCGCCCAAACCCAGCTCGACGCGGCCGCCGGTGATGTGATGCAGGGAGGAGATGATCTTCGCCAGCAACGCCGGGTGGCGATACGAGTTGGCGGCGACAATCTGCGTGAGCTTCACGGTCTTCGTCAGCGACGCCAGCGCGCTCAGCAGCGTGAAGCACTCCAGGCGTGGCTCGTCGGCGTCGCGTTGCATCCCGGTCATGAAGAAATGGTCCTCGGCCGCAATGCTGTAGAACCCGAGCGCCTCGGCCTCCTCGGCCACCGCGCGCGCCGCCGCGAAATCAGTCAGCGGCAGGACCGCTGCGAGTTTGATTGTGTGCGACATACTTACCTCCCTCTCACCTTGCGCTGACAGAAAGTACCGCACGACAGCGATACGAAGGCGCGGAGAAAACCAGCTCAACGACGCCAAAGATGCCGAATGTGGAGAGCAACACTTCGCTGACCTTACCTGCGAGATCGGATGAGCACGACCGGGCGGCTCCTGATCCACCAGCTGAGGACCGGGACCCACAACGGACGGAACAGCGTCCGATGCAAAAAATTGAGCACCGCGAACGGCGCGGGAACGAAGAACGGATGTGCCGCGACGATGGTACGTTTTGCCTCGAGGTCGGTGATGATCTCCGCCTGCGCCGGCAACACCCAGCCGGCACAGGTCACCTGCACCTGCGGATGTCGGCGGAGGTTGCGGATCCAGTCCGACTGCCAGCCGTACGTCGAGATGATGAGCAGTGCATCGTTCCGTTCGCACGGCAGCAGCACCTCACGCGGCAATCCTGTCCGGCGCGCCGCGAACGGTTGCGGCGAGCCGGCCATCTCGCGGCGTTGCGGTGCTCGCTGGGGCTGTGACGAGGGAGCATCCATGTGGCCATCTCTCACGCCGCTCAGAGGTGCAGTTCACGCACCGGGTCACTGCCATCCCACGCCAGTGCGGCATCGGCAATCATCTGCATGAGCGGGTAGACGTTCGGCTCCATCACGTCGGCGATCTCGTACATCAAGCCGCCGGGAATTCCATCGGTAGCGAAATAGGCGAAGCGAACGCCGCTGCCGGCGATCGACCCCTCGTGCGCGACTGCGGCGCCCGCGGCGACGCACCTGGCCATCGTCGCATCGTAATCCGCGCGGCTCAGCCACGAAGACACATGCTGCAAGCCTTCCCGGCCGGCGGCGAGGAAATCCCGGTACGCGCTGGGCCGATCGTCGTGCTGCTGAATCAACTCGACCTGCACACCACCGGAGTTGCCGAGTGCGATGCTGAGCAGTGGTGGTGGCGACGGCTGCCCACGATAGCGGTAGTTCTCGGGCGTGACGTTACGGAAGACGAAGAACGGACCCACCCCAAGTGTTTCCGTCCAATACTGCAACGCCCGGTCGAGGTCGCGCACGACGAACGCGATCTGTCGGACTGCTCCGAAAGGTCGGCTCATGGTAGTCACCTTCCTACTCCAGAGCCGTGCGTCGCGTCTAGCTCGCCATCATCGTCGTGTGACGTGGAAAACTACCGACGCGGTGTGCCCTCTGAAATCGACCGGCGCCACGTTCACAACGTAGTCGGTCCCCGGCAGCAGGGGTGGAGCCGCGGACGCGATGAGGCGAACGCTGTTGGCGACGCTGTAGTCGCCGTAGCGAAGCGGGCTGCGAATAGGGATTAGCTGGTCATTATCGTCGGTGCTCGCGTTGATGCCGTATAGGAGCCCCGTGGGGTTGGTGAGCACGGTTACTTGGAGCACGGCGCCGACCGAGGCCGCCCACGAGATAGTCGGGAAGTCGGCCGCGCCGCTGAGCTGAACCTGCGCGTCCGCACCGCCGACTCCCGTCGTGCCGTCGGTGTTCTGGTAGAAGGTCACCGCAAAGAGCTGCGCCATCGGTGTGCGTGTCGGCGTTGGAGACGGTGAGCGCGTCAACGTGCGCGTGGCGGTCGGAGCGGGAGCGCTGGCAGTGGGCGTGGGGCTGCGCGTCGGTGTCGTCGACGGAGGTAGCGTACGTGTCGCGATGGTGGGGGTGCGGGTGGCCGCAGCGCTGGCAGTCGGCCGCGCCGTCGGCGGGCGCGTCGCAGTTGGCATGGGACGCGTAGCGGTCGGTGCCACAGTCCGCGTCGCCGTTGGCGAGGGCACGCCGCCATGCTGCGTGAGGCGGCAGAACTCCTGCTTGGTGGCCCGCTGTTCGCTCGACGCACAGGACAGGTCGCGGATACTATTGATGCCGTCTCTCGAGTCGTTGCCGAAGCCGACGAGGGTGCCGAGCTTGCTGCCGGCCCATTCGAGGCCGCCGGCAAAGGTGAGTCCGATCGAGCGCGCCCCGCTGATGAGGACATCCGCAGCATTAAGCGTCGCGCGGTAGAAGTCAGGATCCTGCTGCCGTATTGCGTCGATCGAAAGGTCGGCGAAAAAGCTGACCAGTGCACTGCCTGCCGTGACGATGAGGGTCGACCCCACGGCGACGGCCGCGCCGGCCCCGGCGAGCGGCTCCAGAACGGGGATGGGGATGGCGGCCAGCGCGACGAGGCCAGTGGCCACGGAAATGTAGCTTCCTATGACTTGCACGCCCGGGATCGCGACCCGCTTGAGTTGCTCCAGGCAGTCGGCCCACCCCTCCCGGGTCAACAGCGTGCTGCAGACCGCGGCAGCGCCGGCGCCGGTCGCCGCACCGCCCGCCTGCGTCACGGCGCCGACGACGCTCGCCGCCACCAGGCGGTCCAGTAACGCGAGGTTCTCGGCGCGCAACACCACCGAGCCACTCGGCGTACCCAACGTCAATCGACCGAAGTTGTCGATCTCGTCCGCCATGTCTGCCATGACGTCGATGCGATCTTCCAGGGTGGCCGCAAACTGGCTCTGATCGACCCCGGTCTGCGCCGCGAGCACATCCAGGTTATCCAGAGCCTCGGCCAAACTGTCGATGCCGAAATCCAACAGCGCCACGGTCAACTCGCCCGGCACGGCTTGGACCTGCGGAAGTTCCCCAATGACCAGGCTTTGCTCGGCGTCGACGCCGCCGATCGAGACCGCCACTTCCCCGCTCGTGAAGCGAAACGACGTCGTATCGATGAATGGCGGCACGGCGATGCGCGCGGCGCCGTTCTCCGTCAGGTCGGTGCTTGCCGTCAGGACATATTGATCGGGACCGCGGAAGGTGACCGTCACCGCGCGTCCGGCGGTGATCGACGGATGGAAGATCGTCAGCATCTCACCCGGCGCAAGTGCGGGCGCCGAAAGCGACAGGCCGCTTGGCTCCGCCGCGCAGCCGAGCAAACTGCGGGTCAGTGCCGTGATGATCTCGTCGACTGTGACCTCATCATCGAAGTTGAGATCGAAGGCCGAGCATGCCTCCGGCGGAGACTGGCCCAGTGCGATGTTTACTCCAGTGATCAACTCGTCGATCGATACCATCTCGTCGCCGTTGCAATCCCCAGGGCACACAGGCGTAATCACAATCCCACGCGCGTGCCCGTACGAGTTGATCACGGTGGATCTTCGTCTTCCCGCTGCAAGAGCAGCCGGCTGGGCCAATAGAAGGACGGCAGCAACGACGGCCGTGAACCGCTCCCAGGGACCGTGTGTTAGGAGTACTTGACGCCGCGGCGCTTGCTTCGAGTTCATCGCTCCACACAGTCATGACACGCCGTGCCGCCAAGTCCTTCGGTTTGGGTTCAATTTCGGTTAAAGTCCGCGTGGGGCGGCAATGACTCCTGCAATCGGCTTTGGACCCTTCCGGCTGGACCCCGAGAATGCAGATCTCTCGCGCGGCGGCGAGCCGGTGGCGTTGCGCCCCAAGACCTATTCGGTCCTGCTGTACCTGGCAGAGCGGCCCGGGCGTCTGGTCACCAAGGACGAGCTACTCGACGCCGTGTGGCCCAACATTGAAGTGGCGGACGGGGCGCTCAAGGTCTGCATGGCCGAGTTGCGTAAGGCCCTGGGTGACAGCGCGCATGCCCCGACGTTCATCGAGACAGTGCACCGGCGCGGCTACCGCTTCATAGCGAAGACGAGTGCAAAGAACAGTGACGAGTGGCGAGTGACGAGTGATGAGCAGGGGATCGGCGACACCTCCGGGCTCGTCACTCATCACTTATCACTCGTCACTGCCGTCCGCCTCGTCGGTCGCGAGGGCGAGCTTGCCGACCTGCAGGCCGCGATGCGGCGAGCCATGGGGGGACAGCGCCAGATCATCTTCGTCACCGGAGAACCAGGGATCGGTAAGACAACCGTGGTCGAGGCATTTCTCGACCGGGCGGTGCGCGCGCATGGCGGGCTGTGGGTAGCGCGTGGCCAGTGTGTCGAGCAGTACGGGACCGCGGAAGCCTACCTCCCTGTGCTCGAGGGCCTCGCCCGCCTGTGTCGCCAACCGGGCGGTGAACGTGTGGTGACTCTGTTGCGCGAGCACGCGCCTTCGTGGCTGATGCAGCTCCCCGGTTTGCTGCGCGCCGCCGATCGGGAGGCCCTGCAGCGCGAGTATGCTGGGGGGAGCCGCGAACGCATGCTGCGCGAGCTGGTTGTGGGTCTCGAAGCACTGACCGCCGACACGCCGATGGTGCTGGTGCTGGAGGACCTGCACTGGAGTGATCACTCCACGCGTGAGTTGTTGGCGGCGTTGGCGCGCCGGCAGGAGCCGGTCCGTCTGCTGGTGCTCGGCACCTATCGTCCCGCCGACATGCTGGCCGCCGCGGTGCAGGAGCTGAAGGTGCACCGGCAGTGTGCCGAAGTAGCGCTGCCGGGGCTCAGCGCGGATGCAGTCGCTGCGTATCTGGCCACCCGCTTCCCAGACAGTTCGTTCGCCGAGGACTTAGCGCCGCTGATCCACCGGAGCACCGATGGGAACCCCCTGTTCATGGTCAACGCCACGGACCATCTGGTCGCCCACGGCATGATCGGCCGTAGCGCTGGCACGTGGGTGCTGCAGGTGGATCTCGCGGCGGTCGCGCGCGAGGTACCGCACAGTTTGCGGCAGATGATCCAGACGCAGCTCGGCGCGTTGAGCCCACCAGCGCTGCGCTTGCTGGAAGCCGCCAGTGCTGTCGGCGTCGAGTTTTCCGCACCAGCCGTGGCCGCGGCGCTCGAGGACACGGCCCACGCCGTGGAGGATAGCTGTACAGCCCTGGTGCAACAGGGTCTGCTACGACGGAACGGCGAGGACGAGTGGCCGGACGCCGGCGCCGCCGCGCGTTATGCCTTCACGCACGAGCTGTATCAGACAGCGCTCTACGAACGCCTGACGCCGGCGCGGCGAGCGCGCCTGCACCGCTCGATCGGCGGCCGGCTGGAGACGGGCTACGGCAACCGTACCGCGGATATTGCCGCCGAGCTGGCGATGCACTTCGAGCGCGCGCACGACCACCCGCGCGCCATCACGTACTACCGGCAGGCCGGTACCAGCGCCGTCCAGCGTCACGCGTATCATGAAGCCATTGTGCAACTGACGCGAGCGTTGGACTTGCTTGAATCCGAGCCTGGCACGCCCGAACGCGACGCGCGAGAGCTGGAGCTACAGGTCAGCCTCGGCGTTCCGCAGCTCAACACCAAGGGGTTCGCCGCCCCCGAGGTGGAACGCACGTATGCACGCGCGCTCCAGCTATGCCGGCGCATCGGGGAGACGCCGCAGCTCTTCCAGGTCCTCGAAGGGCTGCACTCCTTCTATGCCGTGCGCGGCGACTTGCCGACTGCATATGATCTGGCGCAGCAGCTCCTGCGCTTGGGCACCAGCACCGGCGAGTCCGTGCAGCTCCTGGAAGCGCACCACACCTTGGGGTGCAGCGAGTTCTGGCGCGGCGATCTGCCGGCTTCACGCGCCCACTTCGACGCGGCGATCGCCTTGTACGACCCGCAGCAGAGCACCACGGCGTTTCAGCAGAGCGGCCACGATCCCAAGGTCTGCTGTCTCTCCAACCTCGGCGTCACGCTCTGGTTCGCCGGCTACGCGGACCAAGGGCTGCAGCGTGCGCAGGAAGCGGTGGCGTGGGCCGAGACGCTGCGTCATCCGGACAGCCTCGCGTTGGCCCGTGCCGTGGTTGCGTGGGTGCATCTGCTGCGCGGCGAGAACCAGCGCGCGCAAAAGTCTGCCGACGCGACCGTGGAGCTGGCGCGAGAACATGGCCTGCCGTACTGGGGTGCGCAGGCCACCATCCTGCGCGGCTCAGCGCTCGCGCGCCAGGGCGACGCCACCGAAGGAGAGAAGCAGCTGCGCCGCGGCCTGTCCGGCTACGAGTCCATGGGCGCCGGCGTCGCGCGCACCGAGTACTTGGCCCTGCGCGCGGACCTCTGTGCCCGTGCCGGCCGCCACGCCGACGGGCTTCAAGCACTCGACGCCGCGCTCGGCGTCGTCAGCCGTCAGGGCGAGCGCTACCTGGAAGCGGAGCTCCTCCGCTTGCAAGGAGAGTTGTTGCTGCAGAGCGGATCAACGGCAACACCGACCACTGCCCATCCGTCCTCCGAGGCGGAGGACTGCTTCCGTGGCGCCCTCGACATTGCGCGCCGGCAACAGGCGAAGGCGCTCGAATTGCGCGCCGCGCGCAGCTTGAGCCGGCTCTGGAGCCGCTGCGGCCAACGCGAACAAGCGCGGCAGATGCTTGCCGACGTGTATGCATGGTTCAGCGAGGGATTCGACACCACCGACTTGCGTCAGGCGCGGACGCTGCTGGACGAGCTCAGCGCCTCGCGATAGCGGCCCCACGGGCGACAAACAGGCCGCTGTCTTTGCCGATGCGCGCCGCCCCATGGCGCTCGATCTCGGCGGCGAAGTGTGCACGCACACGCTCGAGACTCGCCGCTGACATCTGATGCGCCGACCCCATGGACCGCACGTACGCCATGAGCGGATCGATCTCCGTCACCTCCAGCGCGTCCGCGTATCGGTAGAGCGTCACCTCGCCGAACACGGAACGCAGCTGTGCGGCGCCGTTCTCCAGCGTGAACGTCCGGCTCATCGACCGTCCCAAGAGCTCCTGCGACACACCGACTGCGCCCAACTGCTCGTCAATCTCTTTGAGGTGATTGTCGCCAACGGTCGATGCGATCAGGCAGCCGCCTGGTGTCAGTACGCGCGCAATCTCGTGCAGTGCCCGCGACCGATCGGGGACGTGATAGAGCATGTGGTTCGCAATCACGCAGTTGAACGTCCCGTCGCGTAGGGGCAGGCGCTGCGCGTCGATGATCTGATACGAGAAGACGTTCGGGACGGCGGCCAAGGCGTGCTTGGCAGCGACCACCATCCCCACCGAGAAGTCAGACAGACACAGCGACCAGCCGCGGGGGATATGCTGACGATTCTCCCACCACATCTTTCCGGGTCCGCACCCCAGATCCAGAATCCGGCAGACAGGCGAGAGGCGGAGCTGCTCGAAGAGCCACCGAAACCAGCCGCAGGGGTTCGTGCTGAAGCGCGCGTGGAGGTCGATCCGGGCGTTCAGGTTGCCAGCATCCTTGTACTGGTCGCCCAGCAGATAAGTGCTGTCCGTGTTGCGGCTCATTGGGTCGACGCCCCTTCGCACACCAGCATGCGCCGCAGATACGGGAGCGCCGCGGCGGTACGTGGGCCGTACCAAGACAACGCCTTGCCATCGATGAAATGAACCCGTCCCGTGTGGTACGCGCGCGTGGCGCTCAACGGCGCCAACGATGGTAGATCCTTCGCGGCGAAGACGTACGGCTCATCCGGCAAGAGCACGACCTCGGGATCTGCAGCCGCGATCTCCTCCAGGGATACGGTGCAATAGCGCCCCTGGCGCGCGCCGCAGATGTTGTCGCCGCCTGCCAGCCGCAACAGGTCATCGGCGTAGGTCTCGTGGTTGAAGCTCATCCAAGGATTCTTCCAGATCGGGCAGAAGACGCGCCGACGCGGGCTGGGCGGCGCACTCTCCAGCTCCCTCAACACCTCCGTGAGTGCGCCCGCCATACATTGTGCTGCCGCGTGGCTTCCGGTGAGGCGGCCGAGCCGGTCGATCAGACCGACGACATCGCGCGCCCGCCGCGAGAACGATACGAACAACGTCAACCCGGCGCCCTCCAGCGCTTCGAAGTCCTCGCGCCGGTTCTCCTCTTCGTTGATCAGCACGAGGTCGGGCTGCAGAGCGCGGATCCGGGAGAGGTCGGGATTCTTGGTTCCGCCCACCCGCTCCACGTGGCCCATCGCTCGCGCGGGCTCGGTACAGTAGCGGGTCACGCCGACCAGCGAGGCGCCGCACCCGAGTGCGAACAGGCTCTCGGTGAGACTGGGCACCAGGCTGACGATGCGGCACGCCGCGGCGTTCAGGGTCACCCCACGGCCGGCATCGTCCACAACCTCGATCACCGCTGCGCCTCGGGCTTCTTCTGGCGCAAGATGTTCTCCAGGCGGCGGCGTTCGGCAGCGCTGAACTCTTCGGACTGCTGCGTCGGGCGATCGTTCGGCGGCGCCACCGCCCGCGCCGGTAGCGCCGGTGTCTCGTGCACCGTGTCCGGTGATGCTGCCGGGTGCACCACCCAGCGCCACAGCAAGCCTGCGGT
This sequence comes from Binatia bacterium, assembly GCA_041497995.1. Classification (GTDB taxonomy): domain Bacteria; phylum Desulfobacterota; class Binatia; order HRBIN30; family HRBIN30; genus DATKMS01. Next base: position 3,406 of record JBGQHM010000017.1, on the reverse strand, counting down.
CAGCGCGACGGCGGCAATCGCGAGCAACCCAACAACTAACGTTCCGCGCTTCTTCTTGCGCCGCTTCACGGCCGGGCACCCATCACTTGTATGATCGGCCAACCATGCCGCTTCGCATGGCGGCGCAGCAGGCGGTCTGGATTCACCGCGTGTGGATTGCCGACGAGGCGGAGCGCCGGCAGGTCGGTGATCGAGTCGCTGTAGAAGTAGCTGCTGTGCAGATCGACGTCGTGCGTCTCCGCGAATCGTTCGGCCCAGTACCGCTTGCCCTCGCCGTAGCACAGCGGCCGTGGCGCATCACCGGTCAGCCGCCCATCCGACACGATGAGCCGGTTGACCAATAGGTGTTCGATGTGCAGCTCGCGCGCCAGCGGTTCGGCCACATAGTTCGTGGCGCTGGAAAGAATCGCCACCACATGCCCTGCGCGTTGATGCTCGGCGACTTTGCCCGCCATCGGCACCGAGATCGCCGGCCGCACACACGCCGTGAACCATTCCTCGCACAGCTCCTGCATCTCGGCGTGCGCCTGCCCACGTACCCAATCGGTGTAGCGTGCAAACAAGACATTGATGTCGAGCAGGTTCAGTCGGTGGAGCAGCGTGTAGTACGCCGGCCGCACGAGGTCGCGCCGCTTCAGCCGCCCACGGTGCAGCAGGTAGCGCATGAAGAGGACGCCGCTGTCGGCTGCGAGCAGAGTGCGGTCGATGTCGAAGAACGCGGCGCTACGCATATTGGCAAGATTCGCCGACCGCAGGGATTCAATGGTTCGGGGGCAACCCACCGCGCATCCACGCGGCGAACAGCTCCCAGCTGCTGCGTTGATCCAAGCCGTCCACGCCGTTGTACCAGCGTACTGCGATCTGCTGAGCGTGACGGCTGCGCGCCGCCAGCGGAAAGCACAGACGCCAGGCGGGTCCATAAAACAAGCGCACCGCCGTGCCGAGGCGGCGCAGCTTCCGTCCCATCCACGAGGTGGCGACCTCGCGTTCGTAATCCGCGAAGGACCAGTTCCCAGTCGTCCAGGCGCGCGTGACGGCACTCGCGGCGCGGCGCCCGTACTCGAAAGCGAAGGAGATACCCTCGCCCATCAACGGATCAACGCCCGCGGCATCGCCCACCAGCAGCACACGCGGCGCCGCGATGCGCACGCCCTTGCCGTACCAGCGGATCGGGAACGATTTGACCGGTACGGGCGGGGCGCCCATCGTACCGAGCTGGGCCCGCAAGAGTCGCATCAGCTCCGGACCGGTCCCATTCGCGTCGACGCTGTACGCACCGACGTTGACGTGCGGCGTGTCGCCGATCAAACACGGGAACGCCCAGACGTAACCGCGCAGTCCTTCCGCCACTGCGGTGAAACTGAAGTCGTAGCGAGCTTCGGCAAAGCCGCTCCAATCGACCGCCGCCACCGGCACGTCCGCCATCACGGCCTTACCGACGCACTGGCGCCCCTCCGCGACCAACTGCCGGCGCACGGCGCTTCCCGAGCCATCGGCACCAATCACGACGGGCGCGTGATAGCTCGTCCGCTCGGTCTCGATGCGTACCCCGTCGCCGTCGCGCCGCAGCTCCAGCACCTTCTCGTCCTCGCGCACCTCAATACCCCGCTGCCGGCAGGCCACCACGAGCGAGTGGTCGAACGTGTCGCGCCGCACGACACGACACATCTCGCCGTCCTCGTAACCGATCGAGCGGCCCGGAACGTCGACGACAACGCGGTGGACGGCGACGTTGGCAACCGACAACGGCACATCGAGGTGGCGCAGGCACTCCAGCGTATGCGGGATCAAGCCGCCGGCGCACACCTTGGGACGCGGGTGCTGCGCCTTCTCGAGGATCAATACCTCACGTGCCAGCTCGGGATGCTGCCGCTGCAGGAACAGGGCGCTCGCCGTTCCGGCAGGTCCGGAGCCGACAATGATCAGGGGCCGACGTTCCATGGCGTGCAGCGTAGCGCGTGACGCGGCGCTCGTCGAATGCCGCGGGCTCCTCATCTCGCTGCCAGCCCGGGAAAACACCGTCAGAAGACGTCTTGACATCAATTACCCAAGTTGGGGTAGATTGGCCTCGTCTCACACACTTAGCCACATCGGCGCGCCACCGGGGGGAGGCACGTATGAGCGTAGCGAGCAACGCGGGTTCCCAACCAGCGGCCTACCACGGTAGGGCGCACAGCACAGATCCACCTTCTGAAAGCGGCCATCGCACCGTCGACTGATTCGATGACCGCGAATCAGCATCGCTGCGACAACGTCTTCGAGCCGCAGCCTCGCAACAGCGCTCCATGAAGTTGCGCCGCACAATTCCTTGGTCAGTCGGGCTCCTCGCCTGCTGCGTTCCAACGCTCGCAGCCGCCAACGTTCGGCTGACCAGTCCTCTCTTCAGCGACCGCATGGTCCTGCAACGCCAGATGCCCGATCCAATCTGGGGAAGAGCCGCGCCGGGAGAACAAGTCGCGGTGACCATCAACGGTCAGACTCAGGCCACCGCAGCCGCGGCAGACGGCAGCTGGCAGCTCTTCCTCGATCCGATGGAGGCGGGCGGACCATACGACCTCGTCATCACTGGGCAGAACGTGATTGTGCTGCGTCACGTAATGGTCGGGGAGGTGTGGCTGGCCAGCGGCCAATCGAACATGGCCCTCAGCACCCCGCCGCGTCGCATCCGGGAACTGTTCCCCAACGTGCGCACGTTCAAGAAGAAAGGCTGGCTAGACAAACCGGCCGGGACGGCCTTTTGGTTCGGCGTCGAGTTGAACCGCGCCCTCGGCATGACGGTCGGGTTGCTCAATGAGGCATCGGCCGGCTCAAGCATCAGCCGTTGGATGGGACCATCAGTGACAACCGATCCTGATCCGGAAGTCCGCAACCTGTTGGAGACCGTTGGCCTCTTCGGCACGGACTACAATGCGCGCGTCTCGCCACTCCAACCCTACGGCATCCGCGGTACCATCTGGTGGCAAGGGGAGAGCAACGCGCTGCGCCCGAACGGGTACTCGCATCTGCTGCCGGCGTTGATTCGCTCGTGGCGCGAAGCCTGGGGACAGGGGGACTTTCCGTTCTTCTTCGTACAGCTGCCCACCGGAGGAGGTATCCTCAAGGATCAGGTCGCCGCGGGCCTGCCGCCGAATCCGCCTTCTGACGACCTGCTCCCGATTTTCGCGAACGTGTATTTTCAAACGTTGGCGGTTCCGAAGACGGGCATGGTCATCTCCGTCGATCTGCCGCGTGCTCTTCATCCTCACGACAAGCAGGACTATGGTCTGCGCTTTGCGCGCCTCACCCTTGCCACCGTGTACGGGCAGGACATCGTGTACTCGGGGCCGGTGTTTGAATCGATGACGCTGGAGGGTAACCGCTTGCGGCTGCGCTTCCGTGCAAACACGGCAAGCGGGCTCTACGCACT
>JBGQHM010000016.1:0-36051 GCA_041497995.1 Binatia bacterium | reverse complement strand
CACGGCGGCACAAGCGGAAAACGAGACGGCACCACCCGCCCCGGCACCTGCGCAGGTGGCCGACGGCCAGCCCGAGACGCCACCCTACAATCCCGCTGGTCGGCGCGACCCATTCCGTCCGTTCACGCTCGACATCCGGCCGGAAGCACGCACCCAGTTGACTCCGCTGCAGCGCTACGAACTGGGGCAGCTGATCGTTGTCGGCACGGTGTGGGAACTCAGCCCTCCCAGAGCCATGGTCGAGGATAGCGTCGGAATGGGATTCATCGTCACCATCGGCACCCCGATCGGACGGAACGGTGGCGTCGTCACTGCGATCGAACCCCAACGGGTCGTGGTGGAGGAACGCGTCCTCGATTTCTATGGCAAGGAACAGATCAACCGCATTGTGATGGAAACACCGAAGGAAGGCACCAACTAGTTGGCACGGGAGTGACAATGATGCGATGGAGCGGTTTGGGTGCGGCTCGGTGCGGTATTGTCTTGCTGGGCGCGGTTCTGGTTGGCGGCTGTAGGCGGCCCGCCGTTGTCTCCGAGGAATCGGCGGCGTCTGCGCCAGCACCGGCGCGGACGGAAAATCAGGAGCTCACGGAGACCACGCTTGCCCCCGGCACGACGGCACCTGCAGCCAGCATGCTCGACGTTCGGGAAATCAAGGTCATCGAAGATAACGGCCAGCAAGGGCTGTTCGTGAAACTGACCGGACCGCCGGCGGCGGTGACCCACTACGCGCTAGCGCAGCCGACCCGTCTGGTGATCGATATGGCGGGCACTGGAGGCGTCGGACCCGAAACCGGCGACCAATCGTACGCGGTGCAGAACCCGGTTATCTCCGAGATTCGGGTGGGACGCATCGAAGGGAAGATCCGTCTCACGGTTGCCTTACGCACAGACAATGTCCCCACTTACACCGTCAACGACCTGAACGACACCGTGGTCGCCTTCCTGGGAGAACCTACCGGAGCCAACCAGCCAGTAAGCGAGCAACTTGTCTTCACCCGACGTGCAGTCGAGACCGCGCGGCGCGAACCGCTTCCCGCCGCCAGCCAGCGCCCTGCGCCGGTCGCAAAGCCATCGCGATCCAGTCCTGCAGCTGCCGAGCCGGCTAGCGGTTCGGAGCGGATGACCGTGAGTGAAGCCGGAACCGCCGATGCGTCGGCAACGCGCAAGGGCTACTACGGACAGCACGTGTCGCTCGATTTCAAGGATGCCGACATCCACAACGTTCTTCGCTTGCTCGCAGAGGTCAGCAAACTGAACGTCGTTGCCACCGACGACGTGCGTGGAAAGGTGACGTTGCGCCTGTTCGATGTCCCCTGGGATCAAGCGCTCGACGTCGTCCTCCAAGTGCTCAGTCTCGAGAGCACGCAGGAAGGTAATGTGTTGCGTATCTCGACGGTGAAGCGCCTGCGCGAAGAGCGCGAGGAGCTCCGCCGGGCTCAAGAGGCGCAGCGCGCGGTGGAGCCGTTGCATGTCGACTACATCAAGGTGAACTACGCCAAAGCAACCAAGCTGGCTGAGATTATCAGCGGGGCGGGGCTCAACGCCGTGCGCGCACGCACCGGCGGCGCGACAGAGACCGGCGTACTGACGAGTCGCGGCAGTGTCTTCGTTGACGAATATTCCAACACCTTGATCGTGCGCGACATCCAGAAGGGAATCGACAACTCCCGTGAGCTCGTGAAGCGGCTCGACGTGCCGGCGCCGCAGGTGCTGATCGAGTCCAACATCGTCGAGGCGACGACCAATTTTGAACGTGACCTCGGTATTCAATGGGGGTATCGCTACCTTGCCGGTCCAGCAACCGGGAATCCAACCGGCGTCAACTTCCCCGGTACGATCGGACTCGGCGGCTCGGGACTGGGGGCAGGTGCCAACGGTGTCCCCTTCCTCGCGGATTTTCCTGGTGTGGGTGTAGGGGCTGGAACCGGCAGCGCTCTCGACTTGGCTCTTGGCTCGATCGATGGCTCCAGCACACTGGATGTCCGGCTGACCGCGCTTGAGAAGGAGGGCAAGGCAAAGATCATCTCACGCCCGCGCGTCGTAACCCTCAACAACGTCGCCGCGACCATTAAGAGTCTGACAATTCTTCGGGTGAAGCTGCCCTCGACCGGAACCGTGATCAACACCGGTGCGGGTGGCGCCGCTGGCGCAGCATCAACAGCCACCGAAAAGATCGAGACCGGCATCATCCTCGTCGTCACGCCCCAGGTTTCGGCGGACGGCTTTGTTCTCTTGGACATGTTTGCCAAGTCGAGTCAGGCTGACTTCACCCGGCCGGTCGACGATATACCGACCGAGATCAGCCGCGAGGCGAACTCGCACGTCCTCGTCAAGAACGGCCAGACGGTCGTGCTCGGTGGCATCTACCGTGACAACTTCAGCATCGTGCACACTGGCATTCCATTCCTACGGGATATCCCGGGTCTGCGCTGGCTGTTTCAGGCCGAGAGCCGTGTAAACAGCCGCGAAGACCTACTCGTCTTCTTGACGCCGCGAATCATGGGCGGCGTGCACACCGAGTTGCCGTCGGCCGAAGACCTCTGGAAAAACCGCGACACGGGGAGAGAGAATTAGCCAGCTGCGCGAGCACTGGTGCCGATGGGCGGGGACACAATGCAGGTCCCGGGTCGAAAATGAGCGTCATCCTGACTGGGTTTATGGGCACTGGCAAAACCACCATCGGACGACAGCTAGCGCCGCGCTTGGGCAAGCCGCTGGTCGACACCGACCAGCAGATCGAGCAGTTGGAGGGCCGCTCCATTGCCTCGATCTTTGCCACCGAGGGCGAGGGCTATTTCCGCGCAGTCGAGCGGCGGGTGCTCGCTGAGGCAGTACAGATGGACGCCGTTGTCGCGACTGGGGGCGGCACGATCGCAGACCCTGAGAATCTCAAGTGCATGCGAGCCGCCGGACCGGTCATCTGCCTAACCGCCGATCTCGATGTGATCCTGGAACGCACCGCCGCGGGCAGCGGTCGGCCATTGCTGGGCGACACCGAACGGAGGGCGCGTGTCGGCGAACTCCTCCGCCAGCGGGCGGCGGCGTATGCGCAAGCCGATGTGACCATCGACACCTCCCACCGTGCCATCGACGCGATCCTGGACGACATCCTCGCCTTCCTCCACAACCGGCAGGCGCACCAAAGGGGCCAGGGGTGAAACGCAACACTGCCAAGAGCGCACCAGCATCGCACGTGAACACGGTGACCGTGGAGCTGGGTAGTCGGTCGTACCCTATTGTCATCGGAACGGGCGTCCTCGATGAAGTCGGCTCTCGCCTCGGGACCCTGCTGAGCAGCCGCCAGACCGCGGTAATCAGCAATCCAACGGTTGGCAAACTCTATCTGAACCGCGTCGTCACGTCATTGCAGGGAGCCGGGTTCCGCACTGCCAGCGTCGAAATCCCTGACGGCGAGGAGCACAAGAACCTCGCGTGGTTGGCATTTATCTACGATCGCTTGTTGGACGCCCGTATGGACCGTACGTCGGCGGTGCTGGCTCTTGGCGGTGGAGTAGTCGGAGACCTCGCAGGTTTCGCGGCCGCGACCTTTCTCCGCGGCGTTCCATTCGTCCAGTTGCCTACCACTCTCCTCGCGCACGTCGACTCCAGCATCGGGGGCAAAACCGGCGTCAACCATCCGGCGGGCAAGAATCTCATTGGGACGTTCTACCAGCCACGGCTCGTGCTCATCGATGTCGAGACGTTGCGCAGCCTCCCACGGCGCGAGTTCGTTGCCGGGTTAGTCGAGGTCATCAAGTACGGAGCAATCCTCGATGCCGAGCTCTTCGAGCTGATCGAACAAAATCTCGATCGCATTCTCGCGCTCGACCTGGAGTTGCTCCGGCACATCGTCCATCGCTGCTGCGAGCTGAAGGCGATCGTCGTACAACGCGACGAGCGCGAATCCGATTTCCGTTCGATTTTGAACTTCGGCCATACGCTCGGGCACGCGCTCGAGAGTCTCACGGACTACAAGCGGTACCTCCACGGGGAAGCGGTCGCTATCGGCATGGCCTTTGCTGCCAAGATTTCGCGCTCTCGTGGCTACTGCAAGGAGGATACGGTGCACCGCATCGTGGACTTACTCAAACGGGCGGGCCTTCCCGTTGACGTTCCGAAAGAGCTGGTTGGAACGAATCTGGGCGTCATGGTCGAAAGCGACAAGAAGGTAGAGGGCGGCAAGGTGAAGTTTGTCTGCCTCGACGATTTGGGACGAACGCGATTCGCGTATCTCACAGCGCAGGAGATCGCAGAGTTCGCGGGACACTAACGTGTGGCTATCCGTAACAAGGGAGGGTTCCATGGGGCGGCTGAGCAGGCTGATCACAGTGGCAGTGCTGGTGGTGCTAGCAGGTGGATGCGGTTCGACCGGCGGGGCCGGGGGAGATGATGCTCTCGTGCTCCAGTTCATTCAGTGGGACAACACCGGCCTCACGCAGTCGGACTCCGTCGGCGAGTCGAGTGCAGACGTGGACGTCGTTCAGGATCTTTGCCCCCCCTTCCCTCCCGGGACTGCTGAACCGTTCACACAGACGGAGATCAACGCCGTCTTCCAGAACAACGAGGGCTCGGACATCCTCCTGCAGGGCTACAGGACGGAGATCGGTGATCCGCGTCTTGTCCAGTCCAACATCTCTAATGGCCACCTCAGCACAAACATTACGGGCGGGCGATGCTCCAACGGCGAGAAGTGCACCACTGACAGGGACTGTCTATTTGCCGGGATGTGCCTTCACAGCGAGACGACGGTCTCGGGCATCGTGCTCTTTGATTTCGTCGGCAAGGAGGTCATCTACACAGTGAGTCTGGACCATCCGGATGTCCTCGGACAAGCCACTCCCCTGAAGGTCACCTTCTTCGGCTCCGACCCGAACCGCTCGTTCCAGATCACTGCCAACTACACGGTGACATTCGCGGACTTCGACAACTGCCAAGCGGCATCAGGTGGCGGCGCGGGTGCATCGTGAAATCAAGCGCGGCACGGCGAGGAGGCAGAGGCATGGAACGCCGGTTCAGACTGTTGACATTGGCGCTGGTGGTGGCTGTGGCGCTGGTCTCCAGTAGTTGCGGAGGGGGCGGCGGGGGCGGCACACCGCCGCCGCTGACGCCCGGCCAGAATACCCCGACAGCAACGCCAACGCCCCTACGCTCGGGGTCGAGCCGCAACGAGGCCACGCAATCATCCGATGACGGTAGCATCACGCTGCGCGTCCAGGACATCGTCATCGCGCAGGGAACATCGACCCTCTTCACGGTATTGCTGGTCGATGCTCTCGGTCGCCCGGCCGCCGATCAACGCATCACGTTCGAAACGGGGGCAGGCTTGCAAGTAACGCTACCGAACGGCGATCACACGCGAACGGACGGCTCGCTCACGGGATCGGTCCTTGGCTTGTACGGCGGATCCCTCACTGCTCAGACAGACGTCGACAGTCCGTTCAAGGGCCTATCTGTCACCCTCACGATAGTTGTAGTCGGCGGCCAAGGAGGAACCCCGACTCCGACCGGTGGCGGACCAACCGTCACCCCCACACCTCTGCCGTGTACCGACGTTCAAACCATCATCGTACAGACTGACATCCTCAATGTAAGCAGTCAGGCGGGCGGTACGCCGCAGATTACGGCAGTCGTGTTCGACTCCAACAACCTGCCGGTATCGAATATCAACGTGCTATTCGATGTGCAGCCACGCATCGCCAGCTTCAACCCGCTCGTAAACGTGACGGGGGGAGAAGGCCAGCCAGCGGGTCAGACGACAACTCTCCTGACGATTCCACCGAACTCGTCTTTCGGCACCCTCAGCGTAACCGCATCGGCCTGCGGCCGATCAGGTGCCGTCGCGATCAACATCGTCTCCGGCGTCAGCACCAAGCCGGTTACATCGGTGGTGTTACAAGCCGATCCTGCAACGGTGGGTGCGCTCTCCGGAGGCACAGTAAACCTGAGCGCTGCGGTGCTCGACGCAGACAACAAGCCGATCGATGGAATCGATGTGTTGTTCATCACGTCGGTCGGCAAAGTGAATCCCCTGGTCGATCGTACCAGGGCCAATGGAGCGCAAAACGGTATCGCAACATCGACGTTGCAGATATCCGCCGGCACTCTCGAACAAGCATACAGCCTGAGTGCCCTCGCGGGCGGTGTCAATGGATCCACTACGATCAACGTCGTCCCCGGACGCGGCAACCCAGGAACGGTCAATCCAGGGGTGCCACCAGGCCAACCGGCATCCATCACGCTCGGCGCAAGTCCGACTCGCATCCAAGTCTCCGGCACTGGCGGCATCGATCTGGCCACAGTGGTCGGCCGCGTATTCGATAACAACGGGAACCCACTGGGTGGTGTTCGTGTCCGATATCACGTCGTTGCGGCCCAGAGCGCACCCGGAGCGGTCATACTGCCGGTAACCACCCCCACCCCGAGCGGTACGCCAACCGCCGTCCCAACAACGAAGTGCTCCTCTGATGATCCCGCCACCGTGTCCGACACAGCGGGGTTCGCACTCATCCAGGTGCGCAGCGGAACGCAGCCCGGCCCGGTCACCGTGGCCGCATGCGTGGACACGACGGTCAACGATGTCCCCTCTCCCTTGATCGAGCAACAAGCGGTACTCACCGTCACCTCCGGACCAGTTGCCCGCATTGGGCTCACGATCAACAACCGCGACGTCGACAACAACGACGGCAGTCTGTTAACGACGGCCAGCGCGGTGGTGACGGATGCGCAAGGCAACGTGGTCGAAGATGGAACGCCGGTGTTCTTCGAAATCCTCCTCCGGCGCGTCTGCTCCGGCGGACCGAACGACGGTCACCCATGTGCCAACAGTTCCGCCTGCGGCGGCGGCACGTGCATCGAAGATGAGACGGACCCGTCTCGCAACGTCGCTATATCGAGCAATGCAACGACGAACGGGTTACCCCCGTGCGATGTGGGCCAGTTCCCCTCGCAGACCGGCATTCCCATCACGTCACAACCGGGCGATGCGATCACCTGCATCAAGTATCCTGCCGTGCAAGCCGGCAGCGAGATCATTGTACGCGCCTCGGTTGCCGGTATGGTCAGCAGTCTCAGCGGGGCACCGCTCACGCTACCGGGTGTCATCAGCGATCTCGAGGTCAGCGTGAACCCGCCGACCGTCCCTGTCAGCAACGCGGCCGACGGGCTGGCGGTTGTGCATGCGACGGTCACCAACAGCCTCGGCGACGGCATCGAGAATGTGCGCGTGCGGTTCTCGACGTCGGTTGGAACAATTGATCGATCGGTGTTGAGCAACGCAAGCGGCGACGCGAACGCAACGCTGGTCATCCCAGCCGGAACATTGTCGGGTACGGCAACCCTCCGCGCGACCGCAGGTGGACTGCAACTGCTCAACATCTCCGTACCAATCGTCAATTCCAGCGGGACACCAACCCCAAGTACGAGCAATCAACCAGCCGCAATTCAATTCATTGACGCCCAACCAGCCGTCATCGGCGTGCGCGGCTCGGGGTTACCCGAGCAATCAACGCTCACCTTCCAGGTCACCGACGGCACCGGGGCCCCGCGCGCCGGTGTGACGGTCATGTTCTCAATCGCGCGCATCGCCGACGAGTCGATCACGCCGAACCAAGGTGTGACGGATGAGAGCGGCAAGGTGCAAGTCACTCTAACGAGTGGCGAGCGAGCCCAGAGCGTCCAGGTAACGGCGCAGGTAACGACACCCACCACCACACTGGTCACGCGCTCCACGGCGGTGAGTATCCTCGGAGGCCCACCCTCGCAACCCAACTTCAGCCTGGCGCAGCAGCTGCACAACATTTCGGGACGCGTCACGTTCGGCCTCCAGGATCAGATCACAGCGTTTGTCGCCGATCGTTTCGGCAACCCCGTACCCCCGGGAACCGCGGTAAATTTCACGACGAAGGGTGGTGCGATCGGTGGTCCGACGACGACCAACGCACTCGGACAAGCGACCGCCACGTTGATCTCACAGTCGCCCATCGCGGACAACGGTATCGTCGCCAGCCTCGCAACCACGAACGGCGAGCGGCCGTTCGTGGATGCCAATGGCAGCGGCGTCTGCGACGGTACAGACACGCTCCTTCCCGTGTCGGAGCCGTTCTACGACGCCAACTGCAACGGTGTCTATGATCAAGGTGAAGACTTCATCGACCTGAATGGCAATCAACGCTTTGACATCAACCAGATCAGCGACCCGTCCGGCCAACCGACGTGCGGAGACCAACTGGTGATCTTCGAATCCATCTGCACGACATTCTCCGGTCATACTGCCGTGCTGTTGCTCAACGCGGGCTCCCCGATCGTCGAAGCCGGTGGGTCACGAGACTTCACCTTGATCGTCAGCGACAACCCCGACCCGATCGGGAACCCCGGCATCGGCAATCCAATCGTCGGCGGCTCGGGCGTCTCGATAACTGTGCAAGGGGGGAGAGGCCAGGTGCTTGGCCTGGGCAGCTTCACCATTCCGGATGCGCAAACAAACGATCGGATCATCGACGGCATCAACCGGTTCCAATTCTCGGTCAGCGACAACCAGCCGACAGCCGGAACCTCAACAGATGGTGCCGTGCTAGTTGCCGTCACCTCCGATTCGTTGCCCGGAGGCGGAAATGGGTCAGTCATTGTCTCGAGCCCGCTCACCTTCCTGGCGGCTCCGACACCGACACCCACTCCATCTCCAACGCCCACTGTGACACCGACCGAAACCATTGCGCCGACACCGACCCCAACCCCGGTGCCGCCCGCAATCGCTCCGACGCAATCCACGTTGGCAGGAGGAAGCGGCGCACCGCCGAACGCCTGCAACGGCAGCAGCCAGACTTACGTCGTCACCGGCGGCAGCCCACCGTTCACGGTATTCGCGGGCGGCGGCTGCGTGAGCTCCGCTTCCGTTCCGGCCTCGGGAGGCTCCTTCATTTTCACCGCGGGCAATACACTGGGGGACTTCTCCGTCACCGTTAGCGACGCCCTCGGGCGGACGGCTTCTGCCGGAGTCACGGTGCTCGGACCACCGACTCCAAGCGTCACCCCGACGGTGCCGCCGACTGTCACGCCCACAGCAACCCAGACCGCCGTGCCGACGGCAGGGGCTGCGTTCGTCAAGCTGGATCTGATCGTGAACCAGCGCAGTGACAACGGCGATGGATCCTTCACCAGCGTCATCGGCGCTTTGATTACCGATGCATTCGGTGTGGTCATCGGCGACGGCGTGCCGGTCCAGTTCAGCCTGGTCGACCCGGTCCCTGGCCTGTCAGTCACGAGCCCCGGTCTCACGCACCAAGCACAGCCTTGCACCGTCGGATTCACAGTCGTCCCGCAACCGGGCGATGCGTTGTCGTGCATCAAGTACGTTCAGAGTCTCCAGGGCTCAACCGTCACCGTTCGTGCGCGCGTACAAACCGGCAGCGGCGGCTTCGTTGAAGACGTTCGCGCCATCATCCTACCCGACTCCCGTCCCACCGTGACGCCGACCGTGACGCCAACACAGCCGACCCCAACCACCACCGCCTCAACGACGCCGACAGCGACCGCGACGCCGGTGCTTCCGGCAATCGCACCATTGCAAGCGGCGCTGTTTGCGGGCGTGGGAGCCGCACCCACAGGGTGCAACGGCGCCACACAATCTTTCGTCGTCACCGGCGGCAGCCCGCCGTTCACTATCTCGACAAACGGCGGCTGTCTGAGCACCGGCAGTGTGTCCACTTCGGGCGGCGCGTTCACCTTCGGCGCCGGCACCGCCCTGGGGAATTTCTCAGTCACAGCGACTGATGCGTTGGGCCGGACAGCCAACGCGAGCGTGACCGTCCAGGGTGCTCCCGCGGCGTTCATCCAAGTTGATCTGTTCGAGAACAACCGCACCGACAACGGTGACGGAACGTTCTCCAGCGTTCTGAGTGCGTTGGTCACGGACGGCTCGGGCGTCGTGGTCGGCGATGGCGTGCCCGTCGAATTCAGTTTGGTCAACCCGGTATCGGGCGTCTCCGTCACCAGCCCCGGATTCACCAACCAGTTGCAGCCGTGCACCGTCGGCTTCACCGTCGTTCCACAGCCCGGCGACGCGCTGTCGTGCGTCAAGTACACGCAGGGTTTGCAGGGCGCGACGGTCCAGGTGCGCGCGCGGGTGAAGAACGCCGCAGGCAACGTCATTGAAAGTGTGCGGAGCATCACCCTACCCGACTCGCGCCCAACTGCGACAGCAACCATCACCCGGACACCTACCATCACCCCGACTGCCACGGTGACGCCGACCAGCACGACAACAGTAACCCCGTTACCCACGGCAACCGGAACGGCGACACCACCGGCCGGGTCAATCCAGTTCATCAGTGCGCAACCGGCTGCGATTGGCGTCCGCGGCTCGGGGCTGCCCGAGCAGTCAACGATGACCTTCCAGGTCAACAACACGCTGGGCCTCCCGATACCCGGGGTCACGGTTCAGTTCGCACTGAACGGGACGGGCTCTGAGACGCTGACTCCGCTGACCGCGGTTTCCGATAGTAGCGGGCGCGTCACCACTGCTGTCACCAGCGGCATCCAGGCCTCGGCCGTCCGTGTCGTCGCCAGTGTGGTGAGCAATCCGGGAATTGCCGCGCAATCGACGGCGATAGCCGTGCTCGGCGCACCACCGGCGGTGAATCACTTCAGCGTCGCCGCGAAGCAGTTAAACATCCAGGGACGAGTGACGCTTGGGCTGACGGATCAAATCTCTGCATTCGTGAACGATCGGTTCGGCAACGCGGTTCCACCAGGCACGGCTGTGTCGTTTACCACCAACGCGTCGAGCGTGGTCAACCAAACGACAACCGATACGTCAGGTGTAGCGACTGCCACGCTACTCACAGAGGGTGTCGTGCCGCCAAGCGGAATCGTCACCGTCATGGCCTACACTCGCGGCGAGGAATCCTTCCTGGACAACAACGGCAACGGCATCTTCGACGCCGGCGACAGCATCCTAACCGATGACCTGCCCGAGCCCTTCATCGACTTCCGGCCGCTGCCGCCCGGTGATGCCGGATGCTCGGTCGGAGCCCCAAGTTCGTTCTGCAACGGCCGCTTCAACACCGGGACAGCATTCGAGCGCTTCATCGACACCAACAACAATGGCGTCTGGGACAGCGGCCCACCACCCAATGGCACCCTCGGTCAGGGTACGCACGGCGTTTGGGACAACAACGTCTTCGTGTTCGCGACATTCCCGGTCACCTTCTCAGGCCCCTTGGTGACACCGACACTGGCCGGGTGCTCCAGCCCGCCGTGCAACGGATTCAGCATACCGAACGGCGGGTCGATCACCTTCACGATCAACGTCCACGATGACCTGTTGAACCCCATCGTGGGTGGCTCGACGATCGCGATCACGTCGAATACCGGCGCGATCAGCGGCGGCGCCATTACGGTTCCAGACGGCGAGTCGTTCAATCAGCTGATTCCGGGGCTGACGCAGTTCAGCTTCGTGCTGGCCGATGCGGATGCGACAAAGGTAGCCAGCCCACCCGATCCGGCGACCGTCGTCGTCACGGTGACCTCACCAAACGGAACCGCCACAACCATCGTGACAACCGGTACGATTCAATAAACCCCACCCAACTACGGGCACGATCGGTCTACACGCCGATCGTGCCCGCCTGCCCAGCTGGCGGAGCAACCCCAACATCTGCTAGACGCGTCACCATGGCTGCCCAGCCGAGACGCAAGGGGTTTTCTGCGCGCCGCAGCCGACGCATCCTCGTCCTGCACGGCCCCAACCTGAACTTGGTTGGAAAACGCGAGCCGGCCATCTACGGCGCGACGACGTTGGCGGACATCGATACGCAGCTGCAGCAGCTCGCCACCGAGCTCGGCGTAACAGTGCACACGTTTCAGTCGAACAGCGAGGGAGCGCTCGTCGACCGAATCCAAGCGGCGCGTGGTTCTGCGGCGGCGATTGTCATCAACGCCGGCGCGTACACGCACACCAGTGTCGCTATTCGTGATGCGCTACTGGCTGCAGAGGTGCCGGTGGTCGAGGTGCACCTCTCCAATACGTACAAACGCGAAGCGTTCCGTCATCGCTCACTGATCGCCGACATCGCGGTTGGTCAAGTGGTCGGCTTCGGCGCCGACAGCTATCTGCTGGGCCTGCGGGCGGCCGCGAGCGTGCTGGCGCGGCGCACGCCCTAACGCTGACGGTCGTGCCCGGCGCCGGGCAGGTACGTTCTCTTCAGCCGGCTGCGCTGCGCGTGGCGTTGCATCGCAAGCTCAATGAGACGCTGGACCAATGCCGCATAGGGCACGCCGGACGCTTCCCACAGCTTCGGGTACATGCTGATGGTCGTGAAGCCGGGGATAGTGTTGAGCTCGTTGACGTAGAACGTGTTCGTGTCGCGATCGAGAAAGAGGTCGACGCGCGCCATGCCGGCGCAGTCCAGTAAGAGAAACACCTGGACCGCCAGCCGACGCACCGCCTCCGTTTGCATCGGCGTCAACGGCGCCGGGATGCGCAACGTTGCGCCACTCTCGTCGACGTACTTCGCCTCATAGGAGTAAAACTCCCCACGCGGACAGACCTCGCCCGGCACGGAGGCTTCGGGCTCGTCGTTCCCCAGCACTGCACACTCAATCTCCCGGGCATTGACGCCGTGCTCAACGATGATCTTGTTGTCGTACTCGAACGCGATGGCGACGGCAGCAGCGAGCGCATCCAGCGTCTTCACCTTGGTGATACCGACCGAGGAACCGAGGTTCGCGGGCTTCACAAATAACGGCAAGCCAAGGGCGGCCGCCGCGGCACTCACCGACGGCTCATCCGTCTCCCACTGCCGACGTGTCACCGTCAGAAAAGGAACCACCGGTATGCCGGCGGCCTGCAAAAGACGCTTCTGCACGTCTTTGTCCATACCAACGGCGGAGCCCAATACACCGGAGCCGACGTACGGGATATCTGCCAGCTCAAGGAGACCTTGAATCGTGCCGTCCTCACCGAAGGTGCCGTGCAGCACCGGGAACAACACGTCGAGCCGATCGATTGACCTGTTGGGCTCCCCGGGAATGATCAGGTCGCGACCGGCAGGAGTCGGTGACAGTAGGACCTCTGTGCCAGTGCTATCGAGCGCGGCTAGTCCAGCGTCCGTCAATCGTCGGAACGCCGGCCCATCGACCAGACGCCAGCGTCCGGCGCGGTCGATACCGATTAACGTGACATCGTACCGCGTTCGATCGATCGCATCGACGATGGAGCGTGCGGACCGTAGGGAGATCTCATGCTCGCCCGACCGTCCACCGAAGATGATACCGACAGCCACCTTATGCATTTGCCCCGTCACGGCTCCCTCTTCACCGGCGAACGATACCATAGTTGCCCAAGGGGCTCACTCCACGAGCGTGAAAAGGAAAGTCTTGCATCGCGTCTGTGACTATGGCTAAATCACGCTCGCGGGACACAGGACTCAGAGCGCAATGAAGAGCATGCACCACAACCTGACTGGACAGCACTCGCGACGCATGGCGTGCGCGGGCGCGGGTAGCCATGACGCGGCCGTCGTGGCCGTGGCAGGCGCCGTGGTGGTGCTAGGCACAACGCTGTTCACCACCAAGCAGATTAACCCGCGCTGGGCGTCTGGTGGCCTTCTGAGGGAGGGGAATCCGTAGGTAACGACCAAACCCTTGAGAATCAAAAGGCCACCGGACGAAAGTTCGGTGGCCTTTTTTCGTTTGTGGGCGATTGAAATCCTCCGCGTGGGGCGGAGGTCGGCGGGCTGGGGAAGGGCCCCGGTCGCGTCCGAGATCTGGAGAGGAGGAAACGATGGCTCGGATCGATGCACAGAGGGTGGCGCAGCGGTTGCGCGAGGTGGTTGCGGATGAGCCCAAGGCGTTCGCCTACGAAATCGGCGTTAGCCTGTCGGCGCTCTACAACTACCTGAACGGCCGTATTCCGTCCACGGAGGTGCTGTTCCGCATTGCTTGCTACACCGGCCGGCCGATGGAGTGGTTCCTCGGCGACGGTGGCGTGAGCAACGTGGACCTCATGGTCGGAGCGGGTCGCAGCGGCAACGGTGCCAGCGTTGCGGTGGCCCACTAACCCAATATGCCGGTGCACCCGCTGGTGCCCTCCCGGATGGGAGGGCGGGCACTGTAGACGCACTTCGCGCGCGCGCACTCGCCGTGTGCGGTCGGTGAAGTGCGCGATGGAGGTGATCTATGGAGTGGTTTGTCTTCGCGGCCCCTATCCCTGGGCCTGTTGAATTCACCGCCGGTGGCGGCGCGGCGTTCGCGGCGGTGCTGGCGACGGCGCTGACGCCGGTCGTTCTTGCCGTGCGCCACGCGCTCGGACTCGACAAGGCAGCCCCCGCAGCGCCCCAGCTGCGAGTCATCGAGGGCGGCAAGGAACTCGGACGGCAAGCGGCCTAACGGTCGGCGCCGACACACACCGGGGGAGGGCAATTGGGCCCTCCCCCGCAGGAGGTCGAGCGCCCTACCCTTCCATGCGGTACTTGAAGGCGCGCCCACGCTGCGTCGAACCGTGCAGTTCGAGGAAAAGCAACCCGCGCATCACCATCGTGAAATACACCAGCAGCCCGAGTACGCCGGTCTGCACGTATGCTCCGACGCCATCAAGCGGCCATGATGCAACCTCATACAGGATGCCCGCCGCGACCAGGTTCGCGGGAAACCACTCGATCCAGTTCCCCGCAATGAAGGAATAGCTCTCCTGCAACAGCGCCAGCGAGGAATAGTGTCCCAGATAGATCAGCTCGGGCACTGCATTGAACACGACGAACCCCGCGATGCGCACGCAGAGCAGGATCAGAAAGCCCTGCGGCAGTTGCGCGATCGCCGGCGTCGCCAGCGTGAAGAACACCCAGAACACAAAGGCAATCCCCACGACATCCCAAAGATACATGCCGAAGCTGCGGCGGAAGTCTTCAAACGTCACCTTCGAAGTCCGCACGATCATCTCAACCAGGTACAGAAACGAGCCGACGCACGCCGCCCACACTAGGCTGAAGACAAAACCGCCCAACATACCCAGCAGCACCGCCAACCCCGTCGTCAGCGACATGATCGCGGAGTAAGCGAACACGGTGCCGAGCACCGGCCAGTTTCTCACTGCCAGGCTTGCGGCCCGGACGAAGACCTTGCGATAGATCCGAAGGGTGATGAGGAACCATTCCATAGGACTGCGGTCGCGAGGGGCGCACTGTATAGAGGCCCACCAGGGGCGTCAACCAAGACTGGGCGCACCTCTCACCGGGGCGGTTGATTGCCTCCGTCGTGCAGACTAGTTTCTGATGACGCAATGAACGAATGGGTGATCGACGCCTCCGATCGCGACTTTGAGTCGGCCGTCATCGAGCGCTCACAGCAGACGCCGATAGTGGTAGACTTCTGGGCGCCGTGGTGCGGGCCGTGCCACACGCTCGGCCCTCTCCTGGAGCGACTCGCTGAGGAACACCACGGGGCGTTCATACTCGCCAAAGTCAACGTCGACGAGAGCCCCGAGCTGTCGCGAGCATTGAACATTCAAAGCATCCCAATGGTCCTCGGCTTCCGAGACGGCAAAGGGGTCGCGGAGTTCGTCGGTGCGCTCCCGGAAGCAGCAGTACGCCAGTTTCTCGCCACGGTGCTACCAAGCGAAGCGGAGCGCTTGGCTGTGGAGGCGGCGGAGCTCTGGAGCGCGGGGAGCCACGCCGAATCCGAGGCGACCTTCCAGCGCGCACTTGAACTCGATGCGCGCTGCGACCGCGCCCTGTTCGGTCTCGCCGGCATCCTGGCGGACCGCGACGCATACGACACAGCGCTCCAACTCCTCGACCGCATCTCCGCCGGACCGCTCCGGCAAGACGCTGATCGCCTGGCCGCCGAGATCCGCATCCGCCTGGCCGGCGGCGGTGACGAAAACAGCCTACGCGTTAAGCTCGCCGCCAACCCAGCCGATCTGGAGACGCGCCTGCTGCTGGGTCAGGTGCTCGCGGCGCTGTCCAAGTACGAGGAAGCGCTCACTGAGTACCTGGAGATCGTGCGCCGCAACCGCGGCTTCCGTGACGGTGCCGCCCGCAAAGCGATGCTCGACATCTTCGATCTACTCGGTGCAGACAGCGCCATTACCAATCACTATCGGTCCGAGTTGGCGAAGGTGTTGTTCAGCTAGAGCCCTCACGCTGGCGGAGGCGCGGCCGCACCAAAGTCGCGATCACCCCGTGGCCGTGGTTCACCATCATCCAGGTGCGTTTCGGCATACAGCTGGCGCAACAGTGGCATACCGGGTCGAGCCGCGCCCCGTGCCATCGCGTGGATCATCTCAACGATCCGTTCATTCACTGGCACCGGAATGCCCAGCGCTCGTGCTCGCGCCACCACCTCACCGTTGAGATAGTCGACCGCCGGCTCGCGGCCACGTTCGATGGCCTGCAGCATCGACGAGCGCAAGCGGCGGAACTTTGCGCCAACAGCCAACAGCAGGGCGTGCTTTGCCATCAACGAGGCCGAACCCGACGCAGTGCGTTCGGCTTCGGTCAGCGCCACCCAATCCAGGTCGATCGTACCCGACACCTTCTCAAGCTGTACGCCGCGGGCGCGCGCCACCTCCACCACTTCGGTCATGACTTCCAGCCCGAGACGCCGGACAAAGCGGTGCCGCAACAGCGGACCGAGCCGGTCGCCACCGATCGTGCCCAACGAGCTGATGGCGCAGTTGATCGCCAGTTTGCTCCAGCGCGCGCCGCGCAAGTTCGCCGTGACCTCCGCCGGACCAATCGGCTCAAGTAACGTGCGCACGGCGGTGAGCCGCGCGTCGATAGCACCGTCGAGCCGGCCGAGCACGAATCCACCGTCGGACGTGCGTTCGTAGACACCCGGCTCGATCATGGACCCACCCCACGCCACGATCGCACCCAGCGTGCGCTCCGCACCGGCGATCGCTGCCACGCGCTGCTCGCAGAGGCCGTTCTGCAGGCATACCAGCGCCCCCCGTGGCGCAAGCACCGGCAGCGCCGTGCGCGCGGCTTCCTCTACCTGCGTGGGCTGCGTCGCAAGGAGGACGAAATCGAAAGGTCCAGAACCCTCGGGCAGCGCTACTGCAGCGCGGCCTGGAACCACGTGTTCGTGGTCCTCCTGCCGTACAACGAGCCCGCGGCGGTTGACGGCATCGGCGATCGCCGGGTTGTGCGTCACGATGAACGGGGCTTGGCCGCGTTCCAGCAGCTTCGCTGCCATGATGCCGCCGATGCCACCGCACCCCATCAAAAGAACCTTCGGCTTTGTCATCAATGCGCCTTGTCTGCGGAGCGTCCCCGCGATGCGAAGCAGTTCAATTTTGGCAATCATGCCCGCACTGGCTGGGCTCCGCAAGTCATGCTGTCTAGCAATCAGCCGTCCAACTGCTCATTCCGCTTGATTCGCATGCCGGCTCATGCTGAAGAACCGAGGAGATCCGTTGTGGAGGGACACGCATGCCCATCGATCTGAGTATCGTTGGAAAACGACTGGAGCCGATTCACCACACCTATACCGAGCGGGACGTGATGCTGTATGCCCTCGGGGTCGGCGCCGGCACGGACGACCTGCCGTTCACCTACGAGCGCGACCTCAAGGTGCTGCCGACCTTCGGTGTTGTCGCCGCGTTTCCGGCGATGTTCTCGCTCGGCCCGGCCATGCAGATCAATCCGATGATGGTCCTGCACGGCGAGCAACGCATCGAACTGTACGCGCCGATTCCGACGCGTGGCACACTGACCACTACGCCGACGGTCCGCGCCGTCTATGACAAGATCAAGGGCGCCGTGATCCTCGTGGATGCCGAAACGGTCGACGACAAGGGCAAGCTGCTGTTCAAGAACACCTTCGGTACCTTCGCCCGCGGCGAGGGCGGCTTCGGCGGCGACCGGGGACCGAGTGGCCCGCGCAACGTACCACCGTCGCGGCCGCCCGACGCCGTCGTCGAGATGACGACCTTGCTGCAGCAAGCGCTGATCTACCGGCTCTCGGGTGACATGAACCCGCTGCACGCCGACCCTGATTTCGCCAAGATGGGTGGTTTCGATCGACCGATCCTACACGGGCTGTGCACGTTCGGTCACGTCGGGCGCGCCGTGCTGCGGAGCTTCTGCAACGACGACCCCACACGGTTGAAGGCCCTCGACGTCCGTTTCGCCGGAGTCGTCTTCCCCGGCGAAACCATCGTCACCGAGATGTGGAAGACCGCCACCAGTGAGTTGATCGTACAGGCAAAGACGAAGGAGCGCGGCGAAGTCGTCATCTCGTCGGCCGCGGCAACAATCGCGAGCTAGCCCGCGACCTATGGCGAGTCCAGTGATACGCTTGCAGCACCATGAACCGCGCTGACGCAGTCGCCGCCCAGTTGCCACGGGAGCATACCTCAGCGCTACGCGATGTGTGGCAGCTGTTGCGACCGACGCAGTGGAGCAAGAACCTGGTAATCTTCGCCGCCCTGATCTTCTCCAAGCATCTCTTCAACCACGCGGATGTCCTCCTCGTCGGTGTGGGCTTCATGGCGTTCTGCCTCATCGCGAGTGCGGCGTACGTCATGAACGACCTGCGCGACTGCGACCGCGACCGGCAGCATCCACTGAAGTCGCTGCGCCCGTTGCCCGCCGGGCGTGTCCGCCGCGGCACGGCAGTGCTGCTGGCCGCCGCGCTCCTCGCGTGCGGGATCGCGCTAGCGCTCGCACTCGACCTGGGGTTTGGCGTTCTGCTCTGCGTGTACTTCGCCCTGCAGATCGCGTACACGTTCTGGCTCAAAGAGGTCGTGATCCTCGACGTTATGGCGATCGCAGCGGGCTTCGTGATCCGCGCCGCTGCCGGTGGCGTTGTCATCGCCGTCCCGGTCTCTCCGTGGTTGATCATTTGCACGTTTCTGCTGGCCCTTTTCCTCGGCTTCTCGAAGCGGCGTCACGAGCTGGTCTTGCTGGAAGGACGCGCCACCGACCATCGCGCTACCCTGAAGGAGTATAGCCCGTACTTCCTCGACCAGATGATTGCCGTTGTCACGGCATCGACGGTGGTTGCCTACGCCATCTGGACGGTATCACCGGAAATCCGCGAAAAGCTCGGTACCGAGAAGCTCTACCTGACCATTCCGTTCGTGCTGTTCGGCATCTTCCGCTATCTGTACCTCGTGCACCAACGCGAAGAAGGCGGCAACCCAACCCAGTTGCTACTGACCGACCGCCCGTTGCTCCTCGACGTCGTGCTCTGGATCCTGACGGCGGCCGTGTTGCTGTACTGGAAACCATGAACGCACCGGGAGCGCCATTCGCCGGCCGTCGGGTCGAGAAGCCGTGGGGGTACGAGCTGGTCTGGGCCGAGGGGCGGCGCTACGTCGGCAAGATCCTGCACATCGAGAAAGGGCAGCAACTGAGCTACCAATACCATCGCCAGAAGGATGAGACGATCCACCTGCTCAGCGGCGTGTTGGAGCTCGAAATCGCCACCGCCGATGGGCCACGGCAGACACTGCAGTTGCAGCCCGGGCAGAGCTTTCACATTTCACCGGGGTTGCGCCACCGCATGACCGCGATGGAAACGTGCGACGTGCTCGAAGCCTCGACGCCCGAGCTCGATGACGTCGTCCGGCTCGAAGACCGTTACGGACGACTTGAAAGGTAGACGATGACCAAGGCACGCGCACTGATCACCGGCGTCACCGGGCAAGATGGCTCGTACCTAGCGGAGCTGTTGTTGGAGAAGGGCTACGAGGTCTTCGGCATGGTGCGACGCGCCAGTACCGAAAATTTCGCGCGCATCGAGCATTTGCGGCGCGACATCGAGCTCGTGCAGGCGGATCTCCTCGACCAACTGTCGCTCATCAGGGCGCTGCAACGCATCCGCCCGCGCGAGGTCTACAACTTGGCGGCGCAGTCGTTCGTGCCGACGTCGTGGGACCAGCCGATGCTGACGGCGGAGTTCAATGCCGTGGGCGTCACCCGGCTGCTCGAAGCCGCGCGCCTCGTCGACCCCACCATGCGGCTGTACCAAGCCTCGTCGAGCGAGATGTTCGGCAAGGTACGCGAGGTGCCGCAGACCGAGCAGACGCCTTTCTATCCGCGCAGCCCGTATGGCGTGGCCAAGGTCTACGGCCACTACATCACGGTGAACTATCGCGAGAGCTACGGACTCTTCGCGTGCTCGGGAATCCTCTTCAACCACGAGTCGCCGCGGCGCGGAAAGGAGTTCGTCACCCGCAAGATCTCCGACACCGTGGCCCGCATCAAGCTGGGTGTCGCTACGGAGTTGCGCCTCGGCAATCTCGCCGCGCGCCGCGATTGGGGCTACGCCAAGGACTACGTGCGCGCCATGTGGTCCATGCTGCAGCAGGACCAGCCCGACGACTACGTCGTCGCCACCGGCGAGGAGCACAGCGTGCAAGACGCCGCCGAGGTCGCCTTCGCGCATGCCGGGCTCGACTGGCGCGACTACGTTCGCGAGGACGCGTCGCTGCTGCGGCCGGCCGAAGTGGACCACCTCATTGGCGACGCAAGCAAGGCGCGAGCGCGCCTTGGGTGGCACCCAACGGTGAGCTTCAAGCAGCTCCTGGAGCTCATGGTCGACTCCGACCTCGAAAACGTCCGTCGTGAGATCGCGCACGACGCGTCGGCGCGGCGCGACGGTTGAGTGGGACGGTTTGACGGCCGCGATGCGGTTCCTCATCACCGGGGTGAGCGGATTTGCGGGTACCACGCTGGCCGCCCAACTGCTTGCCGACGGCCACGAAGTATTCGGGACCACACGCCCCGCAGCCACAGAACGCACCACCCGGTTGCCGCTGGCCGCAGACCATATCCTTCCAGCGACGTTGGAGGATGCACCCCGTGTCGCCGAAGTAGTGCGCGTTACTCGTCCCGACGGACTGTTCCATTTGGCCGGCTTTACCAGCCCTGCCGCATCCTTCCGCGATCCCGAAGGGGCGTACCGCACCAACCTCCACGGCAGCTTGCATGTGTTTGCCGCGGTGCTGGCACTCGGCAGTCACTGTCGAATCGTCTGGGTCGGATCGAGCGATGCCTACGGACAGGTGACGGCGCAAGACATCCCGATCACCGAAACCACACCCTTCCGGCCGCTGAGCCCCTACGCCGTGAGCAAGGCGGCGGCAGACCTCGCTGCGTACCAATGGTCGCGGGCGCAGGGGCTGGACGTCGTCCGCATTCGTCCATTCAACCACACCGGCCCCGGGCAGGATGCGCAGTTTGTGTGTTCCGATTTCGCGAGCCAACTGATCGCGGTAGAACGCGGTCAACGACCCGCACAGATTCAAGTGGGCAACCTCGATGTAACGCGCGACTTCAGCGACGTGCGCGATGTCGCCCGCGCCTACGTCCTCGCGTGGGAACGGGGGGTGAGCGGCGAAGCGTACAACGTGTGTAGCGGGATCGGCCGCACCACCCGGGAGATTCTCGATACGTTGATTCGACTCAGCCGGCTCAGCCCGGAGGTGCTCGTACATCCCGAGCGGCAGCGCCGAGCCGACGTTCCTCTTCTTGTCGGCAGTGCCGCCAAACTGCGCGCGGCGACCGGCTGGACGCCGATGATTGAGTGGGAACAAACGCTGCGTGACCTCCTTGATGACTGGCGCCGGCGACTCGCGGTGAAGAGCGGCTAGGCAAACGCCCAATTCGTGGTACATGGCTGCCACCCGTAGAAACACGACAACGGCCGTCGGACCAAGAGTGGCGATTGTCGCACTGGTCATCACGCTGGGCTGGAACCCTGCTTACGCCACAGACGCACCAGCGGGCGACACTTTAGGCCCCGAAACGTGGGAACGGGCGCGCGGGCTCATGCCGGAGGAATTCGTCGAGAGCTACCGGCGCGGGGACTATCGCCACCGAATCGCCGATTACAATCTCGATCCCATGGCGGACGAGCCGGTCTTCCGCGCCGCCTTGGAGGCCAACAAGGGACGCTACAACCTGGCCGACGATGGGACGATCATCGAGAAGGCAACCGGGAAGCCTCCCGACTACATCTATGCCTGGCCGTTCCCGACGATTGATCCCGCAGACCCGAGAGCCGCCGTGAAGATCGTGTGGAACTACTACTACACGCTCTACTACGGCGGCAACGCGCACTATCGTGCGGACCTCGTGTGGCTCAACCGCAGCGGCATCGACCGGGCCATCGCGGTCGACGCGAAGACAAAACACTACGATGGACAGCATCCGCGTTTTCGGGAGACCGAGAATCCGCTCGGACTGCTCAGCCAGTCGATCGCAAAGGTCCTCTCCCCGGCCGATGTGAACGGGATCATCTCCCTGTCGTGGCGCTACCGTGATGCGGACAAGCGTGACTCCATCTGGTCCTACCTTCCCGCGTTGCGTCGCGTCCGACAAGTCTCCGCAGCGAATCGCTCCGACGGTTTCCTGGGATCAGACATGACGCAAGACGACGGAGCATACTTCGACGGCAAGGTGCAGGACTTCACATGGAAACTGATTGGCGATCAGGACGTGCTGGTGCCGTTCGACCGTCCGTCGTTCGAGGAGGCCGCGAAGCTGGAACGCCTGCCGAGTGGTGGCTGGCGCATGCTCATTCCCTCGCGGCCGCGCCTGGGTGCCGAAGTACCGGGCTGGAAGGGAGCCCCGTGGTGTCCAACCGAGGAGGTGCTCATCCGACGGCCGGCGTGGATTGTCGAGGCGGTACCGAAGGACCAATACTATCGCTTCGGCAAGCTGATTTTCCGTTTCGACAAGAACACCTACATGGGGAGCTACGCTTCGAAGTACGACTGGGGTGGCACCTTGATCGCCTCCTTCTCAGCCATCAACACCAACATTGTGAAGGCCGCTCCTGGAGAGCTGTGGGCATGGGCGGGCGGCGCCGTCGCGGTCGCCGTCGACTGGAAGCGTGATCGCGCGACGACCGCCGGTATCACGTCCGGCAATGCGGTCCCCGCCGATTCTCGGCTCCCTCTCAGCCCGGAAGAGTTCTCGTTACAGCAACTGAATGCGGGACGGTGAGGCGATCTAGTAGGAGTCAGCGGACCGCCGGCTCGGGGAGTCCCTGAGCCGGCGGTCCACATCTGAGAGGTTACTGAGCTACTTGGACACCGGTAACGACGATGTCGCCGACGGTCGGTGCGCCGAGATCCGGGAAGGCACCGACGAACGCTGCACCGGAGGCGCTGCCGCTCGCCAGTGCGCTGCAGCTCAACGGTGCGCCCTGGAGCGTGAACGGTCCGATGCTGTTGTTGTCTTCGCCATTCGCGTTGAGGACGGTGGCAGTGGCGGAACCGGTCGTCAACACTTGTGGCAGCACTTGTCGCCCGGCCTTCGGGTCGTCGAGCGTGCAGAACTGTTGGTCCGTACCATATTCGGGCGTCGTGCCGGTGCACGGATTTATAGTGAACCCCAGCTCCGTCGCGACATAGACAACCGCCGAGCCCGCGCCACCCATGTCGCTGACAATCGTCTCAACCGGTCCGGCGGTGCCGCTGGTACCGCCGGAACTCTGCGTGGCGGTTACGTTGACACCGTTGAGGGTGTCGCATCCTACTTGTCCTGTACCAACGTTACCCGCACCATACACCAGGGTGCACGGCTTCGCGCCGGCGCAGAGGCTGCTTCCGGCGGTGTAGCCTTCAGAACAATCGGTCGATGGCACGCCACTTTTCTCCCAAACCGTGCCGCCGCAGGTCATGAACTCTACGGGACGCAAGCAGATGCAAGCGGCACCCGCGAGGACATCGATACCCGCCGTCTGATTGTCCGCCCCCTTCAGCACGACCGGGACCTTGCCATCCTTCGGCTTCCCGATGGTCAGTTGCCGAGTGGTGTTCGCCGCAAACGGGATTCCCACGTTGAGGGTTGGACTGTTGACCACCAGGCCGCTGGTGCCCGGCGTGATGCTGGTGTTGTCCGGAGAGTCACCCGGAACCAGCGTGACATGCACGACAGATTCAGTGGTACAGTTGGCCGCGCACGTGGCACCCCCAAACGGCTTGCAGTGGATACAGGTGCTGCCGGTACAATCGGTGTTGGTGCTACACCCGAACTCCGCCCTCGGACCATCGAGGCAAACGCCATCGCCTTGGCATGCGCTCTCGGCGGTGCAATGCGTGCCTGCGTTCGTCCCGCCGATGCACGTTCCGCCGTTGTCGCAGTCCTCTCCCGCATCGACCACGCCGTTGCCACAACCGGGCGTTGGCGGAGGCAGGCAGCCATTCAAGGCATTGTTTACCGCCGCCACAATCTGTGTGACCAGAACTTCGCCGGTATTGTTAGGATCGGCCGCCGCGCACGTCGTACAACACGGAACCGTGCCGAGCGCAATATTCACCATTACGATGAGCTCGGTCACCGCGACCTCTCCATTGCCATCGCAGTCGCCGAGGCACGCCTGGGCGCGTGCGCGCTGCGGCGTGAGTGTCAGGGTTGCCGCGACGAGTAGCGCCGCGACGACTGCAAGCTTGCTCAGACACCAGCTTGATCGATCCGAGTACTTCATGAAAATCCTCCTCTAGTCCGTAACAACCATCGTTGCCCGCATTAGTCGAGTGGCATTTTGAGGTCGCTAGCGGCATGGATCTCGTGCACGCCCCAATGTCGACAAGACCATTGCCGTTCCTGCTCGCTCGGTCCTTGTGCCAGCGCGTTCAACGCGTCAGTTCAGCTGATACGTCGCCCGCATGGAAATCTGGTCACGATCTCTGAAGAAGCCCAACGACTGGAACATACCGCTGATATGTACGTAGTTCAGGTCGAAGAGCAGTGAGTCGTTCCAACGGTACTGAAGCGTCGGGTTGATCGCGTACGTCCCCCGCACGAAGCCGATGAGGGTTATAGCGGGCGTCATGCGTCCGTGCAGATAATCCGTCTGCACGTGTGTCTGCCCAAACACTTCGACCTTCTGCAGCTGCACGAAATCGGCGGGTTGCGGTTGCGGGTTACTGCTGGTCCCCGGTTTCTGCTCACCGTTTTCGCGGAAGTCCTTCCTCGAGGTTTCATCCATGTTGTATGAGCCGACCACTGCAGTCACCCACACAAAACTGTTGGTGGGGTTCAGCGGCCGGAAGAAGAAGAAGCGGTCATAGCCGGTCTCCCAGCGCAGGAAATCCGCATGCGCAAGTTGGCCCGCACGCTGGAACTGCGTACACCTCGTGAAGCTTCCCTGAGGACAGTTGACGAGGTTCGGGTTCTTGTCGATCGTCGGGATGAGCAAGTTCAGGTTTGGGATGAAGGCAGGCTCACGATTGAAGTACTCTGCTTCCATGCGGATGATCCCATTCAACGGCTGCGAAAAGAACGTATTGCTGATACCAAAGACGGGGACGAGTGAGTGAACCAACTCGGTGCCGAGAAAGGGTCGGCAGATCTTCCTCGTCGGATTCGAAGGGTCCGTGATCTCGACACAATTGGGTGAACCGAGCGCCGGGTATGCCTTCGTGTCCAACACTGGAGATGGGGCTTGGTTGAACGCCGTGTAGAACCAGGCGCTCACGGTATAGTCACGCGCCACCACGGTTTGCACACGCACGCCGTACCGGCTGTTGGACATCTTGGAACCGGGCGTTTGGTCGACAATGGCGATCGTCGGATTCTGCAAGATTCTGAGCAACGGATTCGACTGCGGATCCTTTGACGGCGCGCTGTACGGAGAGAAGGTCACCGGTGGCACCAGCGCCGTCGTCGTATCAATGTCACCCGGCACCCAGTAGGCCTCCACAAGCCCGCTCGACAGCGGCCCGAGCGAATCAAACAGCGAGTAGCTGGCACGGACCGTCCACAGCGGGATACGGGCTTCATCGACGTCCTCGAACAGACCGGGCGCTCCCAGCGTCAAGTCGAACGGGTTGTTCTGATCGAGCAACGCAATCGTATCCGACTCGCCCCAGGAGATGGCTTGTTTGCCAACACGCAAGAACACTGGGCCTTTGGAGTAGCTGAGATAGAGCTCGTTGACTCGTTGTTGGTTGCCGAAGATATCGCGCGGATTGTCTCTCTCGGCCGTGCCATCCAGTATCTTGTTGGGATTCGAAGCTTGAAAGAACTGCGCCTGCGTGCGGCCGAGTTGAGTCTGGAACTGCCCCGCGCCGTAGTCGTAGATTCCATCGTAGAAGCCCCAAGCAGCGAGGCGGAAATCGAGGGCATCCGGCGCGACGGCGCCAAGCCCGGCACCCTTCATCCATGACGTGAATGAGACGAGCTTCGCTTCGAGCTCGGGGTTGAAGAAGTTGCGTTGCTGAACGAGTTGCCCCGCCTTCGTCGACGGTGTCGTATCCCCCTGCGAATTTTCCAGACGGATGCTGCCTTCGCTGTACGCACGCAACCGCAAGCTGATCTTTTGGTCGTCGTCGAGGTAGACCGCGCGCGCCGTGTGTAGCGGCCCGAGCCCCAGGACCAACACGAGCACCCACCACCATCCGCTGAAGGTCGCCATCCGCCGCATGCTCTTCCCCCTTTCCTGCCGGCCCGGTGCCGAAGTCATCCCGAACTGCGGCACGGCCGAGAGCCCTGAGTGGATCAAACGATCAATTGACCGCGCTTTTAGTCCGCCCCGCGTCAGACTGTCAAGCAGGTTCTACCGCGTTGCACGTGTTCCGGCCGCCCGCGCGACGACAACGATGCTGCTAATGGCAATCGTTCATCTGACGGGACGACGCCAAGCGGCGAGCGCCGTCAAGATTTGACACATGCCAGAATTTTCTGACATACGTCAGTTCGGGGAATCACGAACGATGCACACGACACGCGCGCCGCACCTGGCCGACCGCAGTCCGAAGGGCATCCGAACGCGGGAGCAGCTGTTCCAAGCAGCGCTGAAGGAGTTCCGCCGCGTCGGCGTCGAGGCCGCGAGCATCGGGCAGATTGCGGCTCGCGCCGGCACGTCGCGAGCCACCTTCTACTTCCACTATCCATGCAAGGAGGCCGTGCTGCTCGACCTGCAGTGGCGGGTGGAGAACGACATCGTCGAGCGGATGCGGCCGCGCGCCAGCCTGCGCGCGGCGCTCGACGAGCTTGTCGACGCCTTAATCGACACCGAAACGAACCTCGCCCAAGGCGATCTGCTGCGCGACATGCTGAGTGTCTATATCCGTCGCCCCGCAGGACTCGATCTGGCGGAACAACCCTTCCCGCTCCTGATGGAGATCGGGCGCCGTTTCACGACGGCGCGGCAGCGCGAGCTCCGCGCCGGGCTCGATCCGGAGTTGGCGACACACTTGTTTCTCACCAGCCTCTTCGGGGTGATGGTGAGCCCGCACGGCGCACTGGCGGAGCGGCGCGACGAGCTGCAACAGCTCGCATCGCTTTTTCTCGAGGAGCCGACCCGGGCGCGCCGCCGCGGTTGAGAGTAAGTTCGGAGGTTCGATCGTGGAGTCATACGCCCGCTTCCTCGTGCGCCGCGCTTGGCTAGTCCTGCTGGCGGTGGCCCTGGCCACCGCTTGGATCGGCTACGGAATCAGCAAGCTGCGCACCGAGTTCAACATCGAGGCCGGCCTGCCGGCGAGTCACCCGCTGGTCCAGATCGACAAGACGATCTGCCGCCAGTTCGGCGGGCGCAACACGATCATCGCGCTCATCGTTCCGCGCCAGGGGGACGTGGGCAACCCGAGGTCCTCCAGGTCGTGCAAGACGCGACACTCGCGGCGCTACGCATCGACGGCGTCATCGGACAGAACGTCGTCAGCCTGGCCGCGCCGAGCGTGCGCGTGGTGCAGGAGGTCGACGGCCGCATCGAGGCGGATCTCCTCATGCGCGACGTGCCGCGCACGCCGGAGGCGATCGCCGCCTTGCGTGCCAAGGTCGACGCCGACCCGCAGCTGCGCGGCATGGTAGTCACCCCCGACCAGCGCGGCGCGGTGCTGGTGCTCGATTTCTGGCAGGACAACACCGGGCACGATCTGGCGCACCGCGTGCTGAAGCTGGCCGACACCTTCCGCGACCGCCCGGTGGACTTCTACTTCGCCGGCGAGCCGATCGTGGCCCTGACCGATGAGGAGCAGGCGCACGAGATGGGCATGCGGCTCCCGTTCACGTTCGTGGTGATTGCACTCATGCTGCTGGCGTCGTTCCGCAACCTCCAAGGCATGTTCATCCCGATGCTCACGGCCGTGCTCAGCACGGTGTGGGGGCTCGGGCTGATGGGGCACACCGGCTTGGTCATGGACGCGTGGAACGCGGCGACACCGACCCTGCTCGTTGCCATCGCGGCTGGACACTCGGCACAGATGCTGAAGCGCTACATCGAGGAGGTGGACCGGCTCGGCGACAACCGTGCCGCCGTCATCGCCTCGACCGTGGCGATGGGTCCTGTCATGATCGCCGCCGGTGGCGTCGCGGCACTGGGCTTCGCCGCACTGGCGCTCACCGGCATCCCGTCGATCATCGGCATGGGCCTGGCCTGTGCGTACGGTATCGGCAGCGCCGTGGTGCTGGAGATGACGTTCATCCCGGCCCTCCGCTCGCTGCTGCCGGCACCAAAGGCGACGCTCTCCAAGGGCGGCGTCGCGCAACGCATCCTCGCAGTGATCGAGCGCGCGATCCTCGACCGCGATGGCCGGCCGGTGCTCATCGCCACCGGCATCGCGTTGCTCCTGGCCGCCGCCGGCGCCGCACAGATCCGCACCTACGGCTCGACGCGCGAATACCTGGCGCGCGGCAGCCTACCGCGTCTCCACCTTGAAGAGATCGAACGGCACTTCCCCGGCACCGTCACGATGACCGTGTTGTACGATGGGCCACCGCAGAGCGTCACCGCGCTCGAGGAGCTGCGTCACATGGAAGGCCTGAGCGCCGAGCTGCAACGCGACCCATTGGTCTGGCGCACTGCTTCGCTCGTCGACTTGATCAAGATCCTGCACCGCACGTTCAACACCGATGCCCCCGATCCGTATCGCCTGCCCGACAACCAGGACCTAGTGTCGCAGCTCGCTTACCTCGGCAACTCGCCGGCCTTCGAGCGCTTCATCGACCGCGAGTACACCAAGTCGCTGCTGGTCGCCTACCTGCGCGACGACGACTCGGCCCGCGTCGGGCCGCTGGTCGAGCGCGCCCGGGCTTGGGTGACGGCCAATCCACCACCGGCCGGCGTTCGCGTACTCATCGCCGGCGGTGCCGGACCGACCGTGCTGGCGGTCAACGAGCACACCACCCACACCAAGGTGCTCAACATCCTGCTCGTCCTGACGGTCATCTACGTCGTGTCGTCGATCGTCTTGGGTTCACCGCTCGGCGGCTTGTACGTGATCACGCCCATCGCCGCGACCGTGGCCCTGCTCTTCGGTTTACTCGGCTGGACCGGCATCCGTCTCGACATGGGCTCAGCCTCGATCCTGGCCATCGCGGCCGGGGTCGGCGCCGACTACGCGATCTACTTCCTCTACCGCATGCGCGAAGAGCACGCCCGCGCGGCGGACGATGCCGAGGCGTTGCACGTCGCGCTGTTCACCTCCGGTCGCGCGGTGCTCTTTGTCGCCACCAGCATCGGCGCCGGCTTCGCGGTCATGGGCCTCTTCTCCCGCTTCTTCGGCCTACGACTGTTCGGCACCCTGATGCCGGCGGCGATGGCGATCTCCTGCGTGGCGGCGCTGTCGCTCATGCCGGTGTTGGTGCTGCGCACGCGCCCGGCGTTCATCTTCGGCACCCGCGCCTCCGCAGCCGAGCCGCGCCGCATGCGGGCGTAGGCCACGTGGTTGCGTGCGGCACTTCGCGCCTTGACTTCGCCACCGGGTTCGTAGCATTCAAGCGAGCGATTCAAACGATCGATTGAAACGGGACCTCTGCCCGGAGGGGAGCAGCATGCCGCCGATCCTGATTGAGAAGAAAGGTCGCATCGTCGTCATCACCATCAACCGACCCGAGCGCCGCAACGCGCTCAACTTCGAAGCGTTCGGGCTGCTCGCAAAAGCCTGGATGGATTTTCGCGACGACCCCGCGCTCTGGGTCGCAATCATCACCGGTGCGGGAGACAAGGCCTTCTGTGCTGGCGGCGACTTGAAGGAGTTCATCCCGATGGTGACGCAGAACATCGGCGAGCTCTCCGCATCGGGCGGCACCCAGACGCTCGGCGGCGATATTCCCGTCAACTCGTCGCTGGTCGCCGTGCTCCGTGACGTCGACATCTATAAGCCAATCATCGCCGCGGTGAACGGCTTCTGCATCGCCGGCGGAATGGAAATGCTGCAAGGCACGGACATCCGCATCGCCTCCGAGAACGCCAGCTTCGGCATCGGCGAGCCGCGGCGCGGCCTGTTCCCCGGCGGCGGGTCGACGACGAAGCTGCCGCGTCAGATCGCCTTCCCGTGGGCCATGGAGATCTTACTCACGGCCGAACCGATCAGCGCGCAGAAGGCGTATCACTACGGCATCGTCAATGAGGTCGTCCCGCTCCCAGACCTGATGTCGACGGCGATGCGTTACGCCGAGCTCATCTGCAAGAACGGCCCGATCGCTGTGCGCAAGGTAAAAGAATCGGCAATGAAGGGCCTCGGCATGCCGCTGAAGGAAGCGCTCGAACAAGAGATGATGTACTCGGCCGAGGTATTCTCCACCGAAGATGCGATGGAAGGCATCCACGCGTTTCAAGAGAAGCGCGAGCCGCGATGGAAAGGAAGATAGCCATCAGCTGTCAGCGATCAGCGATCAGCTCAGACCCTCCGGCTGAAAGCTGACGGCTGAGAGCTGACAGCTGGACACGGTCATGAATAGTCTCAGCGGCAAATGCGCGATCGTCGGCGTCGGCACCTCACGCTTCGGCAAGCTCCAAGGCGTGAGCACGATGGGCTTCACACTGGAAGCCAGCAAGCGCGCCCTCGAGGACGCCGGCATGGCGCGCGACGATATCGACGGCGTGCTGGTGATGATGCC
This sequence comes from Binatia bacterium, assembly GCA_041497995.1. Lineage (GTDB taxonomy): Bacteria > Desulfobacterota > Binatia > HRBIN30 > HRBIN30 > DATKMS01. Next base: position 5,251 of record JBGQHM010000016.1, on the reverse strand, counting down.
GGCGATCATGGGCGAGCAGCACGGCTGGGCGGCGCGCGTCGCCGCGTACCTTGGCATCGAGCCAACGTTCTCCGCCACCATGGACATGGGCGGCGCTACCGCCTGCGGCTCCGTGCAGACCGCCGCCGCCGCGATCGACGCCGGCTATTGCCGTTCCGTCCTCTGCTGCTTCGCCACCCAGAACTGGCCGCAAGGCGTCAGCATGCAGTTGTTCGGGTCGGAGTTCCAGGTGCCGTACGGCGACGTCGGCGCCATCACGCTGATGGCGCACATCAAGCGCCGCCAGCAATACGAACACGGCTACAAGGACGAGCACTACGGCCAAATCGCGGTGACGTGGCGCGAGCACGCGCTGCTCAACCCGGATGCGCAGATGAAGAAGCCGATGACGCTCGACGCCTACATGAACTCGCGGTGGGTCGCCGAGCCGCTGCGGCTGTTCGACTGCTGTCCCAACACCGACGGCGGCGGCGCATGCATCGTCACCTCCATCGAGCGCGCACGCGATCTGCCCAAACGTCCGGCGCGGATACTTGGTGCCGGCCAGTCACACTCGTCGGAGATCATCCATCCGCACGGCAACACCGACACCCCCTTGGGCGGCACCAAGGCGGCGCAGATGGCGTTCGGCATGGCGGGCGTGGCGCCCAAGGACATCGACGTCGCGCAGTTCTACGACGCCTTCACGCCGCGCGTGATCCACGATCTGATGGCATACGGTTTCTGCAAGCCCGACGAGCTCGGCGCCTTTATCGAAGCCGGCAACCTCGGCCTGAGCGGCTCATTGCCCTCCAACACCGCGGGCGGCCTCATCTCCGAAGGCCACCTCTCCGGCTTCGGCCACATCCGCGAAGGCGTCCGCCAACTCCGGGGCGAGTGCGGTCCACGCCAAGTCAAAGACGCCGAGCTGTGCCTGGTCACCGGCTACGGCGGCGCCCCGCACGAAGCGCCGCCGACGGTGAGCTACAGCGCACTGATTTTGGGACAATGAGGAGGATGAAGCTTACAACGGATTAAACGGATTGAACGGATTAAGCGGACTGAGATTGATGACCGATTTGCTGCACGAGGGCCTCACATTTGAGATCATCGGAGCGGCAGACTGTCCGTCGGACTCCTGATCAACTTCGCCAAGGCACACCTCGAGCACAAACGGATTCTCCTGAAGGACGCGTTCCGAGTTCCCTCCGTTTAATCCGTTTAATCCGTTTGTAAAGTCTTTGGAGGCTCCAATGTTCGCCATCGAGAAACCGCTCCCGCGACCCACAGAAGATAGCGCGCCATACTGGGAAGCGACGCACAACGGCGAGCTGCGCATGCAACGGTGCAGCGACTGCGGCCACGTCCGCTTTCCGCCGTCTGTGCTGTGCGCCCGCTGCCTCTCCGAGAACCACGAGTGGGTGAAGCTCAGCGGACGCGGTACGGTCTATAGCTGGATCGTGGTCCATCAGTCGCAGCATCCGGCCTTCAATGCCGACACGCCATACAACGTCACCATAGTCGAGCTCGAAGAAGGCCCGCGCCTGCACACACACCTCGTCGCGTGCACCAATGAGCAGATCCACATCGGCATGCCGGTCGAGGTGGTGTTCCACCGCGTTAACGACGAGGTGACGCTGCCGAAGTTCCGCCCAAGAGAAAAGTGAGTTCACAACGGATTAAACGGATTGAACGGATTTTGGGAAAGAGATCCCCAAAGACTTTCTGAATCCGTTTAATCCGTTCAATCCGTTGTAGAGAGGTCCTATGGATTTTTCCTTCACCCCCGAGCAAGAAGCCTATCGCCAAACGATCCGCGACTTCATCAAGCGCAACTGCCCACCCGAGCTGGATCGGCAGCTCGAACACGAAGAGCGCTATCCGCACGAGCTGGTGCCCAAGCTTGCGGAGACCGGTGTGTTCGGCGTGTATTTCCCGGAAGAGTACGGCGGCATCGGCGGCGACGCCGTCGACTTTTGCCTGACCGTCGAAGAGCTCTCCTACGGCAGCGAAGCCGCGTCGGCGTGCTACCTGCTCCCCGTTTTCTTCGCCGGCCACATGATCAAAATGAACGGCAGCGAGGAACAGAAGCGCGCTTATCTGCCACGCATCATCCAGGGCACGATGAAGGGCTGCTTCGCGCTCACCGAGCCGGAAGCCGGCTCGGACGCCGCCGCCGTGACGACGGTCGGCGTCGCCGATGGCGACGACTTCATCATCAACGGCCACAAGCACTACATCTCCGGCGCCGACGTGGCCGACTACATCATGACCATCACGCGCACCAACAAGGACGACCGCTACGGCGGCATCACCATCTTCATGATCGACCGCACCCTGCCCGGCGTCACGCTGCGCAAGATGCCGAAGATGGGTTCGAAGGTGATCTCGCTGCAGGAGATCTTCTTCGACAACGTGCGCGTGCCACGGTCGATGATCATGGGCGGCCCGGACGGACTCAACCAGGGCTGGTGGCAGATGATCAAAAGCCTCGACATGGAGCGGCTCATGGTCGCCATCTCACATGTCGCCATCGCGCAGAAGGCCTTCGACATGGCGTTGGAGCACGCCAAGACGCGCCGCCAGTTCGGCCGGCCCATCGGTAGCTTCCAGGCGGTGCAGATGCAGATCGCCGACATGGCCATCGGCATCGAAGCCGGTAGACAAATGACCTACCACGCCGCGTGGCTGCACGCGCAGGACAAGCCCTGCTCGCTGCAAGGAGCGATGGCCAAGGTCTACTGCACCGAGATGTGCCTGAAGATCTGTGAGCTGGGCATGCAGGTTCTGGGTGGCCAGTCGTACCTCGAAGACAACGACATGAACCGCTGGATCCGCATGGCGCTGCTGGGTCCCGTCGGCATGGGTTCGAACAACATCCAGCGCTCGATCATCTCCAGCATGCTCGGGCTGCAGATGCGCGATCTGAAGTAGGCCCGGACTGCGACGCGATAGTACACTGCCAGAACGTGATACATCTGCACAGGCTTGCCATGTTGGGGCAAGGGAACTAGACTCGCGCCAATCACAACGCTACCGCATCTCAACCGGGAGGGTGCACATGTCAAAACGCTGCTTTGTGATCGGCCCCATGAGTGGTGAGAACCGCGCCACGTTGAAATGGTTGGCGTATGATGTGATCAAGCCATTGCTACCGGACGAATTTGAAGTGGAGACGCCGGATGTGCAACTCATTGGCAACATCATGACCCATGTCATCAAGGCCTGCGATCGGGCACATCTGGTCATCGCCAACACGACGGGGAACAATCCCAATGTGCTGTACGAGATCGCAGTGCTCGACGCCATGGGACGGGCATGCATTCCGGTGAAGATCGCGGAGGACGAAAAGGCAAAGAAGGACTTGATGCCCTTCGATCGCGCTGCGTATCGGTACTTCACCATCTCCAAGTCGCCCTCGAAGCGCGCGGAAACCGATGACCTCCTGCGCAAAGCCATCACGGAAGCCCTCGCCATTCGTGAAGTGGGGGACATGTATCAGAATCCGCTCACCGATTTCTTCGGCGTACCGCTCAGCTCGTTCTCCTCCGCCTACGCGTTGGCCCGCGGCTACTACTTCAATCTACTGAAACCTGCGGTCACCGGAATCCTCAAGGGCCAAGTCACGGGAACGGCGTTCGATGCCAAAGCGTTCTCCAAGAAAGTGGTTGAAGTCATCCTCCCGCCTGCGTTGGACGAGGCCTCGCGCACGAACGTGGATACCTTGGTCAATGAGAAGGGGCTGTTGAAGGTGGTGACGGTAGAAGCGCCGGGCCGCAAGATCCTGCTGTATGAATGGACGCAACAGACGGCACCCAATTTCCGCTGGGCGGACATTCCGACTGCAATGGCCCTGTTGCGCGAAACGGTTCTCATGCGCCGCGGTCGGGACGCCAATCCCAGCCCGAGCGATCCCGACTACAAAGAAATCGAACGGGACGAAATCGACCAGTTCGAACGAGCGCTCCACGGATTCATCGAGCGCGACCTCGACTCTGGCGCACTGCGCACCGCTGTAAAGGTCGAGCGCCGCCCCTTGCCGCGATAGAGTTCCCGCGCGCTCCTTCGGGTCGTCTTCCATCGTCACTTCTGCTGGTCGTAGACCTTCCACATATCGTCGTCGTCGAAGATCTTCTCCGAATCGTTGGCGTGCATGGCGTCGCGCACGGCGCGCTCGATCGGGTAGACGTCGGTGTACCCGATGCCGCCGGTGATCTGCATGGCGAGATTGGCTACGTCCCAGGCGGCCTCGGTGACGAACTTCTTGGTCTCGGACACGATGCGGCGCACCGCCGCCGGGCCTTCCGCCTGCTCAGCGGTTGAACGACTCGGCGGACCAGAGTACGTATGCGCCGAGGCCTGAGTATGCCGATCCTTTCGACCTTCTTCGGGATACTCATCAAGATGTTTCACGACGACCACAATCCGCCGCACTTCCACGCCGAGTATGGGGAGGATCGCGCCATCGTGGAGATCGGGTCGGGTAAAGTGCTTGCCGGACGGCTTCCCAAGCGTGTGCATCAACTGGTCGAGGAGTGGCGCCACCTGCACGTCGGTGAGCTGCGCGACGCGTGACGGGACGCGCAATCGGCAAGGCAGCCGCGACGGATTCGTCCCCTGGAGTGAGACGTGATGAAGCTTGGTACACAGTTGAAGCGAGTCAAACGTGTCGACCCCGAGCACTACCGGATCACCCTCGAATACACCGACGGGTTTTCCGGCACCGTTGACCTCAGCGCAATCTTCGGCCGCCCAGCCAAGAAACCCTTGGTATTGGAGATTCTGCGCGGTGAGCTTTTCGGAAGGTGTTTCGTTGAGTCGGGTGCGCTTGCCTGGCCAAACGGTTACGAGCTCTGCCCGGACGCGCTGCGAGGGTGGATCGAAGAGCGGCGGGGCCACCGCGCCGCGTAAGAGTTGCGTAACGGCCTGCGGCAATCGCCCGCTTCTCGCTTTCATCGACAAACAATAGGAGCCACCGAATGCGACGCCGTATCTTCACCGAAGAGCACGAACAGTTTCGCGACCAGTTCCGCCGCTTCGCGCAGAAGGAGATCGAGCCGAAGGTGGCCGAGTGGAGCGTGCGCGGGACGAGCGACAAAGAAACCTGGCGGCGCGCCGGCGCAGCCGGCTTCCTCGGCGCCGCCGCGCCGATCGAGTACGGTGGCGCGGGTGGCGATTTTCTCTACGACGCCATCGTCATGGAGGAGATGGCCTGGCTCCGCGCTCATGCCATGATGATCTCGCTGCACTCCGACATCGTCATGCCCTACCT
>JBGQHM010000015.1:0-36706 GCA_041497995.1 Binatia bacterium | reverse complement strand
GCTAAGTAGCTGATTTGTTTGACTACGACGTCTCTTCCTGGTTGGCGATGCCAAGCTTGTCCATCTTGTACTTCAAGATGCGTCGCGTAGTGCCAAGGATTTCCGCTGCCCGCGTCTGGTTGTGCTGCGCCTGCGCCAGAGCGGTGCGGATGAGTTCCTGCTCGAATTGATCGACGGCCTCGCTGAGGCGCGTCTCTCCACGCAGCACGCTCCGCTGGACAGGGTGACCGCCCCCGTTACGCGTTGCCAAGTAGTGAGGCAGGTCCTCAGGCGTCATCGCCATACCCGGAGACAGGACCATGGTCCGTTCGATCACGTTCTCGAGCTCGCGCACGTTTCCCGGCCAAGCGTACTGCATCAGCAGGTCGAGCGCGTCGTTAGTGAACGATTTTTCTGGCATTCCCAGCTCGGTCGACTTGGCCTGTAGGAAGTGGCGGATGAGCAAACTGATGTCGTCGCGCCGGTCGCGCAGCGGCGGAAGGTGGATAGAGACAACATTGAGCCGATAGTACAAATCTGAACGGAATGTGCCATCCCGCATGCCTTCATGCAGGTCGCGGTTGGTGGCCGCGATGAGGCGGACATCGACCTTGACGGGTTGCGCACCACCGATGCGTGTGAACTCGGATTGCTCGATGACTCGCAGGATCTTGGCCTGCGTGCCGGGGTTCATCTCGCCGATCTCGTCGAGGAAGAGTGTGCTTTGGTCGGCGAGCTCGAACTGCCCCAGCTTCTTCGAGTAGGCGTCGGTAAACGCTCCACGCTCATGGCCGAACAACTCGCTCTCGAGGAGGTTGTCTGGGATGGCTGCGCAGTTGATGGTCACCATCGGCTTGGCGGCGCGCGGGCTGTGATAGTGAATTGCCTTGGCGATGAGTTCCTTTCCAGTGCCACTTTCGCCAGTGATCAGCACTGTGGTCTTCAACGGCGCGACCATTGAGACGGTGCGCAGGACGTCTTGCATCTTCCCCGAGCCGCTGACGATGTTGTCGAATCCGTAGCGCACGCCGACTTCGGTGCGGAGCGCTTCAACTTCCCGCGCCAGCGCAGCGGACTGCACGGCGCGCTCGACGATCAGCTGCAGTTCCTCAACGTCGAAGGGCTTGGTGACGTAGTCGCCGGCACCGAGCTTCATCGCGGTCACCGCCGTCTTCACCGTCTTGGTGGCGGTCAGCATGATCACCGGGAGGGTAAGCGGTCGCTGCTTGATGTGCTCCAATACTTCCAGCCCATCCATGCCAGGCATGAGGATGTCGAGCAGGACGACATCGACCGGTTCGCGGTCGATCCGCTCGAGCGCCTCTTTTCCCGAGGCTACAGCCACGACATCGTAGCGGTCCTTCAGGACCATGCGCAACGACTCGCGGACGCCGTGTTCGTCGTCAACTACTAGGACTCGTCGTCTTTCCATTGCCTGTTGCCATTTCCTCCCGGCTCGGCAACCACACCGTCACCGACACCGCTGCGGCCGACGAACGCATTTCGACGTGGCCACCATTCCGTTCAATTAGCGTCTTGGCCAGCACCAATCCCAACGGTACGGCGTCGCCGTCATGGCCGGTGTCATCGAGCATTTGGGAGAGGGTGCCGGCGAATGAGTGTCCGGAGCTGGGATACTCGAAGGCGAGAGCGGAGGTGCTGCCTGACGGATGAATAGACAGCGTCTGCCCCTCGTGCAAGTCGCGCGCGATGACGTGCAGCAGATTGTCCAGCGCATACTCGACTTGTGCTGCGTCGACGAACGCCGCGTGCGAGTTGGGCGGGCGGTAGTCGAGGGTGACGCGGTTTTCGCTCAGCTTGGGTGCGAGATTCGACAAGCAGGGGGCCAAGAGGCTGGCCAATGCGACATCCTGACGGGCTGGGGTGCGGAAGCGGGTGAATTGCAGCAGGTTCTCCAGCACGCGGTCCATCCGGTCGACCGCTTCGCCGGTCAACCGTGCGACGTCTTGCCGGCCTTCGGCGTCCGCCAGCAGACGTTCCATGTGTTGCGCGATGGTCTTGATGGTCACCATCGGATTCTTGAACTCGTGTGCTAGCTCGTTGATGATGAGGTCGACGCTCGCGCTGGTTCCCGCTTCCGGCGTGCTGCTCCGCGGCGCGGTTGCTACCAGCGCATCCCGCTGTGGAGGCGCGATGCGCCCGTAGCCAAACAGCAAGTCATCAGCATCAATACTGGTGCTCTGGGCCAGAGCAACGCTCCGCGTCAGAACGGTCTCCAACTCGGCCAGGTTGCCGAACCAGAGGTAATGCGTCAGCCGTTCAAGGGCACGCGGCGTGAACGTGACGGGCTCCGTTTCCAGTGCGCGCGCGATATCGGCCGCAATGTGGGTCACGAGGGCAGGGATGTCGGTGACGCGGTCGCGCAGGAGTGGCAGGGTCAGGGGGAGGACACTGAGCCGGTAGAAGACGTCTCGATCGAGGCCGGGCGCACGTGCGAGATCGGAGAAACTCAGCGACGTGCCACAGATGACTCGCACACTGTGCCAACCAGCTGAGGAGGTGAATCCACCGCAATCGAGCAACTCCAGGAGCAGCTGCTGTCCTTCCGCGGATACGGCGCTCACATCATGCACAAAGACCGTGAGATTCCCTAGACCGATGCTGCCTGCCTGCTCCAGCGCGTGCCGCGAGTAGGTCGAGTCTGCCAAGTGGACGAAGCGACCGAGGTGACTCGCTGCATGGATGGCGCGTGCCAGGCGCGCCTTCCCCGTTCCCGGCGCTCCGCAGATCAAGACAGGAAGGCCGGTGGCTATGGCGCGGCGCGCCAGCCGCGCTACTTCCGCGGGCAGGATCGGGTATTCGAGGCCAGCCCAACTGTCGAACGATGGCCGCGCCGCGGCTGGATCAGCCAACAGTGCCTGCACGGTGGTCCGCAGGTCTTCCGGGCTGAACGATCGTGGCAGGCTCACGCGCCGCCCCGTGGTGGAGGGCAGTGTCCCCGCATGAGTGTGCAGCCACAGCACGGGGCGCCCGCGCGGCAACAGCTGAACGGATCCCCCTGGCAGGGCGTCGTCGGCAACGATGAAGAGGTCGGCGTCGTGGCTGGAGGGGTCGCGTAGGTACTCAGGTCCGCTGAGACAGCTGACGCGGTGATCTGCCCCTAGGACGATGGCGATGGTCTCTCGAACAGTCGGCGAACTATCGATGACGCATACGCGCGGCGACTCCACTCAGCAACCTCCTTCACCTCCCCCTGCGTCATGCGACCAGAAGTGGGCCGAAGTTACACGTTTCCTGCGCAAAAAGTCAATTCGAGCGGTGCAAGTGGCGAATCTCAGAATTCGCTTGAAAAAGTTTCACTGGGCATGGTAACGGTCGAACGTCAGCACGAAGCCCAACTGCTGAATTAAATCCATTGCTTCCGGGGGATGGGTACCTTGGTCAGAGAGGGTAATGGCGTTTGGGGCAAGTGCCTGGGTTGGTACACAGAAGGAGATAGGTGAGAAGTTGGCAACTGCAGTTCGGGGCTTTGCCGAGCCCGTCGCTGCCGTCCCCGTAGAGCGTGCTGCGCAGTCTCCCGAGGATGCGCAAATCGTTGTGGTACGGTCCCAGGTGGTTGAGACCGTGGGGCATGTTCTCGGCAACGTGTTCCAGCGAATGTACCACTTGATCGAGGTGGCCAGTGGTGCGGATGCCACCACCGCCGCGGCGCTCGAAAGCAGTACTCGGAAACTGGAGAGCTTCCTGCAATTGGTGATCGACTATTTCTCGCCCGCTTCTCTCGTTCTGCAACATGTGCCCGCCGCCGAGGTGGCACAGGGGCTGGCGCGGCAGATGAGCGATGTCGTTGGTTGCATGGTGAAGGTTGATGCTAAGTTGCCTGGGGACAGTTCTACGCTCGTAGATCCAGGCCGCTTGGCGCGGAGCTTCTCGCTGTTGGCGTCGCGGCTTCGAGAGGGTGCGGGTGGCGAGCACGGCATCGCGGTACGGGTCGTGGGCGAAACCGCTGGACGGTCCGTCCGGTTGACCGTGATGCTGCCGGCGCGCGTGGTTGCGCCGGAGTCATCGGAGTCGGAGATTGGGTGGGCAGTCGCGGAGAAACTTTTGGAGACACACGGCGGAACTCTGCGGCAGCAGACCATGTCATCGGGGGAGGTTCTGTGGGAGATAGTGCTTCCGCTCCAGCCCTGATCGCTACCCCGACGAATGCCGTGCGGATCCTGATCGTCGACGACGATCCGCTGATCCGCCGCCAACTCGAAGGGTTGTACGCGAGCCACGACTACATGGTGGATTCGGCTGCCGATGTCCAAGAGGCTACCGAGAAGCTGGGTGCCTCCGAGTATGCGTTGGCGGTCGTGGACCTCAAGATGCCTGGCAAGGACGGCATCACGCTGACCAGCGAGATCCGCGAGCGCTGGCCTGGCGTCGATGTCATCATGATCACCGGCTACGGCAGCATCAAAGGCGCGGTCGAGGCGATGCGCCAGGGTGCAAGCGACTACATCACCAAGCCGTTCGAGCCCGATGATATTCTTCTCGCCACACAGAAGGTGCTGGAACGGCGGCGCCTACTCGATGAGATCGAGTACCTGCGCAAGCAGTTATCCGATCGTTACACGTTCGCGAACATGGTCAGCGGCGATCCGACCATGGTCGAGCTGTTCTCCACGATTGAGATGCTCGCACAGAGTGATGTCACGGTGCTGATCACCGGAGAGTCCGGCACCGGGAAGGAGTTGGTCGCGCGCGCCATGCACTTCCAGGGCAAGCGCAAGGCCGGCCGCTTTGTCGCGATCAACTGCGCCGCGGTGCCGGAAGCCCTGCTGGAGAGCGAGCTGTTTGGATACGAACGCGGTGCCTTCACCGGTGCCATGAATGATCGCATCGGGAAGATCGAGTCCGCGAACGGCGGAACGCTGTTCCTCGACGAGGTGGAGAGCATCCCACTGAGCATGCAGGCAAAGCTCCTGCGCGTGTTGGAAGAACGGGCGATCGAGCGCTTGGGGAGCAATCGGCGCATCGGTGTCGATATGCGGGTGGTGGCAGCTACCAACCAGGACCTTGCATCGACCGTGTCTGCCGGCCGTATGCGAGAGGATTTCTATTACCGGATCAACGTCGTGCCGGTTGCCTTGCCGCCGCTCCGACAGCGCATCGCCGACGTTCCGCTCTTGGTTGCCGACTTCCTGCGGAACAACCAGATGGCGCGTGAGAAGGGGATCAATCGGGTCGCAGAGCGCGCGTTGGCACAGCTCATGGCGCACAATTGGCCGGGCAACATCCGTGAGCTCCTCAACGTGATGGAGCGCGCGGTGCTGCGTGCCAAAGGAGACACCATCCGTGAGGTCGACGCGGGTGGCGGCGAGTCAAAGGGGACACGGGAACGCGGTGGCTCCGATTTTCGGGTGCCCCTGCGCCAGTTCCTCAAGACCGCAGAGCGCCAATACCTGGCGCGGGTTCTTGAGCACTACCGGGGGAGCATTGCCCCGGCGGCGCGCCATGCCCTGATCGACCAAGCAACCCTGCACCGTAAAATCCGCTTGCACGGATTGCGACCGGGCGAATTTCGCCGCAACGGGCGGGGCAGTTCGGATGAGATCGACGAATGAAGGCTGTGGTGCTATCTGGCGCGCATGCAAGACCTGCGAGCCGAACGCCTCGCGTTCTGGCAGCAACGCCAGAGTGTGCGCACGCTGAGGACGCATGGTGGTTCCTCCGGGCGTGGCATGTGAATTGCCCCAAAGGGGTGAGGTGACTCGTGTATTGTGAGTTCTACCAGCTCAGGGAACCACCCTTCAACGTCACGCCGGACCCGAAGTTTCTGTACCTGAACGCTCGGTATCGCGAGGCTATCGCCTCACTCAACTACGGCATCACCCAGCGCAAAGGCTTCATTACATTGATCGGCGAAGCCGGCACCGGGAAGACCACCCTGCTCAACAAGCTGCTGGAGGAGCTGGATACCAAGACGAAGTCGGTCTTCATCTTCAATACGAACGTGACCTTCGAGGAGATCCTCGAGTACATGTTCGCCGAGTTTGCCCTACCGGTGCACAACGGAAAAAAGCTGTACATGCTGCAGCGGCTCAACAGTTTTCTGCTGGAGGAACTGCGAGGCGGCGGCAACGTTGCCCTTTTGATTGACGAGGCCCAGGACCTCGAATTCTCTGTGCTGGAAGATTTGCGGCTGCTTTCGAACTTAGAGACCGCGAAGGAAAAGATCCTCCAGATCGTGCTGTCGGGGCAACCGGAGCTGGGGCAGAAGCTGAGCAACCCGATTCTGCGCCAACTCCGCCAACGCATCGGCATCAATTGCCGGTTGCTGCCGCTGTCGCGTGACGAGATCACGGAGTACGTCCAGTACCGCCTCCAGGCGGCTGGGTGCCCCGATCTCAAACTGTTCTCGCGAGAGGCGGAGGAGCAAATCTATCACTTCTCCCGCGGCATCCCGCGGCTGGTGAACGTGGTGTGCGACAATGCACTGGTCATCGGGTATGCGCTCGGGAAGAAGCGCATCGGCGCCGACGTGATTACCGAGGCGGCGGCTGACCTGCTCTCGGTTGAACCGCCACGCGAGGATGTGGACGACCGCCCTATCGAGGTGTCTGCTCCGGCGCCGTTGATCGCGCCGCAGAGCCGGTGGCGTAACCGCCTGGGAGTGATCGGTCTGGTGGTGGTTGCAATGGTGCTGGGTCTGCTGTCCGTCGGCCGAACCGTGCTGAGCAAGCATGCCGACGAACGAGCGGCGGCAGTGCCCGCAACGCGCCAACTGGAGGTGATCCGTCCCGGATCTGAGCCCCAAGGTGTCGGGGTTGAGTTGGCAACCGGCGGCGGTGACGATCGGGCCAGGCCGCCAGCAGAGGTAGACGCGGAGCCGGCCGTGCCGAATCGCCCCGGTGCAGCGACTGCGGAGGGTGCCAACGCGGGACGTGCCCCCGAGCCAGTGGTGGATCACCGCGACGCCGCTGTGGCCAGACCTCCCGAGGGACGCGGTCCGGATGTCGGCGTACCTGGCGTAGCTAAGGAGATGCCGCCAGGTGGAACACGGCCCGCAGAGCGTGGCAGCGAGACGCAGAAACAGGTCCTTGATGAGCGCGGTGCGGCGTCGCGCCCGCCGGAGCAAGTGGCCGTGGCTCAAAAGGTGAGTGGGCAGCCGATGGTGATCGACAACTTGGATCCGGTGCCTGCCGCCGCTCAGCCTGCGAAGCCTGCAGCCGTCGCTGCCGTATCCATTCCGCCGGTGGTGGCGAAGGTGGAAACGGTCGATGCTCTGCCGCCCGCAAATCCGGGATCGCCCGATGTGGCCGGCGACGATCGGGTGGATGCGAGTGATCCTGGCATCGAGGACGGTCCTGCGCCGCGCCTGGACGGCGTGACCTTCGAGCACGTGCTTGTACGCAGCGGTGACTCCATGTCGGAAATCGCCGCGCGCAAGTACGGCCAAGCAAGCTATACGATCCTTGACCTCCTCAAATTGGCGAATCCGGAGTTGACGAACATCGATCTGATCGCCGTCGGTCAGACGATTCGGTTGCCGGAACTGGGTGAGGGATTCCCCATTTTGAGTGACGGATCGGGGCACTATTCGTTGCTCGTGTTCTCCACGCCGCAGGAGCGCCGAGCCAGTAGCTTTCAAAAGGTGCTGCGGGGCCGCGGGCTCGACGCCCACGTCTTGGCGGCCGAGGGGTCGCAGCGACGTATGTATCGGGTCGTCCTCTCAGGGTTCAAAGATCGGGACGAGGTCATCGCCACGGGTCGGCAGCTGCAACGCCTGTTCCGCGACGACACGCGCGTTGCACAGCTTGGAGAATAGGGGAGGGCTGCGATGCTAGCCTGGTACGTCATCAGCACCAAAGCCCGTCGCGAACAGTTCGCGCAAGATCAGCTCAATCGGCGGGCGGTTGAAACCTTCTTGCCGCGTATCCTGGAACCATCGCGGGTCGCCGTGAAGCCGCTCGTGGCGCCACTCTTTCCCGGGTACCTGTTCGTTCGGATCGACCTGGAGCAGCAGTACTTCAATGTCGTGTGGACGCCCGGGGTTCGCAAGTTTGTCGGGTTTGGTGCGCTGCCCTGTCCCGTCGACGACGCGGTGGTCGACTTTCTGTACGCCAGGGGCGGGCAGGAAGGGATCTTGCGGCCGCTGCCGTCATTCAAGGAAGGCGACGTGGTGCGCATCAAGCACGGTCCATTCGAAGGGCTGGTAGGAATCATTGAGCACCCAGGATGTGGGCAAGGACGCGTGCGTGTGTTGATGGAATTGTTGCGGAGGCAGACGCGCGTTGATGTGCCGCAACAGATTATTGAACGCGTATCGGCGTAACGCCGAGCGGCTAGGGGGAGCGGATTCGCAGCGGGTCCGCTCCGGGTGAGCCGCAGGGCTCGCAGAGTGAGGCGCAGAACCATACGGGGGGCCTCGGAGGGCGGAGCTATGTCTCGCTCCAATCTTGGTGGCGCGATGAATCAATGCTGGCGGTGGAACAACCGGAGACGGGCTCGTCGAGGGATTGCTCGCTCAGTGCGGAGATCGTATAAGCCTGCGTTCAGGCCAGCGTATCGATTGTTCAGACACATGCGACGAACTAACGTTGTAGCAGGGGTGTTTCTCATCGTGCAGTCGCTTTTGCTGGGCGCCTGCGCTCAGCAAACATCGATGGTGGTCCCCATGCCCGCGCTCGATGCGCCGCAGGACCTGATTCCGCAAAACGAGGCCGAGTACCGGCTCCAACCTGGGGATCTACTGCGCGTCAAGTTTCTCTACCACCCCGATTTGGATTTGAAGGTGCCGATTCGACCCGATGGCGCCATCACCCTGCAGGTCGCCGGCGATATCCACGCCGCGGGACTCACGACCACCGAGCTCGAGAAGGTCGTGAAGGAACGGACCAGCGACCGCCTGCGGGAACCGGAAGTCTCCGTGATGGTGGCGCAGTTGGGCGACCGAAAAGTTTACGTCGCCGGGGAGGTCCGTGCCCCAGGATTTGTGACCTTCCGGCCTGGGATGAGTCCGCTGCAAGCGATCGTTGACCGCGGAGGGTTCACGGATACGGCGCGGATCGACAGCGTGCTGCGACTGTCCCCTGGCCAAGGCGACTATCAGGGGACCCGCATCGATCTGTCGAAGCCGCTGCAAGACGGGCGCATGCAAGGGACGCGTTTGGTCGCGGGAGACGTGTTGTACGTGCCCCGTACATTCATCGGCGACGTGAACGCCTTCGTGCGGTTGTACATTCGCGGCATTTTGCCGACCGAGCCCCGCGTAGGAGCGGGCACGACCTTCTAGGGCTGGTGAGATGGCGCACGAACCGACACGCCGCGACCGGCCGAACGGCGGTCGCAACGGCTACGGCAACGGTCACGGCTCGTACAACGGCTATCCCAGTGGCGTGCAGAATGTCAGCGAGCAGATCCGCGACATCCTGCACGTCGTCTTCAAGCGCAAGCGGCTCATCGCCATCGTGTTCCTCGCCATCACTCTGCCCGGTTTGATCGCGACGCTCGCGCGCAAGCCGAGCTACACGGCCACCGCGAAGGTGATGATCTCCACACAGCGGGACGATCCCACCGTGCAGCCAACGGAGGTCAACAAGCTGGAGACGATCCAGCTCAACGAGTCGCTGGTCAATTCAGAGGTCCATATCATCCGGAGCCGGGATCTATTGGACAATGTGGTGCGGGCGCTGGCGATCTCGGGAGACGCAATTGAGCCGCTCCCCGTGGTATCGAGGAGCGGCAACTCTTTCGGCCAGCAAGTGATCGGGATGACGACCAGCTTGGCGATCACGCCGATCAAAGCGTCGAATGTGATCCAGATCGACTACAAGGCGTCGGATGCGGGCTATGCTACGCGCGTGGTCAATCGCGTCGTCGACGAGTATCTCGCCTACCATGCGACGGTCCACGGCAACAAGGGATTGCCTCGGTTCTATGACGAGCAGCAGCGGCTGCTGGAGACGCGACTGCGCAAGGCGGAGGACGCGCTCGCGGGATTCGCGTCGGAGCAGGGGATCGTATCACCCAAGGATGAGATCCTGGCGACAGTGCGTGCCGTTGGCGAAATGGGCAGCGCGTTGCGCGAGCTCGGCACGAGCATCGTCGGGACGGAGGAGCGCATCCGCGCTATCCGAGAGCAGATCGCGTCGCAACCGGAGGTGGTCAAGCGTTCCCAAGCCCTTGAGGTGAATCCGGTGATCACGCAGCTCAGTGCGCAACTCGTCGACCGCCAGGTCGATCGAGTGGCGTTGCTGCGCAAGTACACTGACAAGGACCGGCACGTGCGAGACAACGGCGAAGAGATCGCCGATCTCAAGGCGGAGATCGATGCGGAGGTTCACGACCACCCGACCATCGTGGCCCACCAGTTGTTCCGCACCAACCCACTGCGCGAAGATCGCCTGCGGTCGCTGCTCGATCTGGAGAGCCAGATCAAGGAAATGCGCGCCCGCCAAGTCATGGTGGAAGAAGACCTGAGCCGCTCGAACCGCCGCTTGGGGAGCTTGCAACAGAAGGCGATCGCCTATGACCGCCTCGACCAGGAGGTGAAAAACAGCCGCGAAACCTACGAGCTCTATGTCAAGCGGGAACAGGAAGCCCGCATCAGCCAGGCGATGGACGAGCAGAAACTGGTCAACATCAATGTCGTGCAGCGACCGGCGTTACCGTTGCCTCGCTCGGATACACAACGCGCATCCGTGGCGATCCTGGTTCTTGCCGGCGTGGTGCTCGGGCTGGCTGCCGCGTTCGGTCGCGAGTACATGAGTCGCTCATTACGATCAGAGCACGACGTCGGGCGGCACCTGGGATTGCCACTGCTGGCCAGCATCGGTGATGTTCCTCGATCGTAGACAACCAGATAGACCTGACCTTGAGCAAAATATACGAAGCCCTGAAGAAGGCCGAGCAAGATCGGGAGCGGACGCGGCTCCGGCCACCTACGCGTCCGGTCCCGGTATTGGACACCTCGGGCCGCACCGATCCCACCGAGGAGGAGTATCACAAGCTCCGCGCCAGCTTGGTGTCGATTGCAGTCCCGTCGGGGCTGCACACGATTCTGGTCACTGCCCCACGCCACGGCGAGGGGGCGACGACGGTCGCCATCGGCCTCGCCACGTCCTTAGCGAAGGAACGGGAGTCGCGCGTCCTGCTGGTCGAAGCCAATCTGCGCACCCCGTCGTTCAGCGCGGTGCTGCCGTTGACGAGCGAGGCTGGAGTCGTCGATTTCGCGGCGGGGCGCGCCGCGCCGGAGGCGCTGGCGATGCGCCTGGAAGAGATGAATCTGTCGGTGATTGCGGCGGGAGAGGTCCCACACCGACCAATTGATCTGGAGATCATCGATGCGCTGGCCACCCGTCTGCGGCCGCAGTTCGACTTCATCGTCATCGACGGCCCACCGGTCAATCGCTACGCGGACTCGAGCGTGCTGGCGACGAAGGTCGATGGCGTGATTCTGGTGGTCGAAGCCGACAGCACGCCGGTTGTGGAAGCGGAAGCGGCGAAGCGCCAGCTCGACAAGGTCGGCGCGCGCATCCTCGGCGTGGTGCTCAATCGACGGCGGTCGTACATCCCGGCATTTCTTGAAAGCATTCTCTGAGGACGACGGAGCCAGCAATCGTGGACGCCTTTGCCAGAAGCGAATCGCCTGTAGGCCCCGGCGTAGGACCGGCGATTGCCGTCCTCGTTGTGGCGGCACTCGTGGGCGTCGGCACGATCGCCGTCGGACCACTTGTGGTGCTCCCGCTCGTCGGGCTCCTGGGCCTGACACTAATCATCGCGCGCCCTGAGTATGGTATCGCGCTGTTCCTTTCCACGTTTCTCATGACGTATCCGGAGGCCCTGCAAGGTTCGGGCTTTCTGACGATCAATAACGTCTTGGGTGGTCTCTTCCTCGTGCTCTTGACCTACAAGGTGTACCGCGAGGAGGACTGGTGGTTTCTGTGGCGCCCCGAGCTGCATGTGTTGGCGTTCATCGTTCTCACGTACTGGTTGTCTTTGCAGATCCGTGGGCCCGACCCAGACCAGGTGAGTCTGCTCGGCGGGGTGGAGCACACCGCCGGGAATTTCCGTACGTTCTTCAACCGCGTGCTGTTCACTCTGTTCTTCATAAACTTCATTCGCGCCCCCGAGCACGTGCGCATGATCTACGTCTTGGCCATCGCCTTCATGGTGGTCAGCGCCATCACTGGGATCGGAGCGGTGCTCACCGGTGGGGGCCTGTACGGGTACCGTGCCGGCAGCGCGGAGAGCGTAATCTCGTCTGCGTATAACCCCAATCGGCTGGCGATGTTCGCGATCATCGCGATCGGGGGGTTGTGGTACTTCATGCAGTCGCTCGATCGGCCCGTGCTCCGCATCCTGATTCTACCGACGCTCGTCGGTCTGGCCTTGACGGTGATCATGACGGCGTCGCGCAGCGGTCTGCTTGGGCTTGGTGTGGCCGTGATCTACATCATCATCGACCAACGCGTCAGTCTGAACACGCTGCTGACGATGGCGCTCGGCGCTTTCCTTTTGATCATCGTCTCGTTTCAGTTAGTGCCGGAGCGGACCCTCGGTCGGCTGACGACGTTGCCAGGGACTGCTGCGGCGGAAAGCGGTGAAGGATCGGGTTCCCTCGAACGCCGCCAATATACGTGGGGGATCGCGTTCGATGTCGCGCGTGAGAATCCGTTCCTGGGCGTCGGGATGGGGAACTGGGAACTGGCTCGCTTCATGAAGGATCCAACCCAGTCGACTGCGGCGCCGCACAGCTCGTATCTCCTCGCGTTGGTCGAAGGTGGAATCTTCTGCCTGGCAGGGTTTCTCGTATTGCTCTGGCAGACGTGGCGGAATTTCCGGGTCTGTGACGTCACTATGCGGGACCCGACGTTCCCGCTCGCCGATCTGCTCTGGATCGTAAAGAGCTGCGAGGTCAGCTTCTTCGTCTTGGTGTTCTTCTCGTTGTTCGCCGACCTGTGGCAACTGGTGATCCTCTTTTGGTTGGTGGGTTTGGGAATCGTCATGCGGCGCCTGGTTGAACAGACGGCGTTCGAACAGTCGCTGGCGGTGTGAACGGGCGCGCGAGGAGCCGGAGATGGATGCGGGGGCATACGCGGGTTTCTTACGAGCCATCGGGCATCAGGTGGTGGCAACACCGTCGGCCTACTGGTACGACGCCAGCCGCTGCTTCTACCTCAGCGCACCGCCGCATCGCTTGTACAATCCCGCGACGGATGAGCTGCGCGGCGTCCTGCGCCGCCCGCCCTGTCTCGGCGTACGCTTCGCTGGGCCGCTGCAAGGGGGCGGAAAACTGAGCTACCAGATCGCGTGCGACAACCGCGCCTACGGCCTGGCGGCGCTCAGCGGCAACGTGCGCAGCAAGGTCCGGCGCGGCTTGAAACGCTGCGTGGTCGAGCCGGTCCCATTCTCCGTGATCGCCACGGCCGGGCGCCGCGCGCACGGCGACACGTTGGCCCGTCAAGGGCGCGACGGCGTCTTGAATGGTGCGAAGTGGGACCGCTTCTGGGCCGCCGCAGCCGAGACCCCCGGGTTTGAAGGGTGGGGAGCGTGGAGCGGCGACGTGCTCGCTGCGTTCCTGGTCACCGTGACGTTCGACGACGGCGTTGAGTTCCTGCTCGCACGCTCGTGTAGCGATGAGCTTGGTGCGTATCCGAACAACGCCCTCATCTTTCGAGTGACGGAGGAGATGTTGGTGCAACGCGGTGCGCCCGAGATCACATTCGGATTGGAATCGTTGGAGCCCGTGGGGCCGCTTGACGAGTTCAAGTTCGGCATGGGGTTCCACCGTCGGCCGCTGCGGCAGCGTGTCGTCTTTCATCCGTTGCTGCGGGCCCTGTTGCACCGCCGCTCCGTGCGCGCGCTCGTGCGGCGGTGGACCGAACGTCGCGGCACCGACGCGGTCTTCTGGAGAAAGGCGGCGGGTCTGCTGCGCTTCGCAGAAGAGGGTGGCTTGTAGGCAGCGAGACGATGGACGGACGCAATGCAGCAACCATCGAGCGGTACTATCCGGAGTATCGCTCACCCAAGTTGGTGTACGAGCAAGTGCTTAACGAGCGCGCGCATCCCGATACGGTCTGGCTCGACATCGGCTGCGGCCGACGCATCTGCGCCGATGAGTCGCTCAATGCCGAACTGCCACGGCGGGTACGGATGGCCGTTGGATGCGACCGCGATCCGCATCTGTTGCGACATTCCAGTATCAAGCACCTGGTGTTGTGCGACGCCGCGGCGTTGCCGTTCCGCGGCGGCGTTTTCAGCCTGGTGACCGCGTCGATGGTGGCAGAGCACTTGGAGCACCCGCAGCAGGTCTTCGACGAGGTGCGCCGCATCAGCCGTCCCGGCGGCTGCTTCGTGGTGTTTACGCCGAACCGATTCAACTATGGGATGCTGGTGGCGGCGGCTACTCCGTACCGCTTTCACCTGCTCTGGAAGAAGTGCATGCACTTTCTCGCCCGCGGCGAGTGGCGGGACTTTAGCGACGATGTGTTTCCGACCTGGTATCGGGCCAACTCGCTCGGCGCCTTGCGCCGACTGTTGGCGCGTGCCGAGTTCCGCACAGAGCGCTTGCAGTATCTGTCGCTGGCGCACTCGTTCGGCTTTGTGCGCCCGCTGTATATCCTCTCGCTGCTGTTTGAGCGGCTGATCGATCGACTGCGGTTGGACGTGCTGAAGGCCGACATCCTTGGTGTGTTTGTTCGCGCCGAGTCCGCGGCCCAGTCGGAATGGGCAGAGAACGACGTGGCGCAGCGCGTCGCCGCAGGGGGCCGCTGATGCACACGGGCGTGTGGGGGTGAGCGAGTGACCCGAAGCGCACAGACGATACGGCCGACCGAACCGTCGCCTCAACGGACCATCCCCATCTACCGTCCCGACATCGGCGACGAAGAGATCGCTGCCGTCGTGGAAACATTGCGCTCCGGTTGGCTGACGGTTGGTCCGCGCACCCAAGAGTTCGAGCGGGAGTTTGCCCGCGCCGTTGGTGCCCCACACGCCGTCGCGGTAAGCTCGTGCACCGCGGCGCTCCACCTGGCGCTCGATGCGCTGGATCTCGAGCCCGGTGACGAGGTGATCACCAGCACGCTGACGTTTGCCGCAACCGGCGCGACCATCATTCACAGTGGGGCGCGGCCGGTGTTGGTGGACTGCACCCGCGATACGCTGAACATCGATCCCGCAGACGTGGCGCGTAAGGTCACGCCGCGCACACGTGCCGTCGTGCCGGTGCACTACGCCGGCCAACCCGCCCCGATGGACGACATCCTCGAAGTCGCGCGACACCACCGACTCACGGTCATCGAAGACGCTGCGCACGCGTTGCCAGCCAGCGATCGCGGGCGGCCGGTCGGGACGATCGGCGACCTGACTGCATTCAGCTTCTACGCAACCAAGAATCTCACCACTGGTGAAGGCGGCATGCTGACCTTCGCCGACGCGGCGCTCGCGGACCGGCTCCGCAGTCGACGGCTGCACGGCATGAGCCGCGACGCATGGCGTCGCTACAACGCGCAGGGCTCGTGGCGGTACGATGTGTCGTACCCGGGCTTCAAGTACAACATGACGGATATCGCGGCGTCGATGGGTCTGGTGCAGCTGCGGCGGCTGCCATCCCTACACCGGCGCCGTCAGGACATCGTCGCGATCTACGACGAGATGCTGAGCGATCGGCCCGAGCTGGAGCCGCTGGCGGTACGTCCCGATGCCGAGCATGCGTGGCATCTGTACGTGATCCGCATCCGCCCAGACCGGTTGCGCATCGATCGTGACGCGTTGATCGAGGCGCTCAAGGCGGAAGGCGTCGGGATCGCGGTGCACTTCATCCCGTTGCACCTGCACTCGTTCTATCGCGACACCTTCGGTTATCGACCCGAAGACTTTCCGGTGGCGTCGGCCGCGGCGGAGACGATTCTGTCGCTGCCGCTGTTCACCTTGATGTCCGACGACGACGTGCGCTACGTAGGGGCTACCCTGCGGAGAATCTTGGATGCAAATCGACGGTGACCTAGTGTCGCCCTCCGACGTGGCGTCGCCGGATGCGGCAGCGTTTGCCGCCTCGCAGCGTCGCCGGATGACGTCGTTCGGTGTGGGCGCGAAACACATGGTGGATTTCGTCCTGGCGTTGAGCGGCGTCATCTGCGTGCTACCGGTGATTGTGCTGGTGGCGATCTGCATCAAGCTCGACTCGCCGGGGTCGGTGTTCTTCCGCCAGAAACGGGTCGGCCGCAACGGCATGCTGTTCGACATCTACAAGTTTCGCACGATGGTCCACGGTGCGTACGCGATGGGGTCGCGACTGACGGTCAAGCGCGACCCGCGCATCACCCGACTAGGCAAGCTGCTGCGCTGGTCCAAGCTCGACGAGCTCCCACAACTCTTCAACGTGCTGCGGGGCGAGATGAGTTTGATTGGGCCGCGGCCCGAGGATCCGCATTTCGTGAAGCTCTACACGCCCACACAGCGCCGCGTGCTGGCGCTGCGCCCGGGCATCGTCGGCCCGAGCCAGATCCAGGGACGCGACGAGGTGGAAGACTACCCCGAGGGGATCAAAGATACCGAGCGGTACTATGTCGAGCACATTCTTCCCGCCAAGCTGCAGCGCGACCTCGACTACGTGCAGACCACCACGTTCTGGGCGGACATGGTGCTGCTGGTGCGCGGCGTGTGGGTCACCGTGCGCGGCGCCATTCGCGCGAAGTATCTCTGGCGTCGCCGGCGGCGCGTAGCGCTGCTCGGTGCCGATGTCGGACTAGCGGTTGCGTCGTACGCGCTTGCCATGCTGATTCGCTTCGATTGGCAGTGGCCGCATTTCGATTTCATCGTGCAGACGATGATCCTCGTTGCCTTGATCCGCCCCGTGTTGCTGGTCTACTTCGGCGCCTACCAGGGCATCCTGTCTTATTTCGGCATCTGGGATGCGGTGGCGTTGTTCAAGGCGGTGTCGGTCGGGTCGGTGACGATCGCTGGCGTGACGTACTTCGTGGGTGCCCAGCAACACCCCCGGTCCGTGTTTGTCATCGACTGGGCGTTGCTGCTGCTGATGCTGACCGGGTCGCGCTACCTGTTGCGCGTGGTGGCGCGCGGGCGTTCGCGACGTCACTGGCACACGCGCGAGAGGGCCATCATTGTCGGTGCCGGACACGGCGGCGAGCAAATCAGCCGGGCCTTGATGGACGATCCGTCGTCGGCCTACCGGCCCGTTGGTTTCATCGATGAGTCGCAGGAACGTTGGGGATCGCGCATCCACGGCGTCAAGGTCCTCGGCGGCGCTGCCGAGCTGCAGTTGGCACTGTCGGCCAATGGCGTGCGTGTGGTGTTCGTGTGTCTGTCGGACCTCGATGAGACCACGGCGCGTGAGGTCGCTGAGATCTGTGCTAGTGCAAAAGTCGAGTGCCGCATGCTACCCGCGCTCGGCGATCTATTGCGGGCCACCGTGGTGGCAACCGAGCGGCACGTGTCAGCGTCTGCCTCGGCACCGCATACGGCCGAGATGGAGTGAAAGCTTCGAAGGTACGTTCTGTCAGTACGAGAAGGAGAGATCATGCGAGACGGCATCGTTCTAGTCACTGGGGGGGCCGGGTACATTGGCTCGCACCTGGTGCGCAAACTGTTGCAACGCGGCTATCAAGTGCGCGTGCTGGACAAGTTTCTGTACGGCGAACATGGCGTCGCGGAGCTGCGCGGTGACCCGAATCTCGAGCTGCGGTATGGTGACATCTGCAACATTCGCGATGTTGTCCAGGCGGTGAACGGCGTCCGTGCCGTCGTCGCCTTGGCGGCATTGGTCGGGGACGCCGCCTGTGATCTCGATCCGCGGGAAGCACTGACCACGAACTTTGAAGCCACGCGCTGTCTGCTGGAAAGCTGCCGCGAGGTTGGGGTGCAGCGTGTGGTATTCGCCTCCTCCTGTAGTGTGTACGGTGCCAACGGCAACGAAGTGCTGCGCGAGGGATCGCATCTCAATCCGGTGTCGCTGTATGCCCGCACGCGGATCATGTCCGAAGAGGTCTTGCTGCAAGAGCACGGCGCAGTTGAAGTAGTCATCCTGCGGCTGGCCACCGTCTGCGGCCTGTCGCCCCGCATGCGCTTCGACCTCATGGTGAACACGATCACTGCGCGTGCCAGCGTCGAGGGACGCGTGCGCATCGTCGGCGCGAATCAGTGGCGCCCGCATATCCACGTGCAGGATGCGGCCGCGGCATTCCTGCGGGCTGTTGAAGCGTCGTCGGAAGCGGCGGCCGGTCGCGTCTTCAACGTCGGCGGCGAAGACCTCAACTTCACGGTCGGAGAAATCGCCGAGAAGGTGGTCCAGCAAATCCCGGGCACCGTCGTCGAGTACTTCGACCGTATCGAAGACCGGCGCAGCTACCGCGTCGCCTTCGACCGCATTCGAAACGAGTTGGGTTTCGTGCCGACGTGGACGGTCGACGATGCGATCCGCGAGGTGCGCGCGACACTGCAGACCGGCGTGGTCCAAGACTACGGGGACGACGTCTACCACAACGTCAAGCTCCTCCAACGCTACACGCAAAAGCGCGTGCCTGTCTGATCTCAGCCTGACATCAGTGATGAGTACCCCATCGCGGCTCCGCGTCGCGCTGCTGGGCTGCGGCCGGATCGCGTACGTTCACTGCGGCTACCTGCGGCAGCTGGCGCAGGTCGAGTTCGCGGGCGCCTGCGACAGCAGCCGGCCCGCCCGCGAAGCCTTCAGCGCCCGCTGGCAGGTATCCACCTACGCCGACATCGATGAGCTTCTGGCTGCGGCGCAGCCCGACGTCGTCCACGTGCTGACACCACCTGCAACGCACGCCACCCTGGCAATCCAGTTGTTGGAGGCCGGTGTGCACGTGCTGGTCGAGAAACCCATGGCGCTCACCGTCGTGGACGCGGACGCTATGGTCGCGGCAGCTCTGCGGGCCGGAAAGTACCTGACCGTCGACCACAACCGTTGGTTCGATCCGGTCATGCTGGAAGCACGCGCGCTACTCGCGTCGGGGGCGCTGGGGACGTTGGTCGGTGTCGAGGTGTTCCAGGGTGCGGCAGCCGGCGAGGGGGAGCTACCGCCCGGGCAGCACGGGCATTGGAAGGCGTCTCTCCCCGGTGGCATCCTGTACGACGTAGCGCCCCATCCCTCGTACCTCCTGCAGGGCTTCGTCGGCATGATCGGAGATGTCCATGTCGTGACCCGCGCCGGCGAAGACGGGAAGGTCCGCGAGCTGCGCGCCGTCGTGGATGGAGAACGCGCGCTGGGTACCTTGACCATTTCGTTGGAGAGCAAGCCGTTCATGAACCGCGTGACGTTGCACGGAACAGCAATGACCGTCGAGGCCAACCTCAATAACATGACACTGATCGTGCGGCGCACACGGCAGGTACCCAAGCTCATCGGCAAGGTGTTACCAAACATCGACGAGGCAATGCAGTTGCTGCGGTCGACCCTGCGCAACGGCATCGAGTTCGTCCGTGGCCGGCAGCGCTACTACCCAGGCATGGGGCTCCACTTGCGTGCGCTCTATGAGGCGTTGGCCAACGGTGCGCCGCCGCCGGTGAGTGCCGCAGACGGCCGTGAAGGCGTGCGGCTGCTTGAGCGTATGTGGGAGCAGGCAGGCGTAGTGGCGCAGCCACCGGTACGGCTGGTGGCCCACGCATGAAGGCATTGGTGACTGGGGCGAACGGCTTCCTGGGCCGCAGCATCGTGCGACGCTTGCTGCGCGACGGCGTCGCCGTGCGCGCTCTGGTGCGCCCCGGACGCACCATCGACGCGAGCGGCGTCGAAGTCGTCGAGGGTGACATCTGTGACGATGGCGCTGTGGCGACCGCGGTGCGTGACGTCGATTGGGTGGTCCACGCTGCGGCGCGGGTTGCCACCACGGGCACCTGGGAGGAGTTCGCCGAAGTCAATGTGCGCGGCACACGGCGCGTCATCCGGGCCGCGGTGGCAGCCGGCGTACAGCGCATCATCCACATCAGCTCGCTCAGTGTGTACGCGGTGCCATACGACGGTGTGACGATCACCGAGGATGCGTCGTACGAGAGTGAAGCCGATGCACGCGGCGGCTACAGCCGTTCGAAGCTGGCGGCGGATCGCGCCGCGCTTGACGCCGCGCGGCGTGGTGCGCCCGTGGTCGTGCTCCGTCCCGGTCTGCTCTACGGGCCTGGCAAGCGACCTCCGGTGGCACGTCAAAGCTTTGGAGTTGCCGGAGTGAAGCTGCTGTTGGCGACACCGCACTACACCCTGCCGATGACGTACGTGGACAACGTCGCCGACGCGGTGCTGCTCGCGGCGCGCTGCGACGCGGCGATTGGTCAGGCGTTCACGATTGTCGACGACAACGTGCGGCAAGCGGACTATCTGGCGTTCTATCGAGCGGCCTCGGGGGAAACCTGGCGTTCACTCTTTCTGCCGGTCCGCGTCGTAGCGCTTGCGGCGCTGGTGGCCGAGCGGGGGTTGCGGCTGCTGCGTCGCCGCTCTCCCGTCACGTATCATCAAGTGAAGCGGACGACGCAGAGCGCTCGCTATGACTGTTCGCGAGCAGAGCGAGTCCTCGGCTGGCGACCCGGCGTCAGTGTGGAAGACGGTCTTCGACGCACGTTCGCATCATTGCAGAGCCCGACGGGCGGTAGCGGTACGCCAGCGCTGGCGAGTGTGACGTCATGAAACCGATCGATCGGCCACACGAGCTGAAACGCTACTATCAGGACAAGGACGTTGCCGAAGACTACATGCGCCGGCGGACGGGGCAGCCGTTGAACGGTGTGCTGCACCGGCGGCAAGTGCGGTTCCTCAACGAGCACTTGGCGGCGCGTGCGACGGGCGCCGTGCTGGAGATCGCGTGTGGCCCCGGCCGCTTGACGGCGGCGATGCGCGGCGTCCGCATGGGGGTAGCAGTCGACAGCAGCGCGGAGATGCTGGCAACGGCGCAACGGCGCATGAACGGTACCGCCGGGTCGTGGTCGTTCCTGCGCACCGATGCCTTTGTCCTGCCGTTCCAGTCGGAGTCGTTCGATGCCGTGTACACGTTGCGCTTCGTGCGCCACTTCCAGTTGCCGGAGCGGCAGCGCCTGTACCGGGAGGTGCGGCGTGTTCTCCGACCGCGCGGTGTGTTCATGGTGGATGCCCTCAACCGCGACGTGTCCCACCCGTACCGCGTGAAGCGCGGGTTGGAGAGCTATCACATCTACGACGTGCTGTACCGTCGCGAGGAGATCGAGGCGGAGTTGCAGGAGGCCGGCTTCCGGGTGGCCGCCATCGAAGGGATGATCAAGCATTTCAGCGTGCAGCGTCGGCTCAACCGGCTGCGACGGCTGAGGCTCGACGCCGTGGCGACGGCGCTGATCGCGTCGCTGGAGCGTGTACCCAGCACCAACCCCTCGGGGTGGATGCTGCTGTGTGAGAAATGACCGCGCCCAACCATAGCGTGACCGGCAGCCTGGCTGGAGCGACATTCGCGTTTCAAACCGACGCGCCCGACCTTGCGGCGTACGCGACGGCGCATCTCGCGCCGCTGGCGGCGGGTGCAGTGAGCATGCCGGCGGTGACCGCCGCCCTCACCTGGCACGACGGTCAGCCGCCGGCGGAACGGCGGCTCGATCGCATGACGGCGGCCCGTCTCGAACGGGTCGACCGCGACGTCTACACGGATGGTACGACGCTGCACTGGTTTCGCGTCGATGACCTGCGGGATCTGTTTCTCCGATTCACGTGGAACGATGGACGGCTCACGGTGCACGGCGATTTCTACTACCGTCTCGGCAACAGCCCGCTCAGCGATCGCATCCGTCGCGCACGGCGCTGGTCACAGCGTGCCGAGCTGCGCCAACGCCGCTTCACCACGCTGCTGTACTACCTGGTGTACTATCCGTGTTGGTGGTGGCTGGAGCACACCCGTGACTTCCACCCAATTCACGCCGCCGCGGTCACGATGGACGCTGGCGCGATCCTCCTCGCAGGGGCAAGCGGAGTCGGCAAGTCGACGGTGGCGGTGGCGTTAGCGCTGTCACCGGGGGTGCGACTGCTGTCCGACAGTTTCGTCTTGCACCATGGCGACGACGTGTGGGCTGTGCACGAACCGATTCTTCTGGATGCCTGGAGTCGACACTGGTTGGGCGCTGCCGCCGAGCAGCTGCCGCCGATCGACGGCTACTTCGGGCTTGAACGACGCGGCTACCAGATGCCACCCCAGCACCTGACGGAAGGCGGCCGCGCCGCGTTGATCTTGTTCCCGCGGCGGACAGCTGAGCCGTACGTGCGGCGCATTTCCGCGGAGCAAGCGCATCAGCGGCTCAGCGCCGCCGATCTCATGATCAACGATCTGCGGCGTTACTGGGCGTTTGCCGCCGTGCTGGAGCAGCTGCAATTTGCTGGCTTCGCGGCGCGGCGCGAGGCGCACCTGGCGCGGCTGGTAGCGGATGCACGGTGTTACGAGATCGGTCTCGCCGCCGACACCACGAGCACTGCGGCGGTGCATGCAATCATGCAGCTCATGCAGGAGCAGCCGCTACGCGTCGCGGGCTCGCGACAGTGACGCTACGGTATGGTGCGCGTGCTATTCGTCGAAGCGTCCTCCGGCGGTGTCGTCGGCGGGTCGCTCACCGGGCTCTATCATCTGATCCGCGGCCTGGATCGCGCCCGCGTCGGTGTCGCGATGGTGCTGTATGAGCGCAAGGCGATCGAGGAGGAGTTGCAGCTCATCGGCGTGCCGGTGCACCACGTGAAGCGGCGCCGCGTACCCAAGGAGCATGCACTCCTACAGTACGAAGGCTACCACCAGGCGAAATCCTTCGCTGCCGTGCAGTCGGCCCTGCACTTCGGTCGTCAGACGATGCGCCTCTTGGTCGAAGAGCTGCCAGCCGCGCTCCGACTGACTCGTGTGATCCGGCGGGCAGGCGTGGACGTCGTACATCTTGGGAACGGGGTGCGTGCCAACTTCGATGGCGTCTTGGCGTGCTGGCTGACGCGCACAGCGTGCGTGTGTCACGTGAAAGGATTTGAAAAGTACTCGAACCGCGAACGCTGGGCGGCGACCCACGTCGACGCGTTGGTGTGCATGACGGAGGCGGTTCGGCAGCATTGCCTGCAACACGGCGTGCGTGGACGGACCACGCATGTCGTTTACGACGCGCTCGATGAAACGGCTTTCGCACCGCAGCGCGATGCAGCCGCGGTACGCGCAGAGTTGGGAATCACCAACGGCGCGCCCTGCATTGGCGTGGTGGGGAATATCCAGGAATGGAAGGGGCAGGCGGTGCTCGTCGAGGCGATGGCACGTATTGTTGAACAGGTGCCCAAGGCGCACGCGTTCATCGTCGGCGGTGTGCATCGGGCGGGAGCGGCATACAACGACCGACTTACTCAACGCGTTCGAGAACTGCACCTGGAGAACTCACTGTCGGCCACCGGCTTTCGGAGCGATATCGCCGACGTCATGAATGCGTTGGACGTTGTCGTGCACACGTCGACGCGGCCCGAGCCGTTTGGGCGCGTGATTTTGGAGGGAATGCTCCTGGGCAAACCGGTCGTGGCTAGCGCCGCCGGCGGCGTCCCGGAGTTGATCCGCGATGGCGAGACGGGCTTCCTCACCCCACCCGGCGACGCTGTTGGTTTGGCGCAGCGCCTGATCCCGCTGCTGCAAGACAGCGCGCTACGCGAGCGGATCGGTCAGCGCGCGCAAGCGTGGGCGCGCCAGCAGTTCGGCGTCCAACAACACGTCGCGGCGATGACGGCGATCTACGAGAATCTGGCGAGGGCACACTGAGCACATGCGCATACTAGGTATTTCTTGTTTCTACCACGACGCGGCTGCCGCGTTGCTGCAAGACGGCGAGTTGGTGGCTGCGGCGGAGGAAGAGCGCTTCAGCCGCAAGAAGCACGACTCCGATTTTCCGAAGCTCGCAATTCAGTACTGCCTCGACACCGCGGGCATCGGTGTCAATGACCTCGACTACGTCGTCTTCTACGAAAAACCCTTCGTCAAGTTCGAGCGCATCCTGACCACGTCGCTGCAGGTCGTGCCGAAGTCGTGGAAGGTGTTCGGCGACGCGATGACGACGTGGCTGCTGGACAAGCTGTGGGTGAAGAATCTCATCCGGCAAGAGATGGGCATCTCCAGCGACCGCATCCTCTTCAGCGAGCATCACCTCTCGCATGCAGCGAGCACGTTTCTGTGCTCGCCGTTCGACGAGGCGGCGATTCTCACCATCGACGGTGTTGGTGAATGGGCCACCGCGACGATGGGTCGTGGCAAGGGGACCGAGATCAAGCTGTTGCGCGAAGTGCGCTTTCCGCATTCGGTCGGACTCCTGTACAGCGCGTTCACGGCGTTCCTCGGCTTCGAGGTCAACGAAGGCGAGTACAAGGTCATGGGCATGGCGCCCTACGGCGAGCCGCGGTACGTCGACAAGGTCCACAAGCTGATTCGGCTCGACAGTGACGGAAGCTTCTGGCTCGACATGGACTATTTCTGCTTCCACCATTCGTCGACGCAGACATACAACAGCAAGTTCACCGACCTGTTCGGCGAGCCGCGCAATCCGTCGTGGCACTTCTTCACCGCCAGCTCAGGCTATCCAGCGTATTTCGAGCCCAAGCCGTCCAACTTTAACGAGCTGGCAGCCAAGAATCAGTACTACGCCGACGTCGCCGCGAGCATCCAGCAGGTCACCGAGGAGATCGTGCTCGGTATGGTGCGCAGCCTGCACAAGGAAACCGGCCTCGATCGTATCTGTATGGCCGGCGGTGTCGCGCTCAATAGCGTCGCCAACGGCCGCATCATTAAAGAGACGCCGATCCGCGAGGTGTACATCCAGCCGGCGGCGGGTGACGGCGGCGGTGCGCTCGGTGCGGCGCTGTACGCCTACCACTGTGCGCTCGGCAAGCCGCGCCAGTTCATGATGCGGCACGCTTACTGGGGCCAGGAGTTCAGCCACGGCGCGGTCAACGACTTCGCGCGCGGCTGCGGCATGCCGTACCAGACATACTCCCGAGAGGAAGATCTTCTCGATGGCGTGGTCGAGGAATTGCAGGCCGGTCACGTGGTTGGCTGGTTCCAGGGCCGCTTCGAGTGGGGGCCCCGGGCATTGGGGTCGCGCAGCATCATCGCCGATCCGCGCCGCCACGACATGAAGGAGATCGTCAACATCAAGATCAAGTTCCGCGAACCGTTCCGTCCGTTCGCACCGTCGGTGTTGGCGGAGAGCGCCGAACGCTTCTTCGATCTCCCCGATGCGCCGCGGCATTATCCGGCGCGCTTCATGTTGTACGTGGTCGATGTGAAGGACGGGCAAGCGGACGTCTTGCCGGCGATCACGCACGTCGATGGGACGGCGCGCCTGCAAACGGTGCACAAGGCGGAGAGCCCGCTGTACTACAACCTGATCGACCGTTTCGGTCAGGCCACCGGTGTGCCGGTTGTCCTCAATACCTCGTTCAATTTGAAGGGAGAGCCCATCGTCACCACGCCGGCCAATGCCTTCAGCACCTTCTCGCGCAGCGGCATGGATGCGCTGGTGATGGGTAATTGCATTGTTCGCAAGGAGTCGTGAGGGCGCGTGCGGCGCGGTCGCGATCTGCTGGCGGGGGCGATCCTCGCCAGCGTGGGCATTCTGTTCGCGTTGGTGCTGCTCGAAGTCGGCGTGCGGTGGATGCATCTGGTGCCCGATCGTTTCTGGGAGCCAGACCCAGTACTCGGGGCGCGGCTGATTCCTGGAGAGCATGGATGGTGGACCCAGGAAGATCGCGAATTCGTGGTGCCCGTGCAGATCAATCACCACGGTCTCCGCGATGTCGAGCGCGAGTATGCGAAGGCGCCGGGGGTGTTTCGTGTCCTCATCCTCGGCGATTCGTTTGTTGAAGCCATGCACGTGCCGCTCGAAGCGACCTTTCCGCGCGTGCTGGAACCGCTGCTCAGCGGCAACCCCAACGGCGTGCGGATCGAGGTGATGGGTGCCGGAGTTAGCGGCTACGGCACGGCGAGCGAGTTGCTGTACTTCCAGCACGAAGGCCAGCGCTACCAACCTGATCTGGTGGTGCTGGCCTTCTATCCGGGGAATGACGTGAAGAACAACAGCCCGACCTTGGAGGACAAGCTCAAGCCGGTGTACGCGACGGATGGCACACTGCAGAAGGTCGTCGGCGACGCGCCACGCAAGCGGCTGCACGGTTGGCGCGCGCTACTGGCACGCTCCGGGGCGTACCACTACATCCGCAAGGTCCTGCTCACGCAACAGCCGTGGCTGGCGGAGGCGCTGGCGCGGCACGGATTGCTGCAACGCGATGTCATCCCGACTGTGGCGGAACGCGATGGCGTGCCGGTCGACTACGGGGTGTACGCGGCAGCGCCGTCGCCGGAGTGGCAGGAGGCGTGGGAGCATACCGAGCAGCTGCTCGGCGAGCTGCAGAGCGCGACCGAGGCGAGCGGTGCGCGCCTCACAATTGCCATCGTCAGTTCGCGTGACCAGGTGTACCCTCAGTGGTGGCAAGAGGTGGAAGCGACGTATCCGCGCATGGAATCGCAGAGCTGGGATCTCGACGCGCCGCAGCGCCGCGTTGAGACGTGGTGCGCGCAACACGGCGTGCCGTGTGTCGCACTCGCTCCGCCGTTTCGCACTGCAGCGGCTCACGGGAGTGAGCCGCTGCACTACCATCACGACGGGCATTGGACCGCGGCGGGCCACCGCCTCGCGGCAAGTGTGTTGAAGGATTTTCTCGGGCAGCACGGCCTCGTGCCGGCTCGACAGCAAGGAGCACGGAATGAAGTTGACTGAAGGAGTGCGAGAACGTTTTGGCATCGCTGGGGAGCTGATGGGCTTTCTCTGGCAGCGCAAGCTGTGGTGGCTGATTCCCATGGTGTTTGTGCTGCTGCTGTTTGGTGGGTTGATGGTGACGGCGCAGAGCTCGGCCTTAGGTCCCTTCATCTACACCTTGTTCTAAGCAATCGGAGAACGCGCAGTTGCATCAATACCTGCCGTGGCGGCCGGCGTCCCACTGGTCGTGGGTCGCGGGCGTCGCGGTGTTTTGTTTGTCCGCCCACGCGTCGCGTGCCGACGTATTTTACGTTCGCGCTGGAGGAAGCGACGACGCCAACGGGCGCAGCCCGGCGACCGCGTTTGCCACCATCAGTCATGCAGCGGCGTCGCTCAGCAATCCTGGGGACAAGGTCATTGTTGGGCCCGGGACCTTCCTGGATGGTGACATCACGCCGGCGCGCAGCGGCTACGGCGGGCACATGATGGAGTTCCTGGCCGACACGAACGGGACGGTGACCGGCGACGCGGCAGGGCCGGTCGTGATCATGCCCCCAGCACCTCGGACGACGGGGTTCCTCCTCGCCGGGCGGCACTCCATCCGTATTGACGGCTTCACCGTGGTCGGAGCCGTCGACGCGGGGATTCAGGTGCGATCAGATGTCCTCGGTATGCCCAGTAGCGACGTGACCATCAGCAATACCCAGGTGCGCGACGGTTACAAACGTGGCCTCGACATCACGGCGGGAGGAATCATCACCGTCGAGAACAATATGGCAGCGGGGAATGGTAGCTCGGGAATCTCCATTTCCGGTGGTGCTGGAGCAACCCTGGCGGTGTCGAACAATCAGATGATGGGCAATGGCAGCCATGGGCTGCTTGTTACCAACGCGAGCGGCGGCGTCATCATGGGTAACGCCGCCGAGGATAACAAAGAGAATGGCATTCTCGTGCGTTCCAGCTCGAATGTGTCGATCGCGGGCAACTCAGCCAGTGGAAACTACGAGGGCATCGGAGCTGGTACCGGTGCGAGTGCGGCTGATGCCGTGACCGACGTCGACATCACCGACAATGACGTCGAAAACAGCATCGACGCTGGCATCAACGTGGTCGCCACCGACGCCGTCACTGTTGAGCGGAATACCGTAGTGCAGAGCGGGGCCACCGGAGTGACGATCGTCGGGGATGGGGTGACCAAGGTGTCGGTTCGCAGTAATGACCTGACAGCGAACGGGGGCGATGGCGTGTTCGTGCGCGGGGCCGCGCCGCTCACCGTCGGAGACAATACGATTCAGGCAAACAGCAAGAACGGAGTGCGCGTGGCTCAGAGCTCCAATGTGAACGTCACCGACAACACCATCGCGAGCAACCAGAACGCAGGCGTTGACGCTGTCAGCGCTGGTTCGGTTGCGCTGAAGCGCAACGCGTTGACGAGCAATGGGACCGTGGGCGCCTCCGTGGTTGCCGACACGGACGCGACGATCCTCATCGACCTTTCCAACAATACGCTGCAACACAACGTTGGCGGTGGCCTGTTCGTGGTCGGTGCGGCGGGAGGCTCGATCGCCGACAACACGGTAGAGGATCATCCCGCCGACGGTATTGTTGTGCGCCTCAGCACGCGGCTGAGCTTCGTTCGGAATCACATCACGCGCAGCAATGGCAATGGCCTCGCGGTCGGCGTCGGCACCGAGCAGTCCGGTGGGTCGGCGTTCGTGCTGCTCGGGAATCAGGTGACTGCGAATGCCAAGGCGGGCATCACCGTCTTTGCGAGCGGCAGTCTGACGGCCAGCGGTAACCTGGTCACGCACAGCGGCTCGACTGGGTTGTCCATTCAGTCGTCCGGCGGGGTCGTCAACCCAATCGTCTCGAACAACACAATCGGCACGAGCGGAAGCCATGGCGTGTTCTTGCTGGGTACCAACGGTGGTGTGGTGCAGAACAACGTCGCCTTCAGTAACGGTGACACGGGCATCACACTGCGCTCGGCGCCCGATGTCCTCATCGTCAACAATCTCGTCTACGCGAACGCGCACGATGGTCTTGCCATCGGGACCAATGACCTCGCTGCGCCGCGGGCCAAGATTCTGCACAACACCGCGTATGCGAATGGCGGGTGGGGACTGCTGCTGGGCAGCAACCTGGCGCCGTCACCGGGTGCGATCGTGGTCGACAACATCTTTCAGTTGAACCAAGGGGACCACATGGCGCCGGGCACGGGGATTGCGGTGGCGGGCGCGTCCACCTGTGGCTACGTCGCCGGCTTCAACGTCAATGCGGATGGTTATGGTGATGGGACGCCGCGCAACGACTACGACATCATGGCCGACCCGCTCTTCCTCAATCCGCTCGGATCGGACCAACAGCTCGGCGGTGACAACTTCGCCGATGACAACTTCCGCTTGCAGCAAGGCCGTGGCGGACAGACCATGCGCAGCCCCGCCGTCGATGCCGGTGCTGCCCCCATTGCTGACATCGGCTTGACGGGAACGACAGCGCGCGGCGATGTCCCTGACGCAGGTGTGGCCGACATCGGCTACCACTACGGTGCCGCCGCCGATCAGCAGATCACCGTACCGACGCCCTACATGCCGGTCTTCGTCCGTGAAGCGGGCAATAGTTCCAACGACGGCCTCGCTCCCGAGCGCGCTCTCAAATCAATCCAAGCGGCGGCGCAACGTGCGGATGCGGGGGGTACGGTG
This sequence comes from Binatia bacterium, assembly GCA_041497995.1. Lineage (GTDB taxonomy): Bacteria > Desulfobacterota > Binatia > HRBIN30 > HRBIN30 > DATKMS01. The sequence continues at coordinate 7,334 of JBGQHM010000015.1, read as the reverse complement.
GTCGTCGGTCCGGGCACGTACGCCGAGGGTGATATTCATCCCGATCAGAATCGCGGAACCGTGACGTTCTTTGCAGATGCGACGGGTATCGGTACCGGCGACCTGCCGGGCGCCGTACTCGTAGATGCGACCAACAGCTGCGTCGTGATGGGCAACCCCGTGGCGTGCGGCACAGGATTCACTCTGCGCAACGCCTGCAACGCCACCGTGCGCGGCTTCACCGTGATGGGTGCCGTCGACGCCGGCATCCAAGTCCGGGAGGGGAGTGACGATGCCACGGTCCGCGACAACGTCGTGTTCTCCAGCCAGCGACGCGGCGTGGAGTCGCTCGGTGCCGAGGCGCCGCACATCGACAACAACCTGGTGTATGCGAACGGCACGGGTGGCATTCACGTCGAGCAGGGCAACAACGCTGATATCACCAACAACACTGTCTACGACAACGGCGACGTCGGTATCCTGATCGGCGGCAGCGGGACAAGCGGGCCGGTTCTCGGAGCCTCCGTGCTGCGCAACATCGTCGCGACGAACGGCAGCGGCGTACGCGTTCAGCCGAACTCGTTCGGTGGTTACTTTACTGCATTCAACGTTGTGCCGGACGGCTTCGGCGGCAACACGCCGCGTGCCGATTCGGACTTCGTTCCTGACAAGGGCGTTCAACTCTTTGTGAACCCACCGGCGTCCGGCGGCACGGTCACCGCGGATACCTTCTTGAACGACGATTTCCATTTGGTGGAGTCTGCCACGAATCCAGCCCTAGGCATCGACTATGGCGCGCGCGATACGCTGCTGCGTGGATCGACGCGCAGCGATGGCTTGCCCGATGTCGGCCCCGCCGACGCGGGGTACCACTATCCGTTCCTCTACCCTGGGCCGCTGCCGATCTCGGCGCCGCAGATCGTCTTCGTGCGAGCGTCCGGCAACGACCGAAACAACGGACTCTCGCCGCGCGCGGCGTTTGGCTCGATCGCGACAGCACTCGCAGCGACATCGGGAAACGGATTCATCGTCATCGGCCCGGGCGTCTATCGCGAGCAGCGGTTGCTGGTTGGGGTGGCCGGCCGCCGCAACTCAGTGGTGACGCTCTTGGGAGACGACGACGGACGGCTCACTGGAGATCCCGCCGGCAAGGTCGTAGTCGACTCGGGTGGACATACCGCGCCAACAGTCGCAGGGCCGGCACTCATCGATGGTGTGAGGTTTACCGGTGCACGTGGCCCGGGGCTGCGCGTTCTGCGACACGCGCACGGTGTCACGCTGCGTAACTCCACGGTGTGTGGCAACAGCGGTGCGGGTGTGGAGACCTCCGGAGATGCGGTGCGCGTCGTGAACAACTTGATCTGCGGCAACGGCGGCACGGGCGTCAGCGTGCGGCTGCATGGCGCCCGCGAAGCGACGCAGCTGTTGAACAACACGGTCGCGGCCAATCTGCAAAAGGGGATCGTGATCCGCGAGAGCGGGTCCCCTGTGTCGCACGCCTTGCTCTACAACAACGTCGTGTCCGGCAATCTGGGTACCGGCATCACCGCGCACGGGGTGCGCCGCCAGGCGCCGGCGGCCGGCAGCAACTTGAATACCGACGGGTATGGAGCGCGGACGCGCCCAGGGACTGGAGACGTCAACCTCGCACCGCAGTTTGTCGCCGGTGCCGGGGAGGCGGCAATCGGGTGTGACGCTGCCGACAGTCTGCGCGTGCCGCCAACGAGTCCAGTGATCGACGCCGGGATGCGAACCGCAATCGAGCTTGGGCTCGGGACGCGATCGGTGACGCTTGCCGGCGATCGCGACACCGGGCCTACCGACCTCGGATACCACTACCAGCAATGACGCCAACGCCGACGCAACCGATTCGGCTCGCCTACGTCATCAAGTCGATGGAAATGGGTGGGAGCCAGACACATCTGACGCATGTGCTACGCCTCCTCGACCGCAGCCGCTTCGAGCCTATCCTCTACTGCCTGACCGGCGAGGGGGTGTTGCTGGATGCGGCACGGTCGGTGGGTGTGCCGATCCACACGCCCGCTGCGGGCGCGAGCTTCAGAGGCTTAGGGTTGGCGGGACGGGTCGTGGCGTTGGCGCGGGCCTTGCGCGCCGACCGCATCAACATCGTCCACAACTACCTGCTGCGCGCCAACCTCGTGGGCTCGATCAGTGCACGGCTCGCCCGGGTTCCCGTTGTGCTGTGCAGCAAGCGTGGCTGTCACTGGCGCCGTGGCTTCGAGTTGGTGAGCGCCAAGATTGGTAACGCGCTAGCCGACAGCGTGATGGTCAATGCTGAGGCTGTCCGTGACTTCGTCCACGGTAACGAAGGGTGCCCGCGCGACAAGATGGTCGTCATCCCCAGCGGGGTTGACACCGACCGCTTCCAGCCGTTGCCACCGGCGCAATTCAAGGCGCGACTCGGTTTGCCGGAGGAACGACTGATCGTTGGCGTCGTCACCCGCATGCGCGTGCGCAAGGGCGTCGAGGAGTTCATTCGCGCCATTGGCGAGGTCCGCGAAACGCGGCCTGAGGTGCACGGCGTGATCGTTGGCGAGGTGAGTTTAGATGAGACGCTGCAGCAACTCGTGCACTCCCTGCACCTCGAGAGTCACATGACGTTGCTGGGCCGCCGCAGTGACATGCCCGAAGTCTTCTCGGCCTTCGACGTGTTCGTGTTGTCGTCGCATGACGAAGGCATGTCGAACGCCATCCTGGAGGCGATGGCGGTCGAAAAACCGGTAGTCGCCACCGACGTTGGCGGCACGGGAGAAGTGGTGCGCCACGGGCACAGTGGCTTGCTGGTGCCGCCGAAGGACCCGCACGCTCTGGCGCTGGCGATCAGCGAAGTCCTGGCGCAGCCGGCCCGTGCTCGAGAAATGGGTCGACTCGGACGCCGCATCGTTGAGGAAGGCTTCTCCGCGCATGCGATGGTGCGGCAGATGGAGCATTTGTACCTGGATCTGGCGGCGATGCGCGGCGTGGCAGTCGCCAAACCGATCGCGACGACGGTGTGAACGAGGACGTATGAAGGTTACCTACATTGGACACGCTTGCATCTTGATGGAATCCGCCGGCACGCGGATTCTCATGGACCCGTGGCTCACGGATCCGACGTACCACGGCACCTGGTGGCACTACCCGCCGCTCGAGGTTGGCGTGCGTGATCTGCCACAGCTGGACTACTTGTACGTCTCACACGAACATCCTGATCACTTCGACCCGCCGACGCTGCGCCAGATCGACAAGGACGTGCACGTCATCATCGCCAACTTCAAGCGCAAGCGCTTTCGTGACCGCCTGGCGGCGTTGGGTTTCAAGCGCATCACGGAGGTCGATTTCGGACACGACTTCCGTTGCAACGGCAGCGGGCTGACGGTGCGTCTCATCCCGCCGGACCGCGCGTGGGATGATAGCGCCATCCTGGTGAAGGACGGCGCGACGACGGTACTCAACGTCAACGACTGCCACTTGGACAACGCGACGCTGGAGCGGCTGGGGAAAGAGCAGCAGATCGACCTTGCCTTTCTTACGTTCACGGGCGCCAGTCAGTATCCCGGCTGCTTCGAGTTTCCGCTGGCGTCGAAGATCCAGCGCTGGCAGGAGTCCAAGGAGTCGCACGTCGAGGAGTTCGTCAACTGGGCCCGACTGCTGCGGACCAAACGTGCGGTACCGGCGGCCGGGAACTTCGCCCTGCTGGCGCCCGATCAGCTGTTCATGAACACGCTCAACTATGTGAACACACCGCAGGACGCGGTGGAGCGGCTGCGTGCCGAGGCGCCAGAGATCGAAGGGCTGCAGATGAATCCGGGCGACGCGTGGGCCTCCGACGGCACCCTGACTCGCCTGCGGCCGCCACCCGATTGGAGTCGGCGCTTAGAGCACATCGAGGAGTTGAGTCGACAACATCGCGCCCAGATTGCCGAGGGCTTTGCCAGCGAAGGAGAGGCGCCCGCGGACCTGTACGACCGCTTCCACGACTACTTCACCGGTCTCCTGCGCGCAGACCCGTCGATCGGCAAGCGGGTGAACATCGTCACGTGGTGGGTTGTCGACGGTCCGCACGGCGGCGACTGGGTGATCGACTTCACGCGTGAGCGTGACTGGGTGTATCGCGGCGTCCCATCGCAGTGGAATCTTCGGATCAAGTTCCCCGCGCGCCTGGTCTACCAAGGCGTCAGCGGCAGGGCGATCTGGGACGACCTCGTGCTGTCGTTCCGCATCCGCCTGGCGCGGAATCCGGATCGCTACAATAAGGAGTTCTGGACGTGGCTCTGCAAGTTGTGAGGCTGCGCTCTCGACGGATTGGCATCGATGGCTGAACGACTGAACGTTCTTGTCGTGGTCTTGGACGGCGTGCGTACGGATCATGTGTCCTGCTACGGAGCAGCACGCGAGACCACCCCGTTTCTCGACGGTGTCGCGCGCGACGGCGTCCGCTTCCTGAACATGATCGCCACCTCGCCGGGCACGCTGTCGTCGCACGCAGCGTTGTTCACGGGCATGCATTCGGCCACCCACGGCGCCACAGGTGAGAATCGCTTTCTCTCGTCCCGACACACGCTCCTACCGGAGCATCTGAAGGCGGCCGGCTATCGCACGGCAGCGTTCTGTACCAATCCGTGGGTCAGTCCGGAAACTGGATTCGGACGGGGCATGGACGCCTTCTTCACGCAACGGTATCAGAACCGCCTGGCGGCTCGTGCGCTCCTCTACGGTCGCCGCGCCAGCGATCGGCTGCTGCGTCGTAAGGACGCGGGCGCGCGGCGCACGAACGAGGCGTTGAAGCGCTGGGTGGCGGCCAGTGACCAGCCGTTCTTTGCCTTCGTGCACTACAACGAAACCCATCTACCGTTTCGACCACCGCCGCCCTACGATCGCATGTTCTTGCCGAAGGGCGTGGCCGCGGGCAGGGCGCGGGCGGTGAACCAGGACGCCAACAAGCACCTCGCCGGGCAGGTCGAGATGAGCGCTGAGGACTTCGCCATCTTGTCGGCGTTGTATGACGGCGGGCTGCGGTACCTCGATCATCGGCTACGCGAGATCGCGGACTTTCTGAGCGCGCGCAGTGTCTGGGATCAGACGCTGCTCATCGTGACCGCGGATCATGGCGAGCATCTCGGTGAACGCGGGATGATGGGTCACCGCGTTGGACTGTACGACGCGGTGCTGCGCGTGCCGCTCGTGCTCCGTTGCCCAGAACGTATGCCGCAAGGTTTCGTGGTCGAGGATCTGGCGCAGACGACTGACATCGTCCCGACCATCCTGCGCCTGCTCGACATCGCGGACGACGGCGCGCACGTACAGGGTCGAGCGTTGCTGGACGGGGGTCGCGCGACGGCGGGCCCGGCATTCACCGTCTCCGAGCGTTTCCGCCCGAACTTGGCGCCGCTGCAGCAGCGCTTTCCGAGTTTTGATGTGGGACCACTCGACGTTCGTACCAAGGCCATCCGCACACGCCGCGAGAAATTCATCTGGCGCTCGGACGAGGCCAACGAGTTCTACAACCTGGCGATCGATCCCGGCGAGAGCACCAACCTGGTCAACCGCGAACCGGAACGCGTCGATGGTTTGCGCCGCCAGCTGTTCGATTGGTTGGCTGCTGTGGAGAAGTTCGAATCGGACGAGCAGGCGCCGGCGCTCGATGACTTCATGCGGCGGCAGCTGCAGGGTCTCGGGTACAACGACTGACGATATGGTGGCCCGCGGGCGGCGCGATCCTGGGCTGCTGGGCGTGCTCGGGGTCACACTGGTGCTGTGTACGTACCAGCTCAACTGGGGGTTACCGAACGGCAACAACTCGTGGGCGGCCGACGCGCTGGGACCTCTCACGGTCCTGAGCGTCGTACGGCGGTCGCTGGTTCCTTTGAATTCGGGATGGTTCTACTTCAAGTACCCACTCGGCTATCCGTTGATGCTGCTGCTCACGTATGCGCCGTATTTGGCGTTTCAGTTTCTGACCGGCAGGTTCCGCCATCCCAAGGCAGCGTACCCTTATGGATTTGGCGACCCGGAGCATGCGCTCTACGTGTTGGAGCTGCTGGGACGGTGTCTGAGCGTGGCCTGTGTCCTCGGAACGGTTGCGCTGACGTACGACATCGGCCGGCGGCTCTTCGGCCGCACCGCCGGCCTGGTGGCGGCGTGGTTCGTGGCAACCGCGTACCCCATCCTGTACTACGGTCACACCACCAACCTGGATGCGTCGTACCTGTTCTGGCTGATCCTCGCCCTGTGGGGCACGATTGTGGCGAGCACGAGCGATCGGCGCTGGCCGTACGTGGTACTGGGCATCGCTGCGGCGATGGCCGTGTCGACGAAGGAGCAGGGCTTCGCCTTCCTGCTGCCGTTGCCGTTGATCGTCGCGTTCCACCGCCATCGAGCGTTGGCCGCCAGGCTCTCATCGTGGGAAAGCTGGCGAGCGGCCGTCTGGAACCCGGCGATCCGCACCGGGTTGGTGGCGACGTTGATTACCGTAGCGCTCGCGAACAACGCATTGGCGAATCCACGCGGGTTCGCCAATCGCATACGATACCTCAGCGGCAGCCATGTGCCGGGAGTGGCGGCCCGCTTGGCGCCGGTCGAGTTCGCCTTGTTCAAGGGCGTCGCCAAGGAGGGCCAGTACGCGCGCCAGTTGATCGACGGAATCGAGAGCGGCCTCGGATTGCCGCTGTTCGTCCTGGCGGTTGCCGGGATGATGTTCGTCGCATGGCGTCGGTCGCGCGCTGCGGTGTACCTCCTCGTGCCGGCGGTGGTGCAGTACTACTTGTCTCTTCGCACGCTCGATCTGATCACACTGCGCTACACACTGCCGCTGAGTGTGATAGGGGCGCTCTGTGCGGCAGCGCTCTGTGCTGCTGCACTGACGACGCGGTGGCGCTCAGGGGCGGCGGCGGTGGTTACCCTGCTGTGCGTGTTCGGGTTGGCCCGTGCCGTTGAGTTCGACCTGCTGCTCCGTGACGACTCGCGCTACGACGCAGAGCAGTGGATGCAGGCACACGCGTCGGCGGCCAGCACAGTGGAGACGTATCAGAAGCCGCCATACTTGCCACGACTGTCGGAGTTCCAAACCCACGAGGTGCCGTCTGACGAGCGAACCATCGAAGGGGTTCTCGAACGTCACCCAGATTTCATCGTGACCAGCTCGGCAGCGAAGAAGGGGATCACGCATCGGTGGAATCCCAACTGGCGTCCGGGGCAGCCGCTGCTCGTAGCGGTGCCTGGCGCACCGGCGTTCATGGAGGCGCTGGAAACCGATCGCTTGCCGTATCGCCGTGTCGCGCAGTTTGCGCAGCACCCGGCACTCTTACGCGTACGGGTTACCAGCCTGTGCCCTGAGATCTCTATTTTCCAACGTC
>JBGQHM010000014.1:0-37975 GCA_041497995.1 Binatia bacterium | reverse complement strand
CCACGAGTTCAACGCCTCGTTCCCCTACTTCACGGACAACAAGTTCCACAACATCGGCGTCGCCATGAAGGGCGATTTCGAAAAGCTGGCGCGCGAGGCATCTTCGATTGCGGGGAGCGGCGCCGAGACACAACAAGCGGCACTCGCGCACAAGCCCGGCTTCGAGGCGCTGGGGCGCTGGATCGTCACCCACCAACCGAAGGACATCGGCGCGTTCAAAACGTCCGGGTTGCGCAACATCGCACTCACCGCCCCGTACATGCACGACGGCAGCCAGAAGACGCTCGAAGAGGTCATGGACTTCTACAACAAGGGCGGGGAACCGAACCCCAACCTCGATGGCGGCATCCGTCCGCTGAACCTCACCAAAGAAGAGAGCAGCGACATCATCGCGTGGATGCAGTCGCTCACCGATGACGGAGGCGGGAGCAACTTCGACTGGGCGCAACTCAAGGAGCTATCGACCAAGACGCGTGCGGGAGAGATCGTCACCGCTCCCGCCCCTTAGCGGAGCGCAGACAGAGGAGGGTCAAGATGGCAAAGTACACGTTGCCCAAGGAACGGGAATGGCAAGAGTATCAAGCCGACCGCGAGCGCTGGCTGGAGACCTTGCCGCAGCTCAGTCGCCGCGACTTCTTCCGCAGAGCCGCCCAGGCCGCGGCCGCGGCGACGGTCGTCTGGAACGGCTTCCCGCCGCACTCCTTCCAGCTCATCAACGTGGCGGAAGCGAAGGACACGCCACCGAAGTTCACCATCGCGTACGTCTCCGACTCGCACATCCTCGACAAGGGGATGAACCACCGCTTCATCCGCGCCTGCCAGAAAGCCGTCGCCGACGTGAACGCGCTCGATCCGCAGCCCGACTTCGTCCTCTTCGGCGGCGATCTCGCCCAACTCGGGAAGGCGGAAGAGCTGTCGATCGGCCAGCAGATCCTGAAAGACCTCAAGGCGCCGGTGCACATGATGGTCGGCGAGCACGACTGGTACCTCGATCTGGGTGAGAAGTGGCGCGAGATGTTCGGCCAGCCAACGTACTCGTTCGACCACAAGGGCGTGCACTTCGTCGTCCTCAACAGCGTCATCGTCGAGGACTACTGGACCGAGCCGAAGATGACGCCGATGCAGCGCATGCTGGCCATGGCGCAGCTCGACAATCCCAACGGCCGCCCGTTCACGGTCGGTGAGGTGCAGCGGGAATGGCTGAAGAAGGATCTCGCCAAGGTCGACAAGCAGACGCCGCTCATCGTCTTCTCGCACTCGCCGCTCTACAAGTACTACCGCCCATGGAATTTCTGGACAGACGACGCCGAGGAAGTGCAGAAGATCCTGGCGCCCTATCCGACGGTCACGGTGATCCACGGCCACACGCATCAGCCGCTGACCAATCGAATCAAGAACATCAGCTTCCACGGCGTGCTGTCCACGGCGTGGCCGTGGCCGTATGCGCCGAAGGGGTTGCCCGCACTCACCGTGCAAATGGTGCGCGCCGACCCGTTCAATCAGTTCGACGGCTGCGGCTGGGGAACGGTCACCGCACTGCACAGCGGCCAAGTGGACACGCGCTACGACCTGTGGGACCGCAACCCAATGGACGTGACCTTTGAGGAGGTCAGCAAAGGCCAGAAGGAAGCGGAAAAGTTGGAGGCGCAGTTCAAGGGAAATGTCAGTTGGCCATCGTACTGATTGGTCGCGCTGAAAGGAGACGGAACATGAGGCAATGGAATCAAAGCTTCGTAGTCATCCTCGTGACGACGGCGCTCGGCAGCGGTCTCGCGGCGCTGGCAGTCAGCGATGATACGCCACGACACGAGCTGCCCGCACCAGCGGATGGCCAGAGCAAGGTAGTGGGATTGTGCGATGGCAAAACCAGCGTGACGGTCACGGGCGTTGCACCCGGGGAACGGATGGACGCGGACAAGGCACGCGAGGTTGCCACGCAGCTGATGGACAAGTACGACGCCAACGTCCAGGTCGCGCACGGCGGCACGGATCACACAGCGCGCGAAACGCGGGTATGGGAAGCGGAGCTCAAGCGCGTGATCGACGACGGGTACAAGCTGTTCCACTCACCCGAGCTGGGCACCAACGGCATCTCGTGCGATATGTGCCACCCCGACTCGTCGAACACCCACCCGGAGACGTACCCGAAGTTCCAAACCCAGCTCAAGAAGGTGGCGCTGCTGCGCGACATGATCAACTGGTGCATCGAGAACCCGCTCGAAGGGCCGAAGCTCGCCGACGGCGACGATAAGATGAAGGCCATCGAGGCCTACATTCTGTCGACCCGCACCGGCGTGCCGATCGCCCCCGGCAAGCACTGATGCGCGCCGGCGTCGTCGGCCTGATCAGCCTTCTGCTTCTCGCTCCATCTGCAACCTGCGGGGCCGATGTCGACGACTCGGCCCCGCCCATTGTGGACCAGATCCTCACGCGCGCAGCGGCACTCGAACTGAGCGACGCACAGGTCCAAGCGTTGCAGGTCATACGCGACCGGCGCACCCACACGCTGCAAGCGCTGGCGGAACGCCTGCGCGCCGCCGATGCGCAGTCGACAGCCGCAGCGGAAGACGACACACTCACGTTGATGCGGGAGATGGGACGGCTGCAAGTGATGAGCGGCCGTGAGGCGTTGGAACAGCTCTCGCCCGCCCAGCGCCGCCGTTGGGTAGAGCTGCAGGCGAGGACGACCCATTGATCTCGCACCCACCCGTCAGGACCCTGTCGTCGGCCTACTGACCCACGATGTCGTTGGCACCCCTGAGCCAGATCTCGAAGTCGGTCAGCAGCTTCCCATCCGCGCTCTCGTCGTCCTGGACGACCACGCCAACGAGCGTGAACGAGCCATTGCCGATGGCGGTGAGCTTCTGCGCCAACTGCTGCGTGATGGTGTTGCGCTGGAAGCGCAACACGTTGGTGGTAGCCCCTCCGTCGTCACTGATCTGCACTTGCGTGCTCTTGCTGCCGGCGGCTGGCCAGTCGCCGGACACCTTCTGTACGCCTTCCACGCGCACCAGCGAACCGGTGTAGGTCGTGCCGGTGGCGGTCAGAGTCGCAAGGGTCACGGGCCGGGGATCCGGCAAGGTGTTCCCGTCGCTCACCACCGACACGGACCCCTGGGTCACGTCAATCAGGAGTGTGCCCGTGGCAGGGTTGGCGTCCGAGGTCGGATCCTGTTGGCGGATCACCCCGGTCGCCCGCAGACGCTGGCCGGGTTGGAACGCATCCACAGCGGCCGACGACTGGTGGTACACCATGATGCCGGCGTCGCCGTCCTGGACGAAGACCTTGAGCTTGTTGTTCGCGAAGATGCCCGCTGCGACGGTCACCACACCCTCCGTCGTCACGGTCTGACCGAGACGCACCGCGGCGCCATCCGCGTCGCGCGCCACGGCGTCAGCCACCGACAACACACCATTCTGCGTCGGGCTTGGCGTTGGAGTCGGCGTCGATGTCGGCGCGACGGTGTGCTCCATGGTAGTAGTTGGCGTCGGAGTCGCACCCGCTGGGCAGCCGCTGAGGAGGTTGTTCACGCTGGTAAGGACCTCGCCGACTGTGATCTCGCCGTCACCGTTCTCGTCTCCGACAGAACAGCTCGCGAGCGGCTCCTTCCCGAGGGCAATGTTGACCATCACGATGACCTCGTCGACGCTCACCTCCCCACCCCCGTGGCAGTCGCCCACGCACTCAGCATGTGCGCGCGCCGTCACGGAGCCGAGAACAAGCGCCAGCGTCATCGCACCCACAACTCGGGTTCTCGCGCGCTGGCAGACGGATCCACTTGAGAGCTGCATCATACACTCCTCAGTCGAGCGCGGACGCTGAAACCCCGCCCACGCAATTCAATCGTAGGTCATCCTCACCCCGGCGAAGGCCCAACGTCCCGGCCCGGGCGAGCCGAGCTTGTCCTCGTGCTGCTCGTCGAGTGCGTTGTCGACACCAGCGAAGACTTGGAAGCGGCTGCCGAACTGCTTCGTCAGCTGCGCGTTGAACAGCGTGTAGGCATCAACGGTGACGTCGCTACCGAATTGATCGAGCTGACCTGAGGTGTACAAGCCCTCGAGCCGCAACACCAGATCGAGGGGCAGGAAGACTTGTAGAATGCCATTGAAACGGTGCGGCGGGCGGTGTTGCACGTCAGACTCAAAGGTCCCGATGCGCTTGCTGAGGCTCGCCTGCGTGTTCAGGTAGGTGTAGTTCACATCGAGGCGCACCCAATCGACCGGTGTTCCGCCGAGCGCGACCTCGACACCTTGAAGCGTCGCGTCCTGAGCGTTGACGGCCTGACCCATGTCACCGCCCTCGTTTTCAATCAGGTCACTCACGTCGCTGCGGAACAAATTGAGGTCCGCGTAGCCGCGCGGCATCTGCACCCGGTGACCGAGCTCGTAGATCACCGCCTTCTCGGGCTTGAGGTTGGGATTCCCCTGCACCGGATCGAAGAGCTCACTCAGTGTTGGAAAGCGGATCTTGCGGCTGATGGCGGCGCGCGCAGTTCCGTACGCACCGAAATCCACCGACACGCCGCCTTGCGGGTTCAGCTCCCACTGCGTCCCTTCGCTGCCACCGCTCTGCAGATCGAGGCTCGTACCGGTGACCAGCGAGACGCGGTCATTGAGCCTGTAGACGTTCTCAGCGGCGACGCTGCTGGTTGTGAAGTCCGGATTCGCAACACGACCCTTCTGGTCATTCGAGACGTCGGCGCTGGCGCGCCGCACCTGCACTGCCGCAGCCAACGAGTCGATGTTGGCGAAGTCAAAAGTCAGCCGGCCGATGCCGCCGACCTCACCGCTGTTCGCCTCGTCGCTCCGCTCCTTCTGCGCGAAGTCGGCTCTCTCGAATAGGGTCTCCTTGGTGTCGTAGCCGGTGTAAAAGAGCGCCGCCGCGGCACCGAAGGTCGGCGTCAGGCGCTGCTCGGCGCCGCCCTGCACATGCAGCAAGTCCTGCCGGTCGTTGCGGCGGAACGGGCCAAGGAATGCCGTCGTGCTCGGCGGGATGCCGAAGCTGGAGTCCGAACCCAAGAAGGTCACGTGTGCGCGTCCCTGATCCGAAAACTGGTAGCCCAGATTGGCAAAGAGACTCTTCTCCTCGCGATCGCTGTTCAGACGCAGGCCCCCATTTTCGTAGCGCCGCTGCATGGGGGGAAGTTCATTGAAGTCGCCAGGCAGCGGAAAACCCGGGGTCGTCGCGTAGCGCCCGCCGATCAACCCGACGGCGCCGTCGCGCGACACGCTGCCACTGGCGCGCGCGTCCCAGGTGTCTGAGTTGCGCCAGATGGTCGATGCGCTCGCGGTCACCGGCGCGCGCGGCTGGTATGTCGTCATCTTCACCGTTCCCGCCAAACCGTTCGGACCGAACAATGAAGACGACGGCCCGCGATCGACCTCGATCGAGTCCAGCATTTCGAGGGGAAAAAGGTTCAGATTGATGATGCCGTTCCAGGGCTCGTACACCGGCACACCGTTGAGCGTGAAGAGCACGGCGCGCTGATCGAAGCCGCGTACATCGAGGCGGGGTTCGCCGCGTCCACCGTCACGCACGTTGACGCCGGGGGTGAGATCGAGCACGCCACCGAGCTCGCTCTTGTGTGAGTCGATGATCTCCTCGCGGTCCACTTCGGTGCGCGCCGGGAGCAATGCGTCGACGCGGCTGGCTTCGACGGTAACCTCCTTCAGGCGCAGGGACTCCTCGGACCGCGCCGTCGATGCGGCAAGGACGAGAAGGACGCTCATCACCGCCGCCCAGCGAGATACGCGAAGAAGCCGGCGCGCCGCAGCGCCTCGAGCGCGAGGTGGCCGAGATACCCGCCCACGAGGCCGAAGACCGCATGCGTGAGGGCGGGATATGTTCGTCCCAGAACAAGAAAGCCCGTGGGTATGCCGATCCATAGCTCCAGCAGCACCTTCACTGCCAACTTCGCGATGTTACCCGCGAGGCCGGCGAGGGCGCGGGTGAACGCGCCTGAGGGCGTCAGGGCCGCGACCAGATCGACGCCTGCTCCGGCCGCAGTGTACGAGAAGAATGTGTCTAGACCTCCCTTGTCTCCCACGCCTGCAAACGTCGCCAAGAGGCCGCTCAGGAACCCGACGGTGAACGCCGCACCGAGCCGCGGTACGACGCCGCGCGCGATGACCAGCAGCGCCATCCACACCACGCCCGAATGTCCCGGCATCTTCACCGGCAGGCGCAGCGCAACGTTGCCCACCACCACCAACGCAGCGAACAGGGCGAGCAGCAGCAACTCGAAGGTGGAGAAGTACGGACGCCGCATTCGATCTCAGCGCACGAAGAACGAGCACGCGAGCACCACCGCCGCTGCCGCGAGGAGGGCGTGATCCAGTGCGTGCAGACGCAGCGCGCGATACCGCCGTTCCAGTGGCGACCCGAACCCGCGCGCCGCGGCGGCCTCGCTGATCGACCAGGCGCGTTGCGTCGCCAGCACGATCGCCGGCACGACGAGAGCCGTGGCAGTCGTGAGGTCGTCGCGTCGCAGGCGCCGACGCGCCGGACGCGATCGCGCCTCCGCCGTAGTCTCCATTCCGATGCCGCGCGCCCGCTGTGCTTCGAGGATGCCGTACCACTCGCGCTCGACGAGGCCGAGCGAGCGGAAGGCCGTGGCAAAAGCGAACGCCAGCCGCGACGGCAAGCCGAACCACTCGCCCGCCAGACGCAGCTCGTCGGGCGTCGTCGTGGCGAAGACAACGAGGAACGTCGAGGTCAACAACACGAGACGCAGCGTAATCAGCGCGGCGAAATCGAGACTGACGCAGCACCAGTCGAAGAGGAACAGCGCCGTCAACCACAAGCGCATCCGCCAGAGCTGCGACGCCGCGTGCCGAGCCAGGCTGGACGCTGCCAGTAAAACGCCGAAACAGCCGACGACCAGCGTCAGCGGAAGCAGCGGCAGCGCCACCGCGGCGGAGGCCGCGAGAGAGAGCGTGATCTTCGTGCGCGGATCGACGCGGCGAAGGAAGGAGGACCCCGCGACCGCCGACCACGGCGCTACATCGCCGCGTGGCATTGCCCCTCCTCCGCATCGCGGCGCCGCAGCGTTGTGGTGTGGGCATGCGTCGCGAGCTTTCCTGCATGCAACGGAACGATCTCGTCGCACCACTCCGCTGCCCACTCCAGGTCGTGCGTGGCGACGACGCAGAGATAGCCTGCCGCCGCCAGGTGCCGCACGACCCGGCCAATCCCACGCCGGTGGTGGTCGTCTTGTCCGAGCGTCGGCTCGTCGAGGCACACGCCACGCAGCCCGGGCCGGGTCAGGAGGATCGCCAGGCTCAGGCGCTTCTTCTCGCCCTCGCTGAGCAGTAACGGCGGCGTGTTCTCGTACGCCGCCAGACCGAACAGCTCGATGGCGCAGGAGTAGAGATCCTCGTCGATGCCGCTATTGCCGAAGCGGATCTCCTGCCGGACGGTGGCGTTGAAGATCTGCTGGTCCGGGTTCTGGAAGCACAGACCGAGGCGGGGCGCCCCGCCGCTGTCGTCGTGTACGCGCCCACAGTGCGGCTGCAGCCCGGCGAGCGCACGCAGCAGTGTCGTCTTGCCCGCGCCGTTCGCTCCGACGAGGGCAACCACTTGCCCTCCCGTTAGCGACAGATCGATGTGCTCCAACACGCGCCGGCCGCCGAGTGTGACACCGACGCCACGCACGTTGAGATGAAACCGCGCGACCCGTTGCGGCAACTCGGGTAGCGGCGACTCGGCCGGCTGTGCGTTGACCAAGGCGTGGTGACGCACGTCTTCGCCCCACGTGTTGAGCGGCAACCGATGTTCGAAGGCAACCACGCCCGTGCCGTCGCGACGCAGCCGCTGCACGTGCTCGGTAACCTCGCGTGCCGACATCGCGTCGAGCATCGAAACGGCTTCGTCGAGGATGAGTACCTGCGGCCGGCGCGCGGCGATGGCCGCGAGCACCAGCTTCTGCTGTTCGCCACCGCTCAGGGTGTACGGGTCACGGTCTGCCAACGCACGCAGCCCAAACGAATCGAGGGCGGCATCGAGGCGCGTCTTCATCTCACTTCTCGACAGACCGAGGTTCTCCAGCCCAAAGAGGATCTCGTCGCGCACCGTCGCGGCGAGCAGTTGTGCGGCGGGGTTCTGGCCGACCAAGCCGACGCAGGCACTGAGCTGCCAGAGCGGGATGTCCGCCGTGCGCCGCTCACCGGCGCGCACGTCCCCCGAGAGCTCGCCACGGTAGAGGTGCGGGATGAGCCCCGCCAGCATGCGCGCGAACGTACTCTTGCCGCAGCCCGAGGGGCCGCAGACGTGGTGGAGCTCGCCAGCGCGGACCGATAGGGAGAAGGGGCCGACGGCGCGTTCACGCCCAGGGTAGCGGAATGCCGCCGCGGCAGCCTCGACTAACGACGTCACTGCTCCTCCTGTCCCTCGCCGTCGCCGTGACACTTCGTGCGGTCGAAGCAGCTCCAGCCTTCTTCCGTAGGTTCGAGCAGCAGCACGGGGCGACCGCCGATGAGACGCGGACGAACGCGGTCGTAGGTACGGATCTCAACGTCGCCAGGAACTGGATCGCCGTTGCGCGACACCGAGAGGAGGGCGATGCCCTTCTGTCGCAGCGTGCGGGCCGGCAGGCGCTCGCCCAAATCGCGCAAGCCCCCGGCGAGCTCGAGGAAGCGTCCCGCGTTACCCTCGGCGGTGAGGCCGACCGCAGCGAGAGCGCCGATGATCCCGTCGCCCGTTCCACCGAGCTCCTCCAAGCGCACGCGCTCGCGTCGCGCCAGCGCCACTGCCGCCGGCTTGTCCAGCACTTCGCTGCCGGCGCGCCAGCCCCACTCGACTATTCCTGGCCCGACGGAGTCCCGTCTCACGAGGCAGAGGCCCGGGTCCGAGCCGTGAGCAGCGCGCGACTGCACATAGCGCGCGGCCTCGTCGAACACGCGCGCAGCCGCACCGTTGCCGTCACTCTCGAAGTCGAGGATCAGGCACGCCGGGCTATTGTGGCTGGTGTACGGAATGCGTGGATCGACGAGAAGCTGTTGCCGGACCACGCCGACCAGTGCAGCCATGCCGGCCTGCTCCAGGTGCGCGCCGAGGTCACGCGCCAGACGCCCGGTACCAGGCTTGTGGCCGAGAACATCAGTATCGTCGACTCCGAGAAGCATGTGCATGGCAGACCCTCTCAGTCAGTTGATGATGGCAACGACACGACTCATGCGCGTGACGTCGTAGCCCGTGAAGTGCGCCGCCTCGCGGCGAAACGTGGCATCGTGCAACACTGCGAGCAGCGGCCGCAGCTGGCGTGATTCGAAGATACGCCGGGGAATGGCGAGGTCGTAACGCTCCTCACCCAGCGGCAGGAAGTCGAGCCCGTGCGCTTGCGCCGCAGCCCGCACACCCGGGCCGGCGTCCGCCGCGCCGGCCGCGATCGCCGTAGCGACGGCCTCATGGGTAGACAGCTCACGCTCGTAGCCGGCAATCCCGCTGGGATCGATCCGCGCCTTGCGCAAGCGGTGGTGGAGCAGGAGTCGCGTGCCGGCACCGGCCTGACGGTTCACCAGGCGCACGCCGCGGCGGGTGAGATCGCGCAGACCGCGAATGCCCTTGGGATTCCCAACAGCCAGCATCAGCCCTTGCTCGCGCCGCGCCAGGTTGACGAGCACGACACGCTCCTCCGGCAGCAGGTGCTTGACGTACGAAACGTTGTACTCGCCCGAGTCGGCGTCCAACAAATGAATCCCGGCAAGATGCGCGCGGCGTTCGTGCAGCGCGATCAATCCCGACAAGCTACCGACCGGCCGTGCCGCGAAGTGGATCTCCGGATGTTGCTGCTCCAGACGGCGCGCGAGGAGGTCGAGCACGAGATCGTCGCTGCCAACGGCCAAGAGCGCTTCTTCGCCCGCACCCGTACGGCCGCGGAACGCCGGGCCCAAACGCCCTCGCACGACGGCATGATCGCGGCGCCGCGCGAACACCGGCGGCTCATCGCGCAGCCAGCGTTGCATCTCGCGGCGGCCCGCCGCAGTCAGCGTATAGACCTTGCGCGCGGGCCCGGCGTGGCCCGCCTCGACCCGGAAGGACACCCAGCCTTTCTTGGCGATGGTACCGAGCGCCCGGTAGAGTTGGCCGAAGTCGAGCCGCCACTCAGGTCCCAGCTCCTCCTCCAGCCCGCGACGGAGCTCGTACCCGTAGCGCTCACCGCGTGCCAGCACTCCCATCACTGCATGTGCAACCGACATGGCTATAGGCACTGCCTATAGTGGGTCACAGCCGCACAAGTCAACGAGCGCCGGCGACCTCCGGTCTCGAGCCTCTGACCCGTCTCTGGAGGTCGTCCGTTGACTTCGCCGGAACCCTCCTCTATCCCGGCGGCACATGGCCCCACCAGGCGCACTCGCGAACGTGCGCGTGCTCGATCTCGCGGATGAACCTGGCGCGTACTGCGGCAAGCTGCTCGCCGACATGGGCGCCGACGTCATCAAGGTTGAGCCAGCCGGTGGCGTAGCGATGCGGAACATCGGTCCCTTCTGTGCGGGCACCGCAGCCGACGCTAACCGCTCGTTGTTCTTCTGGCACTACAACACCAACAAGCGCAGCGTCACGCTAGACCTGAGGGCGGCCGCCGACCGCGAGCGCTTCGTCCGTCTCACCGAGACGGCCGATCTCATCATCGAAACCGGTGCGCCGGGCCATCTAGCGTCGCTCGGTCTCGACTATGCCACGTTGGCAGCGCGTCACCAGGGCCTCACGATGGTGTCGATCACGCCCTTCGGTCAGAACGGACCGTACCGTGACTATCGCGTCTCCGATCTGATCGCGCAGGCGCTCGGCGGCATGGTGTACGTGAACGGATTTCCCGACGAGCCGCCGCTGCAGGGACTTGGCTTGCAGGCCTACCACAGCGCATCAACGTACGCCGCCATCGGCGCGCTCCTCGCACTGCTGGTGCGCGAGCGCATCGGACGCGGCCAGTGGATCGACGTCAGCCTGCAAGAGTGCGTCGCCGCCTGCGTCGAGCATGCGAGCAGCTTCTTCCATCAGAACGGTACGGTTGCCGAACGCCAGGGCAGCCTGCACTGGACCCGCTACTTCCGCATTGGGCGGTGTCGCGACGGCTACGTCATGCATTGCACGTTGGGCGATTGGACATCGCTGATCGAGTGGGTGAAGGCCGAGGGCAAAGCGCAAGACCTCGTCGACCCAGCGTGGGACGATTTCAACTACCGCCGCGACAACTGCAGCCACCTCTTCGATGTACTCGACGCGTGGGCCGCCGACTACCACGTCGCCGATCTGGTCGAGGGAGCACAGATGCGGCGCATTCCCTACGCATCTGTGCTGGGACCCGAGACGCTGCCGCAGAACCCGCAACTAAACGAGCGCGGATTCTTTGTCCCGGTCAACCACGACGAGTTGGGGAGAATCATCACCTATCCAGGCGCACCGTACATGTTCAGCGCCACACCGTGGCGCATCGGGCGCCGGCCGCCGCTGGTGGGTGAACACAACGCGGAGGTGTTTGGCGAGATCGCAAGCGCACCGAACCCACGGCCTGTCGCGGCAATGCGCACGGCGGGCGGAACGCAATCGCAAACTCTCCGGACTCAGGACCCAGGACTCAGGACCCTCGCCGGCGTGCGCATCATCGACTTCACATGGGTCGTCGCCGGTCCGGTGGCGACGCGCATCTTGGCGGATCACGGCGCCGAGGTGATCAAGATCGAGCGGCGCGATGCGTTGGATTTTGGATCACGCCGAGGAGGACTGACGGGCAATCTGAATCGTGGCAAGCAGAGCATGGTCGTCAACATGAACGATCCGCGCGGCGTCGAGTTGGCCAAAGCGCTGGTAGCCACCGCTGATGTGGTGATCGACAACTTCAGCGCCCGCGTGATGCGCAACTGGGGCCTCGACCACGACGGCCTGCGACGTATCAAGCCCGACATCATTTCCGTCAGCATGTCCGGATTCGGACAGAGCGGTCCGTGGCGCGATTACGTGAGCTATGGGCCCACACTGCAGGCGCTCTCCGGCTACACGCTGTGCATGCGCCATCCGGGACGCGAGCCAGCCGGCTGGGGCTTCTCATACTCCGACATGGCCGGCGGCTACAGTGCCGCGCTGGCTGTGCTGATCGCCCTGTGGCATCGCCGGCGCACCGGCGAGGGCCAGCACGTCGATCTCTCGCAGTTCGAGAACATCGCTACGCTGCTCGGTCCCCGTGTCCTCGGCACTCTCTTGGGCTTCGAGACGGCGTCCGCAGGACTTGACAACGGTTCGCAGGAAGTGCCAGGTGCACCGCACGGTGTCTATCGATGCGCAGACCTGTCTGGTCATGAACCGGCACGCGACCGCTGGTGTGCCATCGCGGTGTTCGGTGACGACGAGTGGGCGCGCTTTTGCGGCGTGCTCGGTGCCCCGGGTTGGAGCGACGATGCACGATTCGCAACGCATCAGGCACGCACGACCAATCGCGCTGCGCTCGACGCACACGTGGAATCCTGGACGCGCCCGCAGCACGCCGAAGCCGTCATGATCCACCTGCAACGCGCCGGTCTCGCCGCCGGGATCGTCGCCAATGCCCAAGATCTGTGTCGCAGTGATCCGCATTTGCAGGCACGCGGCTACTGGGCGCGCGTAGCGACGCCCGAGGGCGCGACCGTCGAGCTCGACGGCGTCCCTTGCAAGCTCTCCGCAACACCCAGCGACGTGCGTGCTCCCGGCCCGCTGCTCGGCGAGCACACCGACGCCGTGCTAGAACGCGTCCTGAAGATGGACGCGGCGGCAATCGCTGAGTTGCGCGCCGCCAAGGTCGTCGTTTGACGAAGGAGGACCAGCATGCCACGCGAGTTCAAGACTATCCTGTGCCCGACGGATTTCTCCGAGGAATCGTTCCGCGCCATCGAGTACGGTCTGCGTTTCGCCAAGGCCGCTGATGGCACACTCCTGCTGGCGCACGTCATCCACGTCCCTAGCGGCGAGCTGTCCCAACCCGACGGACATGTGTTGACCTTCGAACAGGCGAAGCAGCGCACGCTGACCCTGCTCGAAGAGCTGCGGCAAAAGCGACTACAGAACTACCCGAAATGCGAGTTGTTGGTGGACATCGGCGATCCACATGATGTGTTGATCGGTATCGCGGCGCAGCGCAAGGTCGACTTGATCATCATCGCGACGCACGGCCGCAGCGGCTTCGAACACCTGGTGATGGGCAGCGTCGCCGAGAAGATCATTCGGCACGCCCCGTGCCCGTTGTTTGTCGTGCGGCGCGGCGCAGACTAAGCCGCGCCGCCAGTCGGCATCGCCACCGGCTCGCGCTGGTTACGCCGCCGCACTACGCCGGGGCGCCCCGCGGCACCAGTCGATCACGAAGACCTCTAGCAGCAGGGCCGGATCGCCGCGCGACGATTTGAAGCGCAGGTCGAGATCGGAGAGCTGGACGAGCGCCCGACGCAAGCTGCGACTATCCATGCGCGCCGCATCCTGAAAGCGGCGATACAGCACGAACGGGTGGGACTTGCCGAACGCCTCGATGGTCTCCGGGTCGAGCTGCGGCAATATGCGACTCTGGAAGACGTTGAATGCGATGTCGGCGCGCCATTTCCCGCGCAGCGTGTTCGCAACGCATTCGCGTGCGACCAACAGCAGACGCACCTCACGAGCGATCATTGCCAACAGGCGCAATGGCGGCTCGCCTTGCGCGAGCAGGCCGCGCAGCAACGGCAAGGCGCGCGCCAGCTGGCGGGTCGACAGCGCACCGGTGAAGTCAAAGATCCACGATTCCGCCATGTCGCGGAACACCAGCCGGACATCGTCTTCGGAGATTGTCGGGCGCGCGCCGACGTAGAGGCACAGCTTCTCGATCTCACCCGTGAGCAGCGCCAGCTCCGTTCCGGCGCGCCGTACGATCAGCTCGTGCGCCGCCGGGGCGAGGCGCTTGCCGAACTCGCTCACGGCATGGCGAACGACCTCATCAATGCTCTCACGCGTCAGCGCGCCACTGCGTTCCTTGGCGGCACCGAGCGTGACACACGCGCCGATCTCGCGCAGCCGCTTGAACAGGCGCTTGCGCGCGTCGACCGTCGTCGCAGTTAGCACCAACACGACCTGTGGCGGCATCCCACCATCAAGGAACTCCGAGAGCGCGCCACTGTCGTCGCGGTAGGCAGTCACACCGAGCTCACGCGCCAGGCAAGCCGCGTGCACCGCGTCGAGCTGCGCCAGTTGCTCGGCATCGAGGTCGTCACCAAAGACTTCGCGCTGACGGGTCTTGCCCAGTGTCGACCAGCGCACCTCTGCGAACTGCTCTTGCGACCATCCCGCCAGCGCCGCCAGAGTCACCAGCTTTTCCGCCGCCTCGCGCTCGCGTCCGTCGCTCCACGCCGCCAGCAGAGACTTGGTCATCTCCGGGCGTTTCTCCCCCGACAGAAACAGCGTGGTCTCGCGCACCCACACCACCTTGGTGCCGGCGAAGAAGCCGGGCATGCGCAAGCTGTCGATCACCGTGCTGATCGGGGTAGTGCGGCCGTCGTACGTCTCGAGGTTGAAGGAGCGGCGTGCAGTCGGGACGAGCGTGTCGATCAGCGTATGTGCGGCGGCACTGGTCTCGAACGGTTCGCCGGCGAGGAGATAGACCGATTTGGGTGTACCCGCTGCCGCTGCGCGCACGAGAGCGGCGACATCGGTCTGTGTGGGCGACGAGGTCTCCGCCATCGGCATCATTCTATAGCGCGCACAGCGCGCGAAGTCATTGCAGGGATCGGCGGAGCGTTTGTTGACATCCCTACTGGTCACAGCTACCCGTACCGCATGCCTCAGCTTGCCTCTGTTGCGCCCGCGCGCTCGAGACAAGGCGCGTCAATGCTGGCCCACGTGCTCGTGCAACCCGGCGAGATCGAGTTGCGCGAACTGCCTCGGCCGAGCGCGGGCCCGGAGGATGTCGTCGTGCGGGTGCACACCGCTCTGACGTGCGGCACCGATATCAAAGCATTCCTGCGTGGCCATCCGAAGTTCCCGATGCCAACGCCATTCGGCCATGAGTTCGCTGGTGAGCTCGCTGAGGTGGGGCTGAA
This sequence comes from Binatia bacterium, assembly GCA_041497995.1. GTDB lineage: Bacteria > Desulfobacterota > Binatia > HRBIN30 > HRBIN30 > DATKMS01. The sequence goes on along the minus strand of JBGQHM010000014.1, from coordinate 22,946 downwards.
GGTCAATGGCTTTCGCGAGGGCGACGCCGTCATGGCGGTGCCCACGGCACCGTGCGGGCACTGCTACTACTGCCAGCGGCAGCAAGAGAACCTCTGCGACACGGTAATGGAGACGATGGTCCTCGGTGCCTACGCCGAGTACATCAAGCTGCCGGCACGGCTCGTCAAGGTCAACCTCTATCCGAAACCACACGACCTGCCGTTCGCGGTGGCGGCACTCCTGGAACCGCTGTCCTGCGTGCTCCACGGCCTCGAGGCCGTCGTGCTGCACCCCGACGACCATGTCGCCCTCGTCGGTGCCGGCGCCATCAGCCTGCTGCACCTGCTCGCGCTCCGTGCGATGGGGCTGCAACACATCGCCGTCATCGGTCGGCGCCCGAACCGCGCGCAGCACGCCGGGCGCTTGGGCGCCGAAGCGGTGTTTACCGGCGGAGTGCGCGACGCGCGCGACCAGGTCCTGGCGTATACGCAGGGGCGCGGGGCGGACGTGGTGATCGAGTGCACCGGGCAGGTGGACGTCTGGGAAGCAGCGCCCGGGTTGGCACGGCGCGGCGGCCACGTAGTGCTCTTCGGCGGATGTCCGCCGGGCACTACCGTGCGCATCGACACGCAACGCTTCCACTACGATCAGCTACGCATCGTCAGCCCGTTTCACTTCACGCCGCGCGCGGTGCGACGCGCCTACGAGTTGCTCACGAGCGACAGCTTCGACGGCACGGCACTGATCAGCGGCAGTTATCCCCTCACAGAGCTGCCACAGGCGCTCACCGAGCACCAGCGCGGTGACGGCATCAAGTTCGCCGTCGTTCCCTGAGGCGCGCCTGCGGCGATGAAGGTCGCGCGCCTCTACGACTACCTCGACGTGCGCATCGAGGAGGAGCCGGTGCCGCGCCCGGGCCCCGGCCAAGCGCTGGTGCGCACGCGTGCTTGCGGCATCTGCTCGGGAGACGTCGTTCCCTGGTACATCCGCAAGAAGGCGCCGCTGGTATTCGGCCACGAGCCGGTCGGCGAGATCGTCGAGGTCGGCGCCGGGGTCACCCATCTCGTGCCTGGAACCCGCGTCTTCGTCCATCATCACGCGCCGTGCCTAACCTGTCGCGCCTGCCGGCGTGGCGAGTTCGTGCAGTGCCCGACGTGGCGTGCGACCAAGATCATTCCCGGCGGGATGGCGGAGTACTTCGTCGTTCCGGAGACCAACCTAGCGGGGGATACGCTGGCCCTACCAGAGACGGTGAGTGACGAAGACGGGGCGCTGGTCGAACCCACGGCGTGCGTGGTGAAATCGTTGAGGCGCGCCGGGCAGGTAGCAGACGCTTCCATCCTCATCATCGGGCTGGGCGTGATGGGTCAGCTCCACGTCGTGCTGGCACGGCATCTGGGCGCGCGGCAGGTCCTCGCCGCCGATCTGGTCGCGACGCGCTGTGCACGGGCGCGCGCGCTGGGGGCCGATGTGGTGATCGACGCATCAACCGCAGATCTGGCCGCGCAAGTGGCGACCGCCACCGCAGGCGAAGGTGCCGAGGTCGTCATTGTCGGCCCGGCCACTGTCGAAGCACTAGAGATCGGACTGCAGTGCGTGGCCCGCGGTGGAACGGTCGTGCAGTTCATGGGCACGCCGCCCGAAGCGCGATTGGAGCTGTCGACGAATGACCTCTACTTTCGAGAGATTCGCCTGATCCCCAGCTATTCGTGCGGACCGACGGAGACGCGTGCCGCTTTACGCTACATCGAAGCCGGCATCGTCTCGGCTCAGCAAGTGGTCACGCACCGCTTCCCACTCGCCGCCGCCAAGGAGGCCTACCGCGTCGCCGCCGAGGACAAAACGGCCATCAAGACGTTGATCACATTCAGCTGACGCATACGCCTGGGCTGCAGAGCGCGCACACAACCCAGAAACAAAAAAGGCGACCTACAGAGGTCGCCTTTCTTTCCCGTCCGGTCGGACGAGCTACTTTCTCATGTGCTTCTGGAAGATTGCTTCTGCCTTGTCGGCAGCCGCTTGAGCCTTCGCAGCAGCGTCACCAGCCGCGCGGGCCGCTGCCTCTGCCTTGTTGGCTGCCGCCTCCGTCCTGCTCGCCGCGGAGTCCATCTTTGCGGCCAGATCCTTTTCCGCCTGAGTCGGTCCACACCCGGCCGTCACACCAGCCAGCAGCACCATCCCAGCAATTCCGCCCATAACCCGTGTCATCGTTCCGAATCGCATCATGTCACCTCCTTGCTCGCCCAGCTCCGCCTTCCAGCGAAGGCGGGCAACTTGCTTGAAACGGCCCTGTGTGTCCTATCTTCAATGAGCCTGCCGCGACGACCTACCGCCGCTGCTTGCTCAGTCCTCGCATTCGTTGGTTACTTCCGCATGCCCTTGTGGAACATCGCCTCGGCCTTGTCGGCCGCTGCCTGTGCCTTTGCCGCCGCGTCCGCGGCGTTCTTTGCCGCTTGTTCAGCCTTGCTGGCAGCCATCTCCGCCTTGCTCGCGGCCGCATCAATACGCGATGCCATCTGCTCCTGAGCAGGTGTCGGCTTCTTTTCGCACCCCGCAGTGACTGCCGCGAACACTGCCATACCCGCAATGCTTGCAGCAACCTGAGTCTTCTTGCCAAACCGCATCACGTCACCTCCTTAACTCGTCACGTAACAGTTCCTCAGCACGCTCGCCGTTGTTTCATTGCACAAAAAGTCTTTCGCCGCAAGGGCTGCCTGCGGCGCCCAACGGCAAAACCGCGTCGTCGCTAGTCAGAAACCGACGTGCACACCGCCCACGGGGACCTGGCCGGGAGGCGTGTTACGGAAGTCCAGAAGGGGCTGCGTGTTGGTCGCGACGTCGGGTGAAAGGTGATCAGCGAGGAAACGACGCGGCGCGCTCGGGCGCACGCCGCCGGGCCCGGTGTGCCGCGCCGCAGCGGTTGGCAGGTCCTGCGGCGTCAGAAGGCGGCCGCTCGCCGCCACATGCCGGACGTTCAACCCGTCACCCCGACCGGTCCCGATGATTTCAAGCCCGGACAGGTACTGACGCAGCTGGGCATCATCCAGTTGTTGCGGCACCGTCGGAAAGCGTCCCTTCTCCACGCGCGACGAGAAGCGCGGGCCGACCTGCACGCTGCCACCCGGCGCACCCAGCTTGCCGGCGACGGCAACGGTCTCAGAAAGGCCGATGACCTCGGTGACCTCAGCGTTCGGATCGTACACGATTATGAACTCTGTGCCGCGGACACCGGCAATGGCGGTTGGGGTCTCGATCTCATAGCGGGCACGGGGCTGGCGATAATAGTCACTGACCCAGGCGCGCACCTTCCCCTTCACCAGGCGTAGCAGCGCCTCAAAGCGGCGTGCGCCGGGGTCAAACGCCTGCTTGTCTAGGGTCAACTCGGTGTTCGGGGCGACATCAAGCACCGAGTCATCACGGAAGACGATCTTCGCCGAATCGCTCGCGCCCGTGCGCAATCGGTCACCGATGAAGATCGGCGCGCCCACGCTGCCGTTCTGCCAGGCGGACGCGCGCTGCACCTGCAGCGTTCCGACGACGGCCGCAACCGTGCCGATTTCCGTTTGCGCCCACGTGCGTGCGGCGCACAGGAGCGCCGCGAGGATCAACAACACCGCTGTGAACTTGTTGGATCGGTTCATGGCCTGCCTCAGAACGTCACGCGCACGCTTGCTGCGACGATGTCGCGGTCATACTGGAAATCGGAGATGTTCGAGTTGTTGATGACCCCGATGTAGTCGAGCTCGGCCGAGAGGTTCGCTATCAGGCTGCGCTGCACGGCGACCACGACTTGGTGCTCGTTGTCGTGCCGCCGAAACACAAAGTCGGCGCGGCTGTTCGGAAACTGATAGTCCTCCAAGCGGAACTGGTACGCCACCTGCGCCTGCGCCCAGGTGTAGAGGGGGAAGGACAGGCCAACGTCCGCCTGATTTCCTTTGTTCTGGAAGTCGTTCGCGCCCAAGCTATTCTGTGTGGTGTCTTCGGCATCGAACTGGTACCCGAAGCCGAGCAGCCAATCCGCTGGACCGAGCCTGCCGAGGTCAAGATACTGGCGGATGCCGACCGCATTGTTGATGCCATTGCGCGCCGGGGAGTATGGCTCGCGGAAGAAGGCACGGCCCCGCAACGTGTAGTAGAGTTGCGTCGCTGCGTTGTCGCCCTCGTTCACTGCGACCCATGGCGTACCCAACCCCTCTTGGAAGAAGGACTGGTAGTCCAGAGCGTAGAAATCGTAGATCCCCGCTATCCCGTACGTCAGCGAGCCACGTGCCGACGTGGCGTCGAGACGCACGCGGTGCCCTTGCAGATCAAATTCGGTCAGGTGGAAATGGATACTCTGATAGAAATCGTACTCGACCCGCAGCGATCCAATGTCTGTGTCGAGCAGTTGGTAGTCGCCGCCCAGCCCGATCACCGCTCGTCCGTCGGATTGTCGCGTAATGCCTTCAGCGATTTTGACGCCGGCATCGGAAGGCGCCAAGACCGCGTTACTGTCGTACTGGAAACCAACCTCGCCGTAGAGGGACCACGGCTTTGCCGTCGCCGCACCTCCGCCGGCCGGTACGAGATCCTTACCGGTCACAGCGCGCTGTGCGGCTTTGCCGATATCCGACTGGGGCTGCTCCCGCATCACCTGCTGAAGCTCGACGCGCGCCGCGTCGGTCTTGCCCTGCCGCAGCAGCGCCAACCCGGCGTAGTACTCCGCGTTGGGTCGCAGATCGGGATCGGCCTTCGCCTCGTTGAGGTATTTTTGCGCTGCCGCGTCGTCACCCATCCGGTAGCACGTGAGCCCGAGGAAGAAGGCGGCAGTGAAACGCTCCACGCCGCGCTGATAGGCGCGCTCCAGCCACGTCTTCGCCGCAGCATACTGCCCGTCATCAAAGTAGACGATCCCTAGATCCAATGGAGCGTGCGCCAACGCTGGATCGAGTTGCAGTGCCCGCGCGATGTCACTGATCGCCGCCGGACGTTGGCCGCGGCGCGCCTGCGTCAGGCCGCGATAGTACAGTGCCGCGGCATCAGTGGGGTCCGCCGCGACGGCTTGATCGAAGAGTTGATAGGCTGGGTCCCATTGTCCTCGGTCGAAGGGAATCAACCCCCGCGCGTAAAACGCCTGCGACCGCACATTGGCCCAGGCCGGGCTCAACCACAGCGTGGCACCCAGCAGCGCGACAACCACGAGCCCCGTCCGTCTGCAGGCCAAGTTCACGACGCGCCTTCTCGCCAACCCGTTGCAGCTTTCATTGACCTACGGCGCTCGGACCTACGAAGCGGCCGAAAGCGACCGGACCACTCTCGACGTCGACGGTAGCAACGGCGCCGCTCGCAACGTTGATCACCGACACCTTGTTGGCTGCGAGGGTGGCAACGTACACTTGTGTTCCCACCGCGTCGACGGCGATCCCGAACGGCTGTCCCGACACTGGGATGGTAGCGACCACCCGGTTGTTCACCGTGTCGATGACCGAGACGCTATTGCCCATGGAGTTGGCGACGTACGCGCGGGTGCCTGCGGGGTTGATCGCGACCGCCACGGGCTGGTCACCAACATCAACGGAGGTGACTCCAAACGTGTCGCTGTTGATGATCGACACACTATCGCTCTCGGAGTTTGCCACGTACGCAAACGAGCCGGCCGGGTGCACGGCGACGCCGAGCGGCGCCGCGCCCACCGGGACCGTGTCGAGAGCGCCCTCAGCCGTGTTGAGAACGAAGACGGTGCCGCCACTTCTGTTGGTGACGAAGACTTGGTCTTCTGACACCGGGTTGACGTCCACTCCAAAGGGACTACCACCCAACGTCATGTCGCTCACCTCATTGGTGAGCGTGTCGATCACCGACAGCGTACCGCTCAACTCATTGGCGACGTAGACGCGCTTGCCGGACGCGCTGACCGCTACGCCACGCGGGAGGCTACCGACGGATAACGTATCGACGACTTTGTTGCTGTCTGTATCGATCACGGACAACGTTCGGTCGATCAGATTGGTCACGTACGCACGGGTCCCGCTGCCATTGACGGCAACGCCAAACGGCGCCGTCCCGACCGGCACGGATCGGACTACTACGTTTGAACCAACGTCGATGACCGATACCGAGTTGCTGCCCGAATTGCTCACGTAAGCGAGCCCGGCGCCCGTCAGCGTTGCGGTCGGCGTCGGCGTACTGGAGGGCGACGGAGTTGATGTCGGTGGCGGCGTCTCAGTCACTGTCGGGGTGTCACCTGCGGTTGGCGTTGCACTGACCGTTGCTGTGGCGGTCTCGGTTGGCGTCGCAGTCTGAGGAGCTGTCGGACGGACGGTCGGCGTTGCTGTCTCGCGGAACGTAGCTGCCTCAGTCGCCGTCGCAGTGACCGAGGCAGTCTCCGTGGCGGTTGGACTCGGCGTTGCGGTGTCTTCGGGCGTCGTCGTCACGGTCGGCGTTGGTGTGGCGGTTGGCGTGAGCGTCTCCCCTGGGGTTGTTGTCTCTGTGGGTGTGGGCGTGACGGTCGCCGTCGGCGTCGCACTGGCGCTGGCTGTTGGCGTAGCGGTCTCACCGGCGGTCGGCGTTTCCGTCGCGGTCGAGGTCGGCACCTCAGGCACAGTTGGCGTTTCCGTTGGCGTCAGCGTGGCAGTTGCCGTGTCCTCGGGGGTCGGGGTGTCGGTCGGCGTCTCCGTCGGCGTCGGCGTCTCAGCAACGTCGACGTTTTGCGCGTAGACGCTGGTGTTGCCCACCGGATCGGTCAACGTCGCGGTGACGTGCATCGGCAGTGGTTGCGCCAGCGGGAAGCTGAACATCCCTTCTGCATCCGACATCACACTGCCGAGGAAGGTCTCACCCTCGCCAGCACCGCTAGAGTCCGGCGGCTCGTCGGTGGCGAAGATCTCGATCGTCGAATTGGGTGCGCCGGTTCCGACGATGGTCTGGCCGTCAAGCTGGATGGTCGGCGGACTCACCAGAGTTTCCGCTCCTTCGGCGCGCACAATTCCCTGATCACTGTTTGCCGCCAAGGAGTTCCGGCTCACTGTGACCCCCGTGCTCTTCGCCCCGAGGATCGCGATGCCTTCCATGGCATTTGCCTGAATCACATTGGCGGCACCCGGCTCGCTGCCACCGATGAGAATGTCGGGCGCGTCGGCGATGCCGATCCCCTCGAGGTTGCCACGCAGGTTGGGATCACCGATCTGGTTTCCCTGGATCGCAATGTGGCTTGCCTGTCCTTGGAAGACACTGATGCCGCTGCCGTTGTTGCTAGCGATGAAGTTGCCATCGTTCGGTCCGGTGCCACCGATGACGTGGTCGAGGTGGCCGCTGCCACCGGTGATGGCGACGCCGTCGTCGCCGTTGCCGAGTGACACCGTCCGATCTGCTGACGCGCCGATGACGTTGCCCTGGACGATCACTCCAGTCGCATCCACGTCGATGTCGAAGCCAAGCCCGAAGTTGGCGGAAATCACGCTATTGATGATCCGATGCGCGTTCCCGTGAACTTCGATACCGGTCTCGAAGTTGTGGGCATCGCTGACGCCGTCCAGCCCCACACCGACGTAGCAGTGATTCACCACCACGTTGCTCGCTTCGACCTCGATGATGATGCCGGCGGCATCGAATGAGCTGATCGACAAGCCCTCGATGGTCACGCCGCTCGCAAATACGTCGAACCCGAACTCGACCCCTGGCCCATCGACTTGGATATCGGGCCGTCCGTCGCCGTCGATGTCGCCATTGATCGTGGTGTCGCTGTCTTCAATCTTGAGGCTGTCCACGGGCGCAGCAGGGTCCGTGAGGCTGATCGTTTCTCCTGCAAGCGTGGGGTCGAACTCGATGAGGCTCGGCTGCAAGTCGGCATTGGCATCGCGGATCGCTTGCCGGAGGCTGCCGGGTCCGTCGTTGGCAGTGGTGGTCACGACGTAGCGCGCGGGTTGCGGCGTCGGGGTCTCCGTCTCCGTAGCAGTGGCCGTATTGGACCCAGTTGCTGTCGCCGTCGCAGTTCGTGTGCGCGTCTGCGTCTGGCTCGGCGTCGGCGTGCGTGTCGCTGTCGAAGTCGGCGTCGCGGTCGCCGTAGAGGTCAGCGGTGGAGTTGCGGTCAGTGTGGCTGTCGGCGTGTGGGTCAGCGTCCCAATGGCCGTCGGTGTCGATGTCGCCGTTGACGTCGCCGTCGACGTCGGTGTGACCACCACCTGCCCAGTCGTGAAGGTATATCGGAACCCGGCAAAGAACCGCTGCGGGTGGTTCGTGTCCCCCGCACTCACAACGACTGGGATCACACTCTCCGCCGGATATGGTATCGGCGCGTCGAAGCTGAAGATGAAGCCTTGGAGCATGCGGTCAGCGCGCGCACCGCACGGCACCTCCCCGCCATCACCGCACGGCCGCAGCGTCGCTCCCGGTTGCGTCTGGCCGTTGGTAACAACAGGGTTCCCGGCAACACGAATGCCGATCGTCGTTGCGTCGATATTTCCCACGGCAGTCGCCAGGATGAAGTTGACCAGGGTAGAGCGCGACACACCCGAAGCGCCAAGTGCGGGATCGAAGTCGGTGACAAAGGGTTGCGCCGTCAGCATCACTGTACCCGCGTCCGCCGTCTGCCCGGCGGGAATGATCACCGCGACCGGCGGGCTCTGATAGGAAGGCGGGAGATTGAAGTCATCCAACAAGGACCGCTTGGCGAACGGCAGATCATAGCCAAACACCCGAAGGGTCGCCGGACCGGCGCGGAGATTCTGGATCACCACGTCGCGTGTCTCGGTCGGGTCGACAAAGCTGCTGACCAGTTGCCCGCCCATCGCGTGGACCCGCACCTCGACTGTCGACACGCTCGGCGGGACTGGCTGCGTGGGCACGGGATTCGGCAACCTGCGTGCGGCGCTGACACCATGTGACGACTGCTCCCATGTGGCGCGCAACGCAACAGCGCCAGTCGCGGTGCCGTTCGTACCACCGCCCCCGCAACCAGCGATGAGGCCCACTAGACAGAGAACGTTGCTGGCACGGACTACCACAGACACCACGTGGGATCGTAGAAGGCCCCGCCGCCGCAACACATCCTCCCTTCGCGCAGCGAGTCGCATACACCACGCCCTCGGACGAGGTCAAGCCAAGGTCGCAGGAGACAGTAGCCAGCTATTGCCGGAGCGACGCCATGTCGACAACGAGGTCATACGCACCCCGATCCGTCGGCGTCGCACCGGTCACGCGCAAGATCGCTCCCAGGTTGCTGCCAGCCAGGAACATGTTACTCGGGTCCTCGGTAAAGGTATCCGTGACCGACGCATTCGCCATGAGATCCGACAGCAGCCCAGCTAGCGGGAACCCCGCGCTGACCCGTCCGGTCATTCCGAAGTTGAAGTTCACCAGACCGGCCGGCGCCTGAATCAAGAACCAGTCGGCACGGACGCCGTCGGGGTCGGAGCAGTTGGTACCGCTGAGCGTCCCGTGGCGCGTCTCCCCGAATCCAACCGAGCTCACCGAGCAACGACTGAACCCGACGGTGTAGGCGCCGCGCGTGGAAGTCTCTGCGCCGGCGACGATGAAGGCGCGCACCCGGCTGCCGAGTACCGGTATGTCGATGGGATCGGCGCTGCAGCCATCGGCCGGTACCTGCGTCCCGTCACCCAGCAGCGCAAGGACACAGCCGTTGCTTGGCGGCGACAGTGTCGCTACCGCCGGCGTGATGCCGGCTGGGAACGTGTAGACGTCGCCCCTGCGCCCGCCCGCAAGGTCGCAATCCGCATCTTGCCACGTCCCGGCGACCTGACCGGGCACGGCAGGAGTCGTCGCGCACGACCGTGCGCTGAGCGTGAATGCCGGTGGCGGCACGGTCGAGGTGTCCACTGGTGGCCCGGTGGGTGCAGCGGACACTTCGACAAAGTACGTCCCGTCCATCGGCAAGTACCGACTGACACGCGCATCCGACGTGCCTGGTTGGAACGGATCGTCGTCGTTCTCCACGTGCGTCCCGTCGGGGGCAATGACGCGCACAAACGAATCCACATTTGACGAGGTCATCGTCGTGTTGACCAACTGCCCTGCCTGCCCGCTGAAAGCATAACTCCGATGCGGCAGATTTCCCGATCCGACGCAGTCGAGCGTGCTATATGCCCCGGCCACTTGACGGCCCGTCAGCAGGTTGAGCCCGCCGCGAACCGGACACTGCTGAATCATCAGGGCATAGTTGAGTGCCGGGTCCTCCGGCTGCAGAGCATTGTTGTTGGCCGCGACGATCGTATAGGTCCCCGCCACCGCCAGCGTCGCGGCGAGCCCCGGCTGCCCAGTGCTGTCATCTTCCGCAACCAGCGCGTTGCTGGGCGCCGGTCCCAGCAAGTACAGATGTGGATCATCATCCGACGTCATCTGGACACTGATGACGTCGCCCGCCACGGCGGTGAACGTGTAGAGCGCTGCGGGACTGCCCGGCTCCGGAACGCCGTCGGCGTTGTCCGGGCTCGGGAGCGGCGCCGCACAGGGCGTGTGCGTGATGTTGCCGTCCAGAGTACCCGTGCACCCTACCGCCGACCCCGGACACGTCAACGGGTGGTCGGGTGGAATACCGCTCAGCACGGTGGGACTGCACGTCGGATTGGCCACCGTCATCGAATAGCGCCCGATGCCGCCGCTGCCCGTGGCAAAGATGGTGTACGTCCCCTTCTGCAACGCGAGGAAATGGATCTGCGAGCACTGCAACGTGCCAGTCGGTGCGGTGCAGTCATAGTCGTTGTCTTGGCTCACCAACTCGAAGCCGTCCGGCCCCAAGAGCGCGATCAGTGGGAAGATGTCGTCGTCGACCGATAGCTGCTGCATGGTGACCGAGACGTTCTTCGGCACATCGTTCACCGTGAAAGTGTACGCGTCGCTGGGTTCGGTCTGGGTCCCGACGGATGGCACCGCAGGTTCCGGGCATTCGGTCCCATCCAAGCTGAAAGCCCGCGACGTCCCGAGAGCGAGCGCCACCGGCGCCGGGCAAGGCATCGACGTCAACGTGAGCGTGTAGTTTCCCACCTGTGTCGTGGTAGCGGGATTGGAGGTCACCAGGATCTGGTACGGCTTCCCCGCGGTCACCGTGAACTGGATAGGTGAAACGCCTTCGACACTGCCGAACTGCCCCGCTAGATCAGTCACGCCGAGGTGCCCGACCAGCGGCGCCACCGTCGTCAGCGCCACTTTGATTGCCGTGCCAGGCGCCGCAGTAATGCTGTACACGTCTACCAGGCGCGACTGGGTTCCAAACAACCGCGTGCAACTGGTCGGGGAGAGAGTCCCGTTCGTCGTGCCAAGGGTTATCTGCCTCACGTTGCACACCGGCGTCGGGGCCGGTGTCGGTGGGCGGGTACCCGTCGGCGTCGGCGTAACCATTGGGGTCGCAGTCGGCGTCGGCGTGGTCGTCGACGTCGGTGGCGGCGTCGGGCACGGGAGACCGTCGAGGGCAAGGATGGCAGCGATGTCCGCACCGCTCAGTGTGCCGTCGTCATTGACATCTGCCCGCACCAACGTATCGATGTCGATGCTCAGCGGGTCGACGAAGAGTAGCGGCACCAGTGCATTGGCGTCGCTCGTGGTCACCATGCCGTCCAGGTCGATGTCGCCCGGGCAGAAGTCTTGGGCGTGGCTGGTCCCGGCGGCGAGGAGGAGGATGAACGTGGTCAGCGCGGGGGCGAGGATCCACTTGAGGAGGGAATTGGTGTGCACAGAGTCTCTCGGCGACAAGATCGGCAGCAAGAAACGATGATCACGCGAAGCGCCACGGAAAGTCAAGGTGATTGGTGGCGAGCGCGGGGCCATGTGTTTGCCAGACAAAGCGAACTCATTATAGTACCGCCGTGCCTCGCAAAGAGTCCTCCGCAACCGACGCGGCGCGCGAGATCGCCGAGCTAAGACAAGCCATCGATCTCCACAACTATCGCTATCACGTCCGCGATGCACCTTCGATCTCGGACGCCGAGTACGACCGCCTGTTTCGCCGCCTGCTGGGGCTGGAAGCGGCGCATCCCGAGCTCGCCGACCCCGGCTCGCCGAGCCAGCGTGTCGGTGCACCGCCCGCCGATACGTTCGAAACCGTCCGCCATACGCTGCCCATGTTGTCGCTCAACAATGCCATGAGCGAGGACGAGTTTCGGGAGTTCGATGAGCGCACGCGCCGCTTCCTGAAGACCGACAAGCTCGTTCAGTACGTTGCCGAGCCGAAGCTCGATGGTCTGGCGATCGAGCTCGTGTACCTCAGCGGCGAGCTGACGGTGGCCTCGACACGCGGCGACGGGATCAACGGCGAGAACGTCACCGCCAACGTGAAGACCATTCGCAGCGTTCCGTTGCGGCTGCGCCGCGAGCGCAGCGCGCCGGCGATCCCGCAGCGCCTGGAGGTGCGCGGTGAGGTCATCTTCCCCAAGCGCGCCTTTCGCGAGCTCAACGAGGAACGCGCCCGGCGCTGCGAGCCACTGTTCGCCAACCCACGCAACGCCGCGGCCGGCTCGCTGCGCCAGCTCGACTCCCGGATCACGGCGACGCGGCCGCTCGACATGTTTTGCTACGCGCCCGGTGAAATCGTCGGTGCCACGTTCGACAGTCACTGGCACTTCCTGGATTCGCTCCACGCCTGGGGTCTCAAGACCAACCCGTTGAATACACGCTGCGACGGTGCCGATGCGGTAGTGGACTACCACCGGAAAATGGCGCAGGAGCGTCCCGATCTGCCGTACGACGTCGACGGCGTCGTCGCCAAGGTCAACAGCTTTGCGCTGCAGCGTCAGCTCGGCGAGGTGTCACGGTCGCCACGTTGGGCCATCGCCTTCAAGTTCAAAGCACAACAAGGCCGCACCCGCGTCAAAGCCATCGTGCCGTCGGTCGGCCGCACCGGCACGATCACGCCGACCGCGGAGCTCGAGCCAGTTGCGCTCGGCGGCGTGACTATCTCAAACGCGTCGCTGCACAACATGGACGAAGTGGAGCGCAAGGACGTGCGCATCGGTGACACCGTGATCATCGAGCGCGCCGGCGACGTCATTCCGTACGTCGTCGAAGTCGTCACCAGCGAACGCACCGGCAAGGAGCGCAAGTTTCGCATGCCGGCGAGCTGCCCGGTGTGCGGCAGCAAGGTAGTGCGAGAGGAGGGCGCCGCGGCGTATCGCTGCATCGGCATGAGCTGCCCCGCAAAGCTGCGCGAATCCGTGCGCCACTTCGCCTCGAAGCATGCGCTCAACATCGACGGGCTCGGCGACAAGCTCGTCGCTCAACTGATCGATACGGGCGTGGTCCAGAACGTCGCCGACCTGTACGACCTCACCAAGGAACAGCTCGTCGATCTCGAGCGCATGGCCGACAAGTCGGCGCAGAACATCCTCGACGCCATCGCCGGCAGCAAGCACACGACGCTGGCGCGCTTCATCAATGGACTTGGCATCCCGCAGGTCGGCGAGCACATGGCCGAGGTGTTGGCCGAGCACTTCGGCAGCATCGAAGCGCTGCAACAGGCCAGCGAAGAGGAGCTGTTGGCGGTACGCGACGTCGGCCCCGAGACCGCGCGCGAGATCCGCGCCTTCTTCGCGCTGAAGCAGAACCAGGCCGTAATCAAGCGGCTCGTCGCCGCTGGCGTGCACCCCACCGTCGAGCGCCGTGCACGCACCGGCAAGCTCGCCGGCAAGACGTTCGTGCTCACGGGTGCACTCTCGGTGCCGCGCGATCAAGTGGCCCGCGACATCGAAGTGCACGGTGGCCGCGTCACATCGACTGTCAGCAAGAACACGGACTACGTGGTCGTTGGTGAGGAAGCCGGCTCGAAGCTCGACAAGGCGCGCAAGTTGGGCATCACGACGCTTGACGAGCAAGCCTTACGACGGTTGCTGAATGAGTGAGGATCGGAGCGCGCGCGCACGCGTTTGCCTGCGCATCTCCGGACGCGTTCAAGGCGTCGGGTTTCGCTACTCGGCGATGGACGAGGCGCGCCGCCTGGGTGTGAGCGGCTGGGTGCGCAACACGCACGACGGCACCGTCGAGCTGGTGGCGGAAGGTGATCGGGAGCAGTTGCAACGCTTGGTGACATGGTGCCATGTGGGACCACGCGGGGCATTGGTCACAGACGTCGAAGAGCGTTGGCTGGAGCACCGCGGCGAGTTCGATGGATTCCGTATTCATCACTAACACGAGCCCCAACACGACAGAGGAGCGATGATGATCCAGACGGTACTTGGCCCCTGCAGCCCCGACGACCTCGGCGTCACCTTGATGCACGAGCATCTCCTCATCGGCTGGCCCGGGTGGGACGCCGACACGGCGGCGCCACCCTTCCAACGCCGCGACGCAGTGAAGATGTGCGTCGACCGCATGCACGAGCTCAAGGCGCTCGGCTTGCGCACGTTCCTCGACCCGTGCCCGATCGACTTGGCGCGCGATGCCGAGTTCATGGCCGAGGTCGCGCAGGCAACCGGTGTGCACATCATCTGCGCCACCGGACTGTACAAAGAAGACCAAGGCGCGGCGCCCTACTTCAAATTCCGCGGCCAATTCACCGACGCGGTGAGTGAGATGACTGAGACCTTCACCAAGGAGCTCACCGAAGGCATCGGCGGCAGCGGCATCAAGGCGGGCATCCTCAAGGTGGCGACGCAAGCGCACCGGATCACGCCTTATGAGGACTCGGTGCTACGCGCCGCGGCACGCGCCTCGAAGGCGACGGGGGCACGCATCACCACCCACACCGACGAAGGTACGATGGGCCGCGAGCAGCTCGACATCTTCGCCGCCGAAGGCGTCGACCTGAAGCACGTCATCGTCGGCCACTCCTGCGGCAGCGCCGACCTGCGCTACCACGTCGACATGCTCGACCGCGGTTGCATGCTGGGCTTCGACCGCTTTGGATTGGAGATCCTGCAGCCGGACCGCCTGCGCAAAGCCGCACTCATCGGCCTGCTCGGCATCGGCTTCGAAAAGCAGATCGTCTTGTCGCACGACACCGTCTGGTGCTGGCGCGGTCGTCCGCTGCCGGTTCCAACATCCACCGTCCCGAACTGGAATCCGACGCACGTCTTCAAGAACATCGTCCCCGCATTGCGCGAAGCCGGCGTCCCGCAAGCGAAGATCGACGCGATGCTCGTCGACAACCCGCGGCGGTTCTTTACATGATGCGACGCGCCACGGTGCGGCGACCTTGCTGGTACAGGTTGACGACCGCCGTGCACAAGCCGCCTGGTCCTCCGTCGCAGACGTGGAACTCTTCCAGCAGAACGGATTACGCCGTTCGCCAGCCCGACGCCGCCGCTGGCTGGGCGAGGACGTCGCTAGCGCAGCCCGAGCTTGCGCAGCTTGCGGTGCAGCATCGAGCGCGAGAGGCCGAGCGCGGCAGCGGCGCGCGAGACGTTGCCGCCGTGCTGTGCAAGCACGTGGGCGACGTGCCGAGCCTCCCAGTCGGCGCGGGCACCGCGGAGCTCGACGTGCGATCGTAACTCCTCCGTGGCGCTGGCTAGGGAGACCGGCGGCGCCACGGGGGCGCGGACCCTGGGGGAGAGATGTTGCGGACGGATCGGTTCACCAGTCCGCACCAGAGCGACCGCTCGCGCCAGCTCGTTCTCGAGCTCGCGTACGTTCCCCGGCCAGCCGTAGCGCAGCAGCAGATCGAAGGCCTCGGGTGCCAGGGTCGGCACTGCTTTCCCCTGCCGCGTGGCTGCCACCGCAAGACAGTGTGCGGCGAGGGTGGGAACGTCCTCGCGGCGCTCCCGCAGGGCGAGGAGCCGGATCGGGAACGCCGCCAACCGGTAATAGAGGTCCTCGCGGAAGCGTCCTTCGGCGACCTCCGCCGCCAGGTCGCGGTTCGTCGCCGAGATAACGCGCACGGCGATGCGCCGCGACGTCGTATCGCCGACGCGCCGCAGCTCGCCATCGTGCAGCACCCGCAGCAGCTTCGCCTGCATCGGCGCCGGCATCTCGCCGATCTCGTCGAGGAAGAGCGTGCCGCCGGCGGCGGCCGCGACCAACCCCTCGCGGTCGTCGGTCGCGCCGGTGAAGGCACCCTTGCGATGGCCGAACAGCTCGCTCTCAAGCAGATCGTCGGGAATAGCGGCGCAGTTGACCGGCACGAACGGCCCGTTTCCCCGCGGGCTGATGCGGTGGATCGCACGCGCCAGGAGCTCCTTACCCGTGCCGGTCTCGCCTTCGAGGAGAACGGCCAGGGAGGTCCCCGCGGCGCTCTCGGCCAAGGCGAGCATCTCATCGATGGCAGCGGTCGTCCCCAGGATCTCGGCGAAGTGATCGCGGTGCGCGGGTGCGGGGCGTCGGGCCAGGACCTCGGCGCGCACGCGCTCCTCGGTGGTCTTGAGTATCCGGTAGCGGCGCGCCGCGGCGATCTGCGCGACCGTTTCCGGCGCGGTTTCACCCGATGATACCGTACGGCCTGCGTCTGGCGCGTCGACGGGCGGGCGAAGCGCCCGTACTGCCTCCGCGAGCGGCGCCATCCCCAACAGCGCGGCGGTCTCGACGGCCGCGGCGAGCAGGATCTCCGCTGGCTCGCGATTCCCGTCGGGATCAGCCAGGAGAAGCATGGCCGCGTAGTCGTGCTGCGTCCACGCCAGCCACGGCCGCGCTCCCATGCGGCGGTTCATCTCGAGCGCCTTCTCGAAGTGAGCGGCAGCGGTATCAAATTGCTCCAAGGTCGCGGCGAGCAGGCCGAGGTAGCGATCCATCGACCCGAGCCAGGGAACCGGCACGACCGCACGGATGTTCCTCCCGGCGTACGGTAGGAGTCGTAGGTAGAGCATCTCGGCCCAGCGGGACTCTCGGAGGCGCGCGACGGCAATGGCGAGAAGCGCCACACCGGCGAGCCAGTTGATGTCGCGGCGGACGGCGCTGAGGTCCCGGTCGATCAACTCGCCAAGCTGTCGCCGCGCCTCCTCGTCTCTCCCCATCAGGACGTTGATGTACGCGTGTGCGCACTGCCAAGTACCGGCGATTTGCTGCTGACTGCTCAACGCGCCCGCGATCAGCGCCGCAACGTCAGTATATCGACCTCTCAGCAGGTCGATGTAACAGCGAAAGCCCGCAACCATAAACCGCGCCGACTCCTGCGCGGCGACGCTCTCCGGGAGCAGTGCTTCTGCGTCTGCCAAAGCCCCGTCGCTGAGGGCAAGCGCGATGCGGTTGGTGAGAACAAACCACTCGTACACCGGCTGACGCAGCCCGGCGGTCGTGCGCGCGAAGACGTCCGCTTCGAGGCGCGCCCGCTCGATATCGCCGAGATCGAACAGAGCCTGGATGGCCCAGTACGCTCCCAGGATCACCGATTCGCGATCCTGCAGCTCTTCGCCGAGCTGGCGCTGCTCGTTCGCCAGAGCGAGTCGCTGCGCCGGTGGCCCATCTGGTCCCCAGATCGCAAAAGGCGCCCGCCGCACCACGAAGAGGCGAGTCTGTCGATCGAGATTCCGGGAGGCGGACAAAGCCTCGCCGACGAGCGCGACGGTGCGCGGGTCGCCAGGATCGAATAGCCAGACCGCCAGGCTCACCTGCAACATGGCGCGCAGCGTCGGCAGACCCTCGTCCACAGCCGCGAGCGCTTCATCCAAGAGCGGGATCGCCGCCGCTATGCCAGTGTGAGCCCACATACGCTCGTCGCTGATCCCCAGCGCGGCTCGCGCCAGCAGCTCGGGTGAGCGGAGTTGCCGCGCCGCGGCGGCGGCGCGATCGAAAGCCGCACGCGCCGCGGCGACGTCTCCAGCAAGTTTCTCCGCCGCGCCCAGCTCCAGCAGCAGTTCCACCAACCGCGTGTCTGCCGGCGCCGCCGAACGATCGCGCAGCGTCACCGCCACCCGGCGGAGACGCACGGCTTCCTCGTACGCCAGGAGATCCATCGCCCGATCAGCCGCGCGGCGCGAGTACTCGATGGCCTTCTCGGTTTCGATCGGCCCTGCCTCGGCGAAGTGATGCGCGATCTCCGCGAGCCGCGGCTCGCTGTGTGTCTCCAGCACCGCCGCGATCGCGCCGTGAAGCGTCACCCGCCTCGACGGAGAGAGCCGATCGTACAGCGCACCCTGCACGAGCGCGTGGAGGAATCGGTACCGCCCGGAGCCGCCGGGCCGCACAAAGCGCCTCGCGATCGCTTCCTCCACCCGCGGCAGGAGGTCCGCGTGCGAGACCCCGGTCGCTTGCGCGATCACGTCGAGGTCGAACTCGCGGCCAACGACCGCCGCGACGTCCAACAGCTCGCGCGCCGGGGCGCTCAGCCCGGCCAGCCGCCGCTCGACCGCCGCTCGCACACCGTGCGGCACCATGAGCGTCGGCGCCGGGTCGTCGAGCGTCTGCTCCGCGATCAGCAGCCGCACCACCTCGGTGACGAGAAATGGGTTGCCTTCGCTAGCACCGTGTACAGCACGAACCACGGGTGCCGCTCCGACGCGGCCGGCTGTCAGCTCGACGAAGCGCCCTACCTCCGCCTCGCTCAACCCGACCAGCGCGACACGCTGCGTCGAGGGTGCCCGCATGGTCTCACCCAGCGCGTGCGTGAGCGGATGGTCCGGGTCGAGATCGATGTCGCGATAGGTTCCCAGGGCCAGCACGCACGTCGCGCCGAGCTCGCGCGCGATGAACTCCAGACAGCGCAAGGACGATGCGTCGGCGCCATGGAGATCATCCAGCACCACGAGGAGAGGTCGTTCCTCGGCGGCGGAACGGAGCAGCCTGGACAGCGCATCGAAGAGTCGGAAGCGCGCTTCCTCCGAGTCCGGCAGCGCCGTCGGGGCTACGTCCAACGCGAGCTGCTCGCCGATCTCCGGCACAAGCGCGGCGACCAATGCGGCATCGGCGCCGAGGAGGCTGCGGAGCGCCGCGGCACTCTGCACCGCACTGAGCGCGCGCACCACTTGCACCCACGGCCAGAACGCCGGCGCTCCGGCGTCCTCGGAGCAGCGCCCCCACACGACCTCGACGCCGCGCAGGCGCGCGTAGGTTGCCAACTCCTCGGCCGTGCGCGTCTTGCCGATGCCCGCCTCGCCGCTGACGAGGGCGAGCCGCCCGTGCCCACCGCGCGCCTCTTCCAACCAGCGGCGGAGGGATGCCATCTCGGCCGTGCGACCGACGAACACGCCACCGGCGAGCTGGTCGAGAGGATTGACGGGCGCGCCGGCGTAGTCGTCCGCCGGGCCGGCAAGACTCAGGCGTGCGAGGGCATCGCGCACCGCCGCCGCACTCGCCGGACGACGCTCCGGTGTTTTCTCCAATAGGTGCACAACGAGGCTCTCGAGCCCGCGCGGGATTCCACTGCGGCGCCACGACGGCGCCACCGGCGGCGTGTGCACGTGCTGATAGACGACGGCCACCGGATCGTCGCCGGTGAACGGCAGCTGCCCGGTGAGCGCCTCGTAGAGCACCACCCCGAGCGAGTAGAGGTCGCTGCGCGCATCGGGCTGGGCAGCGAGCGCCTGCTCCGGCGCGAGGTAGGCGACCGTGCCGAGCACGAGCCCCTCGGAAGTGAGTCGCGCCTTGCCGATCTCGGCGGCGATGCCGAAGTCTCCCAGCGTCGCCGCGCCGCTGGCGGTGAGCCACACGTTGGCCGGCTTCAGGTCCCGGTGCGTGATCCCCGCCGCGTGCACGTGCGCCAGCGCCTCGCAGAGTTGCACTCCCAGCTCCACCACCTCGCCGATCGGCAGACCCCCGTTCTGCGAGCCGGCGAGCCGAGCCTCCAAGGTGCCACCCGCCAGGTACTGGCTCACCAGGTATGGCTGCCCGTCGTCCTCGCCGACGTCGAAGATCGTCACCACGCGCGGGTGGTCGCCGAGCCGCGCCAGCGCCGAGACCTCCTGCGCGACGCGCGCGCGGCCGGCGTCGTCGAGCCCGTCGGTCTTGATCAGAGCGAGCGCGACGTCGCGCTCGAGGCGGAGGTCGCGCGCCAGGAAGACGCGTTTGCGACTGCCCTCACCGAGCAGCCGTTGCGGCGCGTATCGCCCCCCGACAGTCGGCGGGGCTTGGTGGTCAGGGCGCAACACCATCGTGGCTCCGAGCGACTTGTACGCGCCGTTGTGAATGATTGTCAAAGGCTGTGGTGCCCGGACTCTGCCGTCCGCGTATCGTCTTGTACACTAGTGTGTACGCGGGTAGTGAGCACCCAAGTGCACACTTCGCTGCCGTGGCCGCGTCGAGGAGTTACGAGCCGGGTCGATTCTAGGGCACCCGCCTTGCTCTCCTTCGCGCAACTCATAGGGTGAATATGGAGCGTCTGGCATCTCGAGAAGCCCTGGCACCGAGCGACACCGTCGCGATTTGCCACGCATACCGCCATGCCGCGCTCAAGACTCCTGAAGAGCGATCGCGCCCGCACGTCGTAGCATTGCGCCGCGACGCCGGCGGGGGCGCTGGCTTCACGGGGATCATCGGTTCGACGCCGGAAATGTTGCAGGTCCTCCGCCTCATGCAGAGCGCCGCGGCATCGCCGATTGCCGTGCTCATCGACGGCGAGACAGGCACGGGCAAGGAGTTGGTGGCGCGCGGCATCCACGGCACCAGCGGCCGCGCTGAGGGACCGTTCATCGCGGTGAACTGCGCGGCGCTGCCGGAGGCGTTGCTGGAGAGCGAGCTGTTTGGGCATCGCAAAGGGGCGTTCACCGGTGCCGCGGCGGATCGCGGCGGCTTGTTCGAAGCCGCCGACGGCGGCACCATCTTCCTCGACGAGATCGGCGAGATGCCGGCGGCCATGCAAGCGCGCCTGCTGCGCGTCGTGCAGGAGGGCGAAGTCACGCCGGTCGGCGACACGCGACCGCGCACCGTCGACGTGCGCATCATCTCCGCGACCAACCGCGACCTCACGGCCGAGATGGATCGTGGGGCGTTCCGCCGCGACCTGTACTATCGGCTCGCCGCCTTCCCGATCCACCTGCCGCCGCTGCATGAGCGCGGTGACGACGTGGTCTTGCTCGTCGACCGCTTCCTAGGCGTCGCCGCCGAGCGCCATCGCAAGCGCATCGCCGGAATCGAGCCGGTGGCGCTGGCGGCGCTGGCGCGTTTCGCCTGGCCGGGCAACGTGCGCGAGCTGCAAAACGAGATCGACCGCGCCGTCGCCATCGCCCGCGACGGCGCCACCATCGGCATGTCGCATCTGTCCGCGAAACTGACGGCCGTCCCGCGGGCGGCGAAGGCCGCAGAGATGGTGGGCGAAGCCCACCCTACTGGAAATCCGCAATCCGCTATCCGCTATCCGCAATCGTCGGGTTCCCTCCGCGAAGTGCGCGCCGCCTTCGAGGCGCAGTACATCACCGACATGCTCCGCAGGCTTGGCGGGAACATCACCCGTGCCGCCAAAGAGCTGGGGCTGTCGCGCCCCGTGCTGCATCAGAAGATCAAGCAGTACGGGATCAGGTGAGCTGTCGGCGATCAGCTGGAGGAGGGCAACACGATCCAGGTCATCAAGCCCGTAGGGGCGAGGCATTTCCCCGTGCAGAGTACGAACAGTCAAATTGGGTGCGACCGCTGTGGGCTGGAGTGGCGTACGCGGTTGCTGGGAAATGCCTCGCCCTTCCGGCGCCGCGGATTGTATGCGGCGTTGGCGCATGAGCATGGGCTGCAAAGAAGGGCGAGGCATTTCCGGGTGTGATCGGCCGCTGAACGATGGTCATAGTTCCGCAGGCGGATCGATCGAAGATGTTGGTGGTCAGGATCGAATGCCATTCGGGCAGCAATGTAGGGGCGAGGCATTCCCCCGTGCAGAGTACGAACAGTCAAAATTGCGTGCGACCGCTGTGGGCTGGAGTGGCGTACGCGGTGTTGGCGCATGGGCATGGGCTGCAGAAGGGCGAGGCATTTCCGGGTGTGAACGGCCGCTGCGCGCGGTGCGTACATTCCGTGTTGTAGAGACCGCCCGTATCGGGGCAATGGGAAATGCCTCGCCCCTACGGGCTTGATGGCCTGCATCGTATTCCCCTCCTCCGGCTGATCCCTGATAGCTGACAGCTCTCCCAAACCTTACACTGTTCGCCCAGCCTTTCAGTGATCGATAGCTCTTCCTAACAGCTCACCAGCACTCTCTCACCGGATCTGAATGCGCGACGCTGTGCGGGCACTGGCACCGGTGATGCTCTGCAAGCGGCTAAGAGTGACGCTCATCGAGCCAAATGCCAGCGTCTCGGTCGAAGGGACGAACACGATCAAATTCCGCGGATTCCCCGTCCTGATCGATGTACGCAACGTGGACACAGTCGGGGGCAATCACGTCGACTCAGTCACCATCAGCGGTGCGGCCCTCATTACCCCTGATCCCAACAAGATCCTGTTCGTGACCCTACTCCCCAACGGCGTCCCGCCGGACAGCTTTGAGCTGGCCCTCACTGCTGGCAATTCTCACTCAGGAGTAACGTTCACCATCGATTGGAGTGGAAACGTCAAGTCCACGAGTAGCTCCGCTCGTGTGCAGGCAGTCAAGATACCTGCATTGCAGGTGTTGGTGGGAGCGCACGCTCCGTGCGCACTTCCTGCCGTTTGAAAGTGGTCGTTGCCGTCACGCCTGCTGACCGAGATCCTCAGGCGTGGTTCGAGGGCGCGTCCCAGCGTGGAGGAATCTTGCGGCGCGTGGGCTGGTGATTCATCGCTAACGCCGGTCGTCGCCCCTCCTGCGGGTCGCTGAACTGCGGCGGTTCTTTCAAGGGTGAGCCGGCACCCACACGTCGGAGAGACGGATCGACAAGCCGGGGAAGAGGGACGGGCGGAAGGTAGCAGCGCCGGTGCGCTCCGCTTCCACGATGTACGTGCCCGTTCCGGCGAAATGCTTGCAGGACGTTCTTGCGCGGATCCAGCAGCCAGTAGTGCGCTACCCCAGTACGCGCGTGGAGTTCCTTCTTGATGCCGCGATCACGCCCCGCTGTCGAGGACGAGAGCAGCTCAACGACCAAGTCCGGTGCGCCGAACACGGCCTTCTCTTGAATGATGGAAAGGCGGTCCTTCGCTACGAAGATGATGTCCGGTTGCACACCGCTCGGCTTCTCCAAGACGACCCCGATTCGAGCGTAGAGGATCTCGCCATGGTCGTTCT